>DATLDR010000237.1:0-46918 GCA_035525775.1 Flavitalea sp.
CCTGCGCATCACCGAATATTCCGACAGGCTGCTGGAAGGATTGACAAGGATAGAGTTCAGCGAAGCAATGAAGGATATGCAAACCAACTGGATCGGCAAATCTTCAGGCGCAGAAATAGATTTCAGGATAAAAGATAAAGAAGAGCTGAAACTAAGGGTATATACTACCAGGCCTGATACCATATTCGGAGTAGACTTTATGGTGATTGCTCCCGAGCACGAACTTGTAGCACAAATCAGAACACGTGAACAGGAAGTAGCCGTACTGGAATATATAGACTATGTACAAAGCCGCAGTGAACGTGAACGCATGGCCGAAAAAAAAATCAGCGGAGTTTTTACAGGTGCCTATGCATTGAATCCGTTCGATCAAAAACCCATTCCCATCTGGATCTCAGAATATGTATTAGCCGGTTATGGTACCGGCGCCATCATGGCGGTTCCGTGCGGAGATGAACGTGATCATAAGTTTGCCACGAATTTCAATATTCCGATAACAAATATTATAGGCAATCGTTATAATGGATCAGAAGCTAATCCAACAAAAGATGCACTGCTTGAAAACAGTGATTTTTTGAATGGTATCAAAATGTCGGATGCTATAGATATTGTTATTCAGAAGATAGAAAAAGAGGGGATAGGTGTAAGAAAAGTGAATTTCAGGATACATGATGCTGCGTTTAGCCGTCAGCGTTACTGGGGTGAACCATTCCCCGTGAGATGGATAGATGGCATTGCCGTTCCATTAGATGAAAGGCTGCTTCCTGTTGAGTTACCTAAAGTAGATTCTTATGGTCCCGGACCAAATGGCGAAGGTCCGCTGGCGAACATTGCCGAATGGACGGATGGCAACCTTGAAACGAATACAATGCCCGGTTATGCTGGCAGCAGCTGGTATTTCCTCCGGTTCATGGATCCGCATAACGAAAATGAATTCTGCAACCGAAAAGTATCTGATTACTGGAACCAGGTTGATCTGTATATCGGTGGCACAGAACATGCCGTAGGTCATTTGCTGTATAGCAGGATGTGGACTAAAGTACTTTATGATCTTGGATACATCGGGTTTGACGAGCCTTTTAAAAAACTGGTAAACCAGGGGATGATCCAGGGATCGAGCAGGTTTGTATACAGGATACATGGCTCAAATAAATTTGTTTCTAACGGATTGAAAAGTGAATATCAAACAGACGCGATTCATGTTGATGTAAACATTGTAGACGGTACTGAGCTGAATATAGGCGCTTTCAGAAAATGGAGAGATGAATTCAATGATGCTGAATTTATTCTTGAAGAAGGAAAATATATTACAGGAACCGAGGTCGAGAAAATGAGCAAGAGCAAGTACAACACTGTAAATCCGGATGACCTGGTTGAAAAATATGGCGCCGATACTTTCCGTATGTACGAAATGTTCCTTGGTCCTATTGAAATGAGTAAGCCCTGGGATACAAAAGGTATTGAAGGCGTACACAGGTTCATTAAGAAATTATGGCGCCTGTTTTTCGATGAAGCAAAAGGTAAGGTTTGGGTCAGTGAAAAGCCATCGGCAGATGAATTAAAGATCTTGCATAAGGCTATTAAAAAGATCCATGATGATAATGAACGGTTTTCTTTCAACACGGGTGTGAGTGCATTTATGATCGCCGTGAACGAATTAACCGATATTAAATGCCACAAAAACGAAATACTTGCACCGTTATTGATTTTACTTCATCCGTATGCGCCGCATGTTACAGAGGAACTGTGGCATGTTTTAGGGAATCAGACTTCAATAATCGAAGCACCATTTCCTGAGTTCAGGCAGGAATATCTTGTTGAATCAACATTCACTTACCCGGTTTCAGTAAATGGCAAGAAGCGTACGGAAATCATTATCGATTTGAATATTACCGAAGAAGATCTTAAAAAGTTAGTACTCGAAAATTCTGTTGTACAGAAATGGATCGAAGGAAATTCATTCGAAAGAATTATTTACAAGCCACGGCAGATGATCAATGTAGTAGTTAAAAAGTAGGACAGAATGATTGTCTTCTGTCGCCATTGTATTCATTGAAAAATCCGTTATGAATAATCGCAAATTCATAAGCTCCTCTTCCGTTGTTATAATCTTTCAGTGATGAAGTAGTAGCATCATAACTGAACATCAGCCGGAGATTTTGCCACTTAAAGCCTACCATGGGTATTACTGCATCTCCGGGCCTGAGATAAAGACCGCCGATCAGTTGTGATTCTCCATCGCCCGATAAATTATACTGAATATTTCCACCACCAACCAGTTCAGAAGCATTTGCCTGCCTGGTGTAATACGCCATTGGATTGATGATAACATCATCATTCAATTTATAACTGGCATTTGCAAATGCGGTGTAACGCATCGGGATTCTGCTTTCTGTGCTGTTTATGTCCGTATCAAAGAATGATTCCCTTGCACGGTTAAGATGTGCAACCGATACACCACCATTGAAATATAGAAATTCGTTGGGAAAGAAAGCATAATTCAATCCTGCCTGAACATCGAAATAATTTATGTTAGGATTGTCGAGCACTACACTGGTAGGTACTTTTGAGTCGAAGAACTGACCGTCAAACTGATCGGGAAATTTGAGGTCTGCGGAATTGATTCTTTTATTGGCCCAACCCACATTGAAACCTGCAGAAAGAAGATGTGCATCACTGATCATCTGGTGATAAGCAACAGATCCGAATACTTTTGTTGAAGTAAGTGAACCAGATCCTGCAACATCTCTTAATATTGCTCCTCCAACACCAAGCCATCCGGATTCTATGCGGTCACGCAGTAATTGCACATCGCCCCAGATGCTCATCGTTTTATAAGGGATGCTCATAATACTCGACCATTGGTTCCTGTAATTTGCGCCGAGACGATAATCTGCGTCCGGAATAAAACCGGTATTTGCGGGGTTAGTAGTTAGTGGTGAATTATACCATTGCGAAAAATGAAGATCCTGTGCATTTCCAGCAATTGTAGTAAGGCCTGCTACCATCAGCATCATTAAAGTTCTGAACATAAACTTTTCTCCTTTACACTTATCTTATTAATGTAATGTCGCCGGTTTTTCGCTTAGTAGTACCATCAGTAAATTGTACATCAAGAGTATATTGGTAAACGTCTACCGGTTGTGGCTGGCCTCTAAGCGTTCCATCCCAACCGATCTTGCGGTCATTTGTTTCAAATACTACTTTACCCCACCGGTTATAAATTCTCCAGGTCATACGACCTATTCCAAATCCTTCTACTTTTATAATTGAGTTTCTGCCGAATCTACCAGGTGTAAATGCATTAGGAACATCGAGCAATGGTAATATGTCGGCCTGCACTTCGTGACAGGCAGTGTCGGTACAATCAAACTCATTATATGTAACCAGGCACGCATTATAAGTTCCTGTTGCATTATACTGATGAAGCACGGTGTCTTTTGTGGATTTCACTGTTGAGTCACCATCACCGAAAAGCCATTTATATTTTACCCCACCTGTTGACAGGTTAGAAAAAATATTCGGTTTGTTCTGAACAGGCACCACCGGGGTAAACGAAAATTCAGCTGTTGGCCTGTTGGATACTGTGATCGTAATCGATGTGTCGTCAACCAGATTACAGGTTCCAGGATCAAAAGCAGTGAGTTTGATAGTATATGTTCCCGGATCGATATAGGTATGTACCGGATTAACATCATGTGAAACCGGCGATCCGTCACCGAAATTCCAATCAAAAGTTTGTCCTGCCAAAGAAGTATTCGTAAATAATGCGTCGTAAGGTGCACAGCCTGTAAGTGGTGTTTCAAACCTTGCTTCTACCAGTGGATTCACGAAAACCTGTTGTACCAGGGAATCCGGTGAATTACAATAATTCATGTCAACCAGGTATAGTTTCACATTATAAGTTCCCGGCTGTGCAAAAGATCTGGTGATAGCACCGGTGCCGGCATATACAGGCACGCTTCCATCGCCAAAGTCCCATACAAAACTTGAATCTTTAAAATTCGGAGCTCCGGCACTAACTGTTGAAGTATTATCGAACCGGTAATTCAGCGCTTCGCAAGGTGCCAGCTTATCAAAGTTAAACGAGAGGTTCGCTCGTTTTGAGCTGACAGTAACAGTTGTGAATGCAGTATCCCTTTCGTTACATGAGTTTGTGTCTATTGCAATCAGTCTTACAGTGTATGAACCTACATCTGAATAAGTATGAAGTACCTCAAAATTTGTGGTTGCTGAATCTGGAGATCCATCGCCGAACGACCATATATAACTTACCGCATTGCGTACAGTATCCTGAAGTGATACAGTAAAAGGTGCACAGCCGAGAGAGTCACGGAGCCCATTAACAGTAGGTCGGGGCCCTGAAGCCACTCCCGCAAAATTGAAGGCAATTTTAACTGCTGCGAGATTGCATCCCTTTTCTGGAAGAGCTCCATTCACCGGTCCTACAACACCGGGTGTTGTAGGAAAAACAGCACCGCCTCCACAGTTAGCACAAATTGCCTGGTAGATTACACCACGCTGGTCGTAACGGCTCGTACCACCATCCACGTGTTCGCCGTAATCGCCGTTTGTCTGCCCGAAAAAAGTTCCATACAAAAGTCTCGATGCATTTTTCTGAATAACTGTGAAGTAGAAATCTTCGTTATCAGTTTTTGCCTGAATGGCGTCGGCTGTCACCGGCATACCCTTAACACCCTCCTGATCAAATGGGTCAGAAGCATTCTGCGATTGCTTTATCCATCCTCCCCAGCCAGAGATATATACATTTTCGCACTGATCTACCAGAAATGCAACGGGTGACATATTTGGTTTAGCACTTCCGCTGCCAAATACGGTTGAATATTCAAATGTCGTAAGGTCCTGTGAAAGCTTTGATATGAATTGCGAAGAACCAGCATTAGAATAGATAGCATTAATTACCGGCCAGCCACCACCTCTCGATACACCCATTACATAGGGAAAACCTTTTAGATCGAATTTTAGACCATAGATCACATCTACATTGGACGTTCCCATGTAGATGGATTTAAGTAAAGTACTTCCATTGTTGCTGATCATACTTACGAAACCATCAGTCTGCCCACCGTTATATGAACCGCCCATAGGGCCTGCTCCTATGCCAGGAAATGCTTCGGGTGCATTCAAACCTGTAGTGGTAGCACCTCCAACATATAAGTTTCCTGTAAGAGGATTAATATCAATTACAAAGGCACCATCATCTCCTGCGCCACCGAGGTACGAGCTCCATATAATATTATTACAGGTTGGATCTATCTTCATTACAACTCCATCCTGGCGGCCACCATAAGCAGATTGAAAACCTCCGCCCCGGATAGGGAAATTTGCAGATTGAGTTTGTCCGGCTACATATATATTGCTGGCACCATCCAGTATCACTTCGCTTCTTGAATCATCTCCATAATTCCTGATCAGCGTTGTATGGTTTTTGTAATTTCCTGTTTGCTGTATGTCTTCAATATTTACACCATCCAGGCCGGTTCCCCCTATAATAAGCGAACCTATCAGGGCACTACCTGTTGCATTCAGTTTTGTTACGACGATATCACACGAATGCGCACCTGCCGGCCCTTCTCTTTTACCCGGGTAATCATCGGAATAAGATCTTCCCATCACTACTAGATTACCCTGAGGGTCGCTGAAAAGACTATGTGGGTACTCATTATGGTCACCGCCGATATAAGTCGCATAAATACGTTGTGAACCATTCGGGCTGAACTTCATGATTCCAATGTCGGTGGCACGGTCCTGGCCCTGGCCATTAGCATACACTGTTTGAAACGCGCCAGGTGTTACCGGAAAATTTGGACCAAAAACGATTCCTCCTGAGAATAAAGATCCATCAGGACCAGGAGTTGCAGTGAATCCATATTGGTCTGAGCGGCTTCCTGTAAACGAGCTGAATATCAGGGATGGATCAATCACCAGTACAGTATTCTTTGAATATTCTCCCAACTTGAACTGAACTGTATTACCTGATGTGAGAACATATTTACAGTTGACTTCTTTTCTTCCTTTTACATTATCGGGCTGAAAAGTGTAAGGATAAAGTTCCTTTACATCACCGGCGGTTGTTTTAACAATTAACTCATTATTTTTTACTGATAATTTATCGGCTCCTGTATATTTCAACGCGATTTTTGACGGATCCCCACCCGGATGTACAATAAAATCATATTTTAACTGGCTGTTCTCAGAATAATAACGCAGATCTATATTCGGATATATATTTTTATATTCTACCGCCTGGTATAATTTAACATTAGTCGCCCATTTCGACCGATCATTTCCAATAAAATAATTATTGTACGACTGTACCGGCTTTGACGGGGTAATTACAGCGTTTGTATTTGAGCCTGTAAATTCTACTTCATATACATGCGAGTGGACAATATTTTTTTTGCCGGTAAGAGAATGATCTTTTACCTGACCTGACAGATCCTTGCTGTAATCGATCTTCTTGTTTTTTTTATCACTGTTCTCTGTATGAATATGCGAATTGAAAATCTGCAGGTCAGCAGGATTATGAAGCAGGACTGTGAAGCCAGTCTGTCGGATAAAAAATCCTCCTGACCCTAGCTCACCTTTGAATTTGACTTTAGGGTCCCACTGTCCTTTATTCTCGATAAATTCAAAAGTAGACGGACCGGTTTGGGCTGATAAACTGGGTAGGAGAGCAATGAAAAAACATGCGAAAAGTACGCTGCTTCGGATCAAAGTTTCTTTTTTACAATGTAATAAATAAGTATGTTAAAGTCACGCAAATCTTCATGATTCGTAGCTATAAGAAACTTACGAAATCTTGCTCCATGGCGTTTTTCCGGATAACAGCCGAAGATATTCCCGTATTGAAAAATTTTCAGCTGATGACAGATCGGGATCTTTTTCGAGAAGGTCCATCGCCAGATTCCTGGCTGTTTCAAGTAATTCTTTATCCTGCAGAAGGTCAGCTAGTTTCAAATTTAACGCACCACTTTGCCGGGTTCCCTCAATTTCACCAGGGCCTCTCAATTCAAGATCTTTCTCCGCAATTTTAAAACCATCATTGGTGGAAACCATCGTTTTAAGACGCTCCCTTGCTTCTTTTCCCAATTTCGGGCCAGTTAATAAAATGCAAAAACTTTTTTCCGCACCTCTTCCTACTCTTCCTCGCAGCTGATGAAGTTGCGACAAACCAAATTTCTCTGCACTTTCAATTACCATTACACTTGCATTTGGAACATCTACACCCACTTCTATCACTGTCGTAGCTACCATTATCTGAGTATCATTCTCACGGAACCGTTGCATGTTCGTGTCGCGTACATCCACTGGTTGTTTTCCATGAACCATGCTCACATAATATTTTGGTTCCGGAAACCAGGCCTTGATATTTTCATATCCCCTGAAAAGATTCTCATAATCCAGTTTTTCAGACTCTTCTATCAATGGGAAAATTATATAGGTCTGTCTTCCATTGCTGATCTCGCCTCTTATAAAGTCCATGACCTGTGGCCGCAAATGATCATAACGGTGAACTGTCTGAATCGGTTTACGGTTTGGGGGCAGTTCATTTATAATACTATAATCAAGATCACCGTAAGCAGTCATGGCCAGCGTACGAGGGATCGGAGTAGCTGTCATCACCAGTACGTGCGGAGGTATGATGGCTTTAGTCCACAACTTAGCCCTCTGGGCAACTCCAAACCGGTGTTGTTCATCAGCTACCGCCAGCCCCAGGTTTTTGAATTCTACAGTGTCTTCAATAACCGCATGCGTTCCCACCAGAAGATCAACTGTTCCTTCTTTCAATTCGTGCAGTATTTTTTTTCTTTCCGCACTTTTAACTGAACCGGTAAGTAATCTTGTATTTACGGGCAAATCACGTAACAGGTTGCTGATGTTTTGAAAATGTTGCCTTGCCAGGATCTCGGTAGGCGCCATAATGCAGCTCTGAAATCCATTATCTGCGGCAAGCAGCATACACAACAGTGCAACAATAGTTTTTCCGCTTCCCACATCCCCCTGAAGCAGCCGGTTCATCTGCTTCCCTGATCCCAAATCTTTTCGGATCTCTCTGATCACTCTTTTCTGAGCAGCCGTTAATTCAAAAGGCAGAAAGTTTCCATAAAATGTATTAAACAGTGCACCGACCTGTTCAAACACAACCCCTTTTGAAAAACGATGGCGCTGAAGTTTAATAAGTCCCATCCGCAATTGCCCAACAAACAATTCCTCAAATTTCAATCTCTTAACAGCTTCATCATAATATGCAGGTGATGCGGGAAAATGTATAGCCGAAAGAGCCCGGTACCGGGGCATAAGCTTCAACGTTGCCATTACCGGCACTGGCAGGTTTTCCGTTATGTCTCGTTCCTGGATAACAGTTAGTAAAGTTTGTGTAAGTTTCGCTATCTGCCTTCCGCCAAGTCCACGTGCCTTTAGCTTTTCAGTGCTGGGATAAACAGGCTCCAGAAAATTCCTGGTGTCTTTCACTTGTGCAGTAACCGCCTCCATTTCAGGGTGGGAAATCTGAAGCTGGCCATTGAAAAAGCTGACTTTTCCGTAT
Source organism: Flavitalea sp. (assembly GCA_035525775.1). Classification (GTDB taxonomy): domain Bacteria; phylum Bacteroidota; class Bacteroidia; order Chitinophagales; family Chitinophagaceae; genus Flavitalea. The sequence goes on from DATLDR010000237.1 coordinate 8,570, forward strand.
ACCAGGTACCGCTGTCCCGCTGTCAGCGTTTTTTGGATCCATGAAACACCTTGAAACCATATCAGTTCAATACGCCCGGTTCCATCTGCAATCTCTGCTACCAGTCGTTTTGCGCGCTTGTCACCGGCCACACCAAATGTCACAAGTTTCCCTGTAATCTGCACCCATTCGCTGTTAGCATGAACGTCCCTGATTGGAGTGATAATTGTTTTATCGATATGCCTGAATGGAAAATGTTCAAGAAGATCTTTAAACGTAAAAATGCCCAGCTCTTTTTGCAGTAGTTCAGCCCGTTGCGGACCCACACCTTTTAAATATTCAACAGGACTGGATAATATGTTGTCATTTCTTTTGGACATAAATTTCTATCCACGCATGCGAAGATGGATTTCTCGGTACCGGAAAGGTATCAACACGATTATAATTATCCATCAGTGCTTCCCGCACACTGAATGGATAAATGTTGTTTGAATATGGAACGTATTCGAAAAGCACCAGGTCATAATAATTATTTTTTACGCGTCTGATGAACATGTTCGTTTCTTTTTCAAACATTCCAACACCTTTATGAAACCATAAAGGATAATCGTTTCCTGTTTCAAGTTCAAAGGGAATTTCGGCTGCCAGTGTTGTAAGCTCTGACATATTCAATACTTTAAGCTTTTTGCCGCTTTTCACCAATGGTGAATGCATCAGCCGGTCAATACCATCTGCAGTTGGACCCGGCAATAAAACTTTTCTCAATGTTGGCAAAGAGCTGAGGCGCCATTGATTTAAAGGTACCGCAGTAGTGTCAATCTCGATCATGTACGTATTCCGGTTCACCACATCTGCATAGGTATAACCCTCATGCTTATGCGTAGAATAATTTTCAGCTTTAGAAGAAATAACAAACCTTTCGATGTATTTCCAGTAAGTCTGGCTCCACCATAACATTATGCATGCCGTTATAACGATTGTTGTTTTCCATGAATTTATATTTACCGGCAGCAGTGCGGTAAGTAAAGTGAGGATATATACAATCGCAAACGAATGAAAGAAGATGTTGTTATCAACAGGAAGATAACTTGTTACCTGGAACACTGCTGCTTCACCAATGATGCCAAGGGTAAGTAGCGTGAACAGCATCATCTGCTTGTTTTGCAGGAAGGCATTAATATTTCGGATGTAGGCGAAAACCAAAATGCCGATGAGGGCGATGTAGAATTTCAGCCATTGTGATGCTAACAGAAATTCTTTTACTATGTCTGATATGGATATTCTTGAACTGTGTGGTGGCTGGCCATGGTTAAACCAATATCCGAATCCATATTTCATCAGCGGCATAATCATAAGCAAACCTGTGACCAGGATACTAACTGAAAATGTTGTGATGGGTTTCCACCTTTTCTCAATTATAGCATCATATACCAGTAAACTTATACAAACAAGCAGCGCCAGTCCGCCACCATCCTGTTTTGTGAAAAAAGAAAAAAATATAAAAGCCCCCGACAGTGCGGGCCATACCAGTGACCATTTGGATGGCTTGCGTGTAAGAAAATGAACAAGGAAGGCAAGCGCCACCAGTTCATAAAAGATCACGGTATTATTATACCATGGCCAGTAGTTAGGAAGCGAGTAAGTGAGGCAAAATACCAGGATGCCGGTGAACCTGATGGCCGCCGGTACTTCAAGACTTTTAAGTATCCACCGGAAACATACACCTCCCAATATATTGATCAGCAACTGTGCTTTTACGAGGGTGATCATTTGTGCTCCGAAAATCTTAAAAAACAAGGCAGGGATCACCCAATACATGTATCCCAGCGGCATGCCGAAATCTCTGAAAGGCACCTGACCGTTAGCCATCCTGTACGCACCTTCCCATGAAAGATAGCTGTTCAGGCGATAGGGGAGGTTAGGAAACAAAGGAATTAATGCAATAACTACAATAATGATGACTTCAGAGATTGAAAGAATACGTTTCAACTGGTTCATTAATGCAAATCTAACCGTCAATAATATTGCATCAAAGGCTTTTGTGAACTATCTTGTGCCGGCCTGCGACCATGAAGCATTATATTATACTTTTAAGGCCCAAGCACTGGGCAAAGAATCTTTTCCTGTTTGTCCCATTATTTTTTGCGGGTAAGTTTTTTGAGCTTGATAAAATCGCCCTGCTCACAGGCGGATTTTTTGCTTTCAGCTTCCTGGCCAGCAGCATCTATATAATTAATGATTACCGCGATATTGAGGACGACAAAAAACATCCCGAAAAAAAATTCAGACCACTTGCTGCAGGGGCGGTAAACAAAACATTCGCCCTTATTCTGAGCGTATTGCTAACCATTACAGGATTTGCAATAGCCTTGCAGGTTGACCATAGTGGTAAATTTCTGTTCATCTCCGGTATTTATTACATCATGAACTTGATGTATTCATTCGGGTTGAAGAATATTTCAATAATTGACATACTGATTCTTGCCACGGGCTTTGTTCTGAGGGTGAAGGGAGGCGCGCAGCTGGCTCATGTAAGTACAACGGAATGGTTCATTATTATGACCTTCCTACTTGCATTGTTTATGGCGCTTGCAAAAAGACGTGATGATGTGATGCTGAAGATCAATACAGGTACGGACATGAGGAAATCAGTTAAAGGTTACAGCCTTGAATTCTTAAACACCTTGCTTGGCCTTTTTTGTGCCATCCTTATCGTTTCATATATCAACTTCACTGTTACACCTGCCACTCACCAGAAGTTTGGATTCAGATTGTATTATACCTCCTTATTTGTGATAGCAGCTCTGATGAGATATCTGCAGATTACCTTCATTCACAACAAAGCCGGTTCCCCTACAGATGTATTGTATAAAGACAGGTTCATACAAATAACACTCTTACTTTGGGCAGCGAGTTTTTTTGTGATACTTTATTTGCGCGACCTAACTTTTTTCAAAAGATGAAGCAGCAGATTGCGAATTGGGGGAATTATCCCAGCATGGAGAGTGATGTGAAAAGCTTCACCTTCACCGGGCAGCTGACAGAGCTGATGAATACAACTACCCGTTTTATTCCGCGTGGTAATGGTCGTTGCTACGGCGACGCTTCACTGGCAGAGAATACTATTTCAACATTACATTATAACCGGATATTATCATTCGATACAGTTAATGGGATTTTTGAATGCCAGAGCGGATTAACGCTTGATAAAATCCTTGAAGTGATCGTTCCCGCCGGATGGTTCCTTCCTGTTACGCCAGGAACCAAATTCATTACAGTTGGTGGTGCAGTAGGCAGCGATGTGCATGGGAAGAACCATCATGTTGACGGATCTTTCTCCAATCATATTATCAATATGGATGTGATGTTGGCCGATGGCGAGGTCATAACCTGTTCACCAAATCAATATGCAGATCTGTTCGAAGCAACCTGTGGCGGAATGGGACTAACAGGCATGATCACACGAATAAAATTCTCTCTTAAAAGAATTGAAACTTCATACGTAAGGCAAAAGCAGATAAAAGCCGAGAATCTTGAAGATCTGATCGCTTTGTTTGAAAAATATAAAGATTACACCTACTCAATGGCATGGATCGATTGCCTGAAGAAAGGCGAACATTTCGGTCGTGGAATTCTTATAGTTGGCGAGCATGCGTATGAACATGAGTTAAGTGAAAAGCAAAAAAAGCATAAGCTGGGTGTTCATGGCAAAACCAAATTTACATTCCCATTCAATCTTCCTTCATGGGTATTGAATACGATTACGGTCAGGGCTTTCAATTTTTTATATTACGGCAAAAATTATAAGAAGCAAATCAATAACGTTGTGCCTTACGAGCCTTTTTTTTACCCGCTCGATGCAATACTACACTGGAACCGTGGTTATGGCAAAAAAGGATTTGTACAATACCAGTTTGTGCTGCCATTATCCGCGAAACAGGGCCTGATCGACATACTCAACAGGATAAGCGGTGAAGGACTCGGCTCATTTCTTGCTGTGCTGAAGGTCTTTGGAAAACAGGATAGCCTGATTTCTTTTCCGGATGAGGGGTTCACACTTGCACTTGACTTCCCGGTGCGGAAAAGACTTTTTGCATTTCTTGATGAGCTTGACCAGATCGTACTGCGGTATGGCGGAAGGTTATATATGTCAAAAGATGCAAGGATGAAGCCGGAAGTTTTGTTTAAAGGCTACCCGAGAATAGAAGAATTTAAAAGCATAATAAAAAAGTATAACCCATCAAATAAGTTATCATCTGTTCAATCCGAGCGATTATTACTGACCACTCAATAATATAAAACATGCCAACAGCATTGATATTGGGCGCTGCATCGGATATGGCTATAGCCATAGCGGAAAAATTTGCCACAGAGGGGTACAACATACAGTTAGCCGCACGAAATGTTACACGGCTTGAACCAATGCAATCGGATCTTGCCATTAAATACAACTCACGGGTTTCCATTCATGAGTTCGATGCACTTGCATTTGATACGCACCAATCTTTTTTTAATGAACTTCAGCCTAAGCCAGATGTTACAGTTTGCGTATTCGGATACCTGGGCGACAATATCAAAGCAGCATCAGATTGGAATGAGGCAATCAAGATCATACATTCAAATTACACCGGGGCAGTGTCTGTTTTGAATGTTATTGCACGATATTATCTATCACAGAATAAAGGTGTAATTGCCGGTATAAGTTCTGTAGCAGGTGAGAGAGGGCGACAAAGCAATTATTTGTATGGCAGTGCGAAAGCAGGGTTTACTGCTTATCTGTCGGGATTAAGGAACAGTCTCTATCATAAAGGTGTACATGTTGTAACTATTCAACCAGGCTTTGTGTATACAAAGATGACTGAAAATATTGCCTTGCCTAAGCTGCTAACCGCGAAGACTGATGAAGTTGCGGATGCAGTATATTCAGGCGTTACTAAAAAAACCAACGTAGTTTATGTAAAATGGTTCTGGCGATACATCATGATGATTATCAAAAACGTTCCTGAATTCATGTTTAAAAAGCTTAAACTGTGAAAAATGTCATCGCCTTTTTTGACTTCGATGGAACAATTACCACAAAAGATTCATTGCTGGAATTTATAAGATATGTAAAGGGCGACCTTGCATTTTATTTCGGATTTTTTTTGCAAGCACCGGTTCTCATCTTATATAAACTTCAGATGATCAGTAATCAGCGCGCAAAAGAAATAATCCTTGCATATTTTTTCGGGAACATGGATGAAATAATGTTTATGAGAAGTTGTGAAAACTTTATTAAAGAAAAATTGCCATCTCTTATAAGGCCAAAAGCATTAATCGAAATCAAAACTCTTAAGAATGGCGGTGCAGAGGTTGTGATTGTATCAGCATCTCCGCAAAACTGGATAAGATTATGGTGTGAATCACAAGGGCTTGAATGCATTGCAACGAAACTTGTTGTAGCAGATCGTAAAATAACCGGAAGGATAGAAGGGAAGAACTGTCATGGTAAAGAAAAAGTAAACCGCATAACCACTTTATTCAATCTTCAACAATATTCTTCCATATATGCATATGGTGATACTCCAGGCGACAGGCATATGTTGGCACTTGCAAACATAAAGTTTTATAAACCTTTCAGATAATTACTGCTTGATGAATTTTGCCCGCAGCCTTGCTTTTCTTCCGATGATGACATCGATAAAAAATAATCCTCTTTCGAGATTCATGATATTCAGCTTTTGCTGAAAATTAGTTTGTGATTTATAGAAAGAAATTTTTGACGTCAGCCTTCCCATATTATCATATACTACTGCTACAGCATTTCCAAGTTCAGGAGAAGTCAAAGCAAGCGTAATACCGCTTTTAGCAGGATTGGGATACACTACTACAACATTACCTGTTACTACTGGCGGAGATGGAGCACCGGTACGATGAGGAGTTTCAATTTTATTCACCGTAACAGTAATATCGTCAGTTGAAACCTCATTCCTGTTGTCGGTAACAGTAAGGCGGAATGTATATATACCTGCATCCAGGAGTGAAACTGCAGTGATTGCATTGCCTGAGTCGGCGAATGTATATTTATCTGGCCCGGAAGTTTTAGACCATAAATAATTAATTATCTCACCGTCCGGATCAGAAGAAGCGCTTCCATTAAGAGAAAACGTTGCGCCGTTCATGATAGTTGTGTCAGCTCCGGCAAAAGCCAGCGGAAGAATATTTGGCTTCTGTTCACCCTTGACAACATTTACAACTACAGTGTCATAGCTCCATTCAGCGCGATTATCAATCACCTTCACCTGGTATTTATATGTGCCTGATGTGGTGAGATCGGTGACTTTAAGGGAGCTTGTACCCACTCCTTTGAGAGTGCCCTTATTAGGGCCGGATAGTTTGGACCATACATATCTGACGATAGTGCCATCTGCATCAGATGAAGCGCCAGCTGATAACACAGCTGATGCATCACCGGTTGTAACAGATTGATCAACGCCTGCACGTGCTACCGGCTTTATGTTAGGAGCTGATTTTCTATTTTGTGCAAGGAACCATTCATACATGTTAGGATCCTGGTAAGTATGCGCAGTGTCGAATGCACGCCGTACCCACACATAATGGCCACCATTCGCATACATGATTAAATTTGGTGTTACCGCCGGGTGACAGGCATTAATAGATTTTATGGCATTGACCGTACAGCTTGCAGGTGCAGCCTTATCATCCCATACATGAATAGCCATTACGGGCAGATCAGCATTTGCAATATTACATCCATTGCTCATCATGCAGGGTGCCACCACAGGCGCGATTCCAGCAACAGATTCGGCATTTGTTAATGAAGAGGAGGCGAAATTCCACGTTCCGCCTCCTCCCATACTGAGTCCGGTTACAAATATTCTGTCCGGATCTATGTTGAGGTTAGCTTTCGCATATTTAATCAATTCACTTGTATAGAATGGCTGCCACCTTGAATATTTAGTGCTCAGCTGAGGTGATAGAACAACAAACGACTCGGTTTTCCCCTGCCAAGTAAACCGCATTTTGTTACCTCCGCGTATGTATGCTGGAATGCCGCAACAGTGAACACGCCTCAGCTGAGCACCGGTACCATTACCTTTTTCTCCGATGCCATGAAGAAAAATGATCAGCGGATGTTTTCCTTCCGGATAATCGGATGGACGGAATTCAAGGAAGCCAATACGTTCACGATTAGCTGCAACAATGCTTTTTTCAGTCGTTTGACTTGATGCGAGTATCGGGGCGATAAAAAAGACAAGGGATAAAATTCGATTCATTCTGCCATTACATTTGTAGTTTTTCCAGGGCAGAATCGGCGCAAATTGCACAAAAAATATACCAATTCAATTTTTTTTAATTGATGTAGAGCAAAATAAAAAGGGATGAAAATTAATTCATCCCTTTTTCAGAGTATTGATTCGGAAGGGTTATTGCCTTTTTATAAATTTCGTGATCTTTCTCACTTTTCCATCTACTATCACTTCAAGATAATATAGTCCGGATTGAAAGCTGGCTACATTCATATTTTTAAATAATTGTGGCTGAGCTTTTTCTACATTGACTGATTGCATAATCATCCCGCTTGTGTTGTAAATGGTGATCCTTGTGGTACCCAGTGTATCACTGATCAACTGAACATTCAACTCAGACCTTGCCGGGTTCGGGAACACTTTGAATTCTTCTGTGAATCTTTGCGTGTTAATAACTGATATTGAAACTGTATCACGTGCAACTGCACCTTTATTATCAACAACAGTTAGAACAAATTTATATTCCCCTGTTTGCAGGTCATTGATCATCGTGGAAGGACTGTTGGCATTAACAATAGCAGCAGGGGCCGGGCCATCAAGCATTGTCCATTCATAGTCTGAAATTGTACCATCATCGTCTTTTGAATCAGCTCCGCTGATGTTTATACTTGCATCAGGATAACTGATGGTGCGGTCATCCCCCGCGTCTGCCTGAGGTGTTGCATTAACTATTACCTCCGGATGAACAGTTAGTTTTACTTCGTCACTTGCTTCCTCACCATCATTGTCTGTCACTGTCAATCTGAAAGTATACACTCCTTCAGCCACTCCAATAATTCCAGGTGTGGCGCCATCTGAGTTGGTAATTGTAACTCCGCCGGGACCGTTCACTCTCGTCCAGCTATAGGCAACAATATTTCCATCTGCATCTGATGAACCTGTTCCATTGAGCTGAATATTTGGATCTGGAAGTGTTACTTCAAAATCACTACCTGCATCAGCAACCGGACCTACATTAGGAATATCAGCAGCAAGAACAGTAACCTTCATCACATCACTGGCTTTCGTACCATTATTATCTGTAACTGTAAGCCTGAATATGTACACCCCTTCTATTATGCCTGTTATACTTGTAGCTGCACCGGTGGCATTAGTAATCGTTGATGTATTTGGACCACTTACCTGCTCCCACGAATAATCTGTAACGGTTCCGTCAGGATCATAACTGTTCGAACCATTCAACTGAATATTTGGGTCAGGCAGCTGAACCTGCATATCGGGTCCGGCATCAGAGGCTGGAGTTTCATTAGGAGCCGCATGAACTATAATATTTACTGTATCTTTTGATAAAGCACCATTATTATCTTTTACCTGCAGTTCGAATTCATAGGTTCCTTCAATAAGATTTTCTATGATGGTTGAAGTTGCAAAAGATGATACAATGTTGAAAGAAGCAGGACCGCCTATTTTTTTCCACGAATAATTTGTGATATTACCGTCTGCATCTGATGATGACGATCCATTGAGGGTTACCTGGTTAACCGGAAGTGTGATATCAATATCATTACCTGCTATTGCATCAGGTGCCACATTTGGCGGCGGCGGCGGCGCAGCAGCTTCCTCTACTGTTATTGAAATAGTATCTGCATCCACATCACCATCATTGTCTTTTACTTGAAGCCTGAAAGTATAAACCCCTGCGGCCATTCCTGTAACATTTGCAGTTGGAGATACTGCATTGTTTAATGTGTATGTTGAAGGACCTGTTAAGTATGACCAGTCAAAAGATGTTATATTTCCATCCTGATCACTTGAACCGCTGCCATTCAGTAAAACATTATCCAGTGGCAGGGTGATTGTCTGATTTTGTCCTGCCTGTGCCACCGGTGCAATGTTTGGTTGCGGTGGAGCAGGATTTACCTTTATAACAATTGTGTCTGCATCAGTTGCTCCATCATTATCGGTAACCAAAAGACGGAAAGTATATGTGCCCTCGGCTAAATTGGTAATGCTTGTTAAGGAAGCTTTTGCATCTGCAATAATGAATTGCGAAGGACCACTCAGCTTGGCCCATGCATAGCTCACAATCGATCCATCTGCATCGGAAGACGTAATTCCTGACACAGATGTTCTGTTATCGGGCAATGTGATCGTAATATCGCTGCCTGCTCTTGCTACAGGAAGCATATTCAGTGCAGCATTAACTGTTACTGTTACCTGGTCTTCGGCAGAAGCACCATCGTTGTCAGTTATTTTTAATTTGAACACGTATGTTCCTGCAACAAGATCATTTATTGCGGTGGAAGAACCGGCTGTATTCGCTATGGTTGCAGCAGGGCCTGAAACTTTCGTCCACAGGTAAGTTGCAATTGTTCCATCACTATCAGTTGAACCGCTTCCATTTAAAGTAACAGTATTGGTGGGTAATGTAATTGTAATGTTTGCACCGGCTTTTGCAACAGGCGCAACATTAGGAGCTGCATTTACAATTACTGTTACCTGGTCTTCGGCAGAAGCACCATCGTTGTCAGTAATTTTTAATTTGAACACGTATGTTCCTGCAACAAGATCATTTATTGCGGTGGAAGAACCGGCTGTATTTGCTATGGTTGCAGCAGGGCCCGAAACTTTCGTCCACAGGTAAGTTGCAATTGTTCCATCACTATCAGTTGAACCGCTTCCATTTAAAGTAACAGTATTGGTGGGTAATGTAATTGTAATGTTTGCACCGGCTTTTGCAACAGGCGCAACATTAGGAACAGCATTCACTACAATTGTTACCTGGTCTTCTGCACTAGCGCCTTTATTATCCGTAACCTTAAGTTTGAATACGTAGGTGCCCTGAATAAGTCCGTTAACTGATGTTGTTGCTGCTGCTGTATTTACAAATGTGGCTGCAGGCCCGGATACTTTTGTCCATAGGTATGAAGCAATCGTTCCATCCTCATCCGTCGAACCGCTGCCATTAAGTGTATAGGTGTTTGCCGGCAAAATTAAATTTGCATCGGTGCCTGCTCTTGCAACAGGGGGTATATTCACTACCGATGTACCGCTTGTAACGACGATTGACAAAGTGTCGCGGGAAACTGCGGCACGGTCATCAACCACATTCAACTGGTATTTGTAAGTGCCGGCTGTTGTAAGGCCAGTAACAGTAGTAGATGAAGTAGGTCCGAATGGAGTAGTGATCACTCCGGCTGTGGGGCCGGATACTTTTCTCCAGACATAACGAACAAGTTTTCCATCTGCATCAGTAGAAGCAGATGCATCCAGCTTTGCAGATCCGGTTCCGGTTGTGATATTTATCGTGTTACCAGCGCGTGCTACAGGCAATACGTTAACAGGAAGTGATTTATTCTGACCCAGAAACCATTCATAAATATTAACTACTCCATCATACTTATATGCAGTATCGGTATATACACGGTCCCAAACTATGTGGCCACCTGTAGGCCATATGGTCATCAACGGTTTTGGATTCGGGTTAAACTCATTGATCCTGGCTATTGCATTTTGTGTGCATGTAACTGATGCGGTAGGATCATCAGCAGCGTGAAAAGACCATAAAGGAAGATGTGCATTGACAACATCAAGCGGTTGAGAAAATGTACAAGGTGCGCAGATCGTTGCAGCACCAGCAAGCTGTTTCGGTTGATCAGCACCTGTAGATATAAATCTGAAAGTACCGCCTCCGCCCATGCTTAAGCCGGTAAGGAATATTCTGTTAGGATCTATCCGCAGGTTTGCTTTTGCGTAATTTATAAGTTCAGTAATAAAAACTGCCGGCCACATTCCATATTTTTCAGGACACTGGGGCGAGATTACCAGGAATGTTTCAGTTTTACCATTCCAGGTAAATTTCATTTTGTGACCTAGCCTGATGATCCTTGGAATACCACAACAGGTTACATCCTGCAACATCGTGGTACCATTACCTCTTTCTCCAATTCCATGAAGAAATATAATCAGTGGATACTTTGTAGTGGTGGTGTTGTTGTAATCGGCTGGTTTGTATTCAAGAAAACCAAGGTAATCACCTGTTGAAGAATTGAGACCTTTCGCGACTTGCTGCGAAAATCCAGGACGAATCCCGGTTATTACAAACACACAAATTAATAGGGTCCTAAATACATAGGTACAGTTTTTCATGGGCGGACTATTTCGGATATTTGGATTTCGGAAACCGGATTTCGCCGGTTTAAATGTTCTATCAGAAAACGCTGTTTAAACGTTTTCCTTGCGTCAAAACAACAAAAAAATTAACGGTTTATCAAGTATCTAAAGCAAACAAATGTTACCTGCTAATACTACTAAGAGTATCCGCTTAAATCATCAAGCTCAGGTTCGTAAATCTACTTTTTGAGTGTTGAGTACAAGTACTCTTACTTATCGGTAGATTCTGATTTTTGTATGAATGACTTAGGGGTATGAACAAATTCCTTTCTGCCTGATTTCATGGTGAATGCGGCTCTGATATAAGATAAAAGAATGGAGGGAAGATAAAGGATGGCGTTTAGCGTGGTAGCTTTCAAAAAGCGTGAAGGGATCGCAATGATGATCACGGTCAGATAACATATGAAAAGGAAGCACCACCACCGGATTCTAATATTCGTAATGTTTGAGTGAGTGAAATATTGAAGAATACAAATGAAAAAAATAAATAAAAATATGCCAATGATTATGATCCTTGGTGGGATAAGATTGATAAATAATTTGTTCCAGTAATCTTTTGTTTTACACGGAACATTTTCAGTTAAAAATAATTTCAGATGCGATGCCTGCGATTCCAGCCACCTTCTTCGCTGGTTTTCGAAAACATTTTTTCCTGCAACTTTTTCATCAAGTATTACCGCATCATCAAGGTATTCAATTGTGATACCAGCTTTCATGATCTCAAAATCTACTTCTCTGTCACAGGCAGGATTATCCAATATGCCAGGCTTATTGTAAATCCGGCGAAGTGTTACAAACTCAAACGCCATTCCGGATCCTATTAAAGAAGAAGAGAATCCTATCGCCCGTTGAGACCGGCGAAACAGGTGATTATTCATTTCCTCACTCATACCATCAAGTATTGCAACCGGGGAGTTGTGATTCTTTGCAGAGCGGTGACCCTGAACAGCTTTAAATCCCTGTTGAAATGATGTATTGATCTTTTCAAGAAAACCAGGGATCATGATATTGTCTGCATCAAGCACCAGTGCAACATCATACTTGTCTCCATCTATTTTATTGAGCAGAAAATTCAGCGACCTTGCTTTTGAGCTAACTGTAAAATTTACTTCGCTGATATGGGCAGATAATTTTTTTAATTCAGCGACGGTTGCAGGTTTCAGCTTATCTGCTGCCACAAATACATCGAAGTAATTGCGCGGATAATTATGTTCAGTAGCGCTTTTAACGGTGTTCAGGATTACATCATCCTCTTTATAAGAAGTAATAAGTACCGCTATACTTTTCTTGTGTGAATTAACTGACCCCGGCTGTTTTTTAAAAGTAAAACCAGCTATTGATATTAGAAGGAGATAAGTGATATTAACAGTGAGGTAAATGAAAATTATAAGAAAGAGAATATGAACAATAATATATATCATACTGCAGAGTGTCTGGAAAACCTTAGGTTCCATAGTATCCCTTTCATAAAATACCTGAACTGAAGAAACTCTTTTTTAGCAATGAATTTTGCAGTTGTTTTCGGAACTACAAATAAAGCGAATACGAAAGTGAATACTGAAAACTGAAATGCATTTGAATTGCGCCTCATGTATAAAATCCGGTTGCGCGTGTGATAATATACTTTTATGGGATTTGATTTCCCAACTGTCAAAGATTCCTTGTGATAAATCTCTGCTTCTGCTGTGTACCAGATTGTATAGCCGGCACGCAAGATTCGGGATGACCAGTCCCACTCTTCATAATAAAGGAAAAATTTTTCAGCGAACATCCCTACTTTTCCGAGTATTTCTTTTTTAACCATCATCGCACAGCCATGTGCTCCTGATGTAGGTCTTGAAACATCATATTGTCCCCTGTCTTCTTCCATCAGTCCAATGCTGGTGGTTCTGCCGGTATAAACATTCATTGGATTGAATCCGGCATATTGAATTATTTTCGGATTAGCGTAATATTTGATCTTCGGGCACGTAACGCCAATGTGGCTGTGTTGGATGAAAGGTTTTATAAGCTTGTCTAGCAGATCAGGTGTTACTTCAGTATCGTTATTGACTATAAAAAAATATTCGCCGCGTGCCTGTCGCATTCCCCAATTGTTTCCACCAGCAAAACCAAGGTTCTTTTTACTGCGCAATACGCGTGTGTGCGGAAAGTTTCCGTTGTTGATGTGTGCGGTGGGGTCAATTTCTGATGCCATATCGCACACCAGAATTTCATAATTGGGATAAAGAAGGTACCGTGTAGAGTCAAGGAACGCACACGTGATGTCGGCCTGATTATAGTTCAGTGTGATGATGGAAATTAAAGGAGCTTGTCCTTTATGCATAAATGCCCTGCTTTTTACACAATATAAGGGCTATTGGCTTAAAATGAAATCAGGCGTTCGTTCGCTGGATAACAGCAGAAGGTGTGTTAGCCATGATCCACAGATCAAAAAAGAAATTCGAATGGTCGGCATAACTAATGTCCAGTGAAATTCTCTCTTCTGCGGTCATTTTATTCTGGCGTTTCTTCTTTATCTGCCAGAGGCCGGTCATGCCGGCCGGAGCCATAAATCTTTTTGCCCACTGGTCTGTTGTGAGTGTGGCTGCCTCATATAGCGGCAGGGGACGATTGCCTACGAGGGACATATCACCCATGAAAACGTTCCATAGTTGGGGAAGTTCATCCAGGCTGCATTTTCTAAGAAATGCGCCTATCCTCGTAATCCTTGGGTCATTATGTATCTTAATAAATACAGGTCCATCTTCCCTGAGTGGGTTATACAGGTTCAGGTGCGAAAAGTCGGCAATCTTATCATTCGCTTCTGCCACCATTGTTCTGAATTTATAAAAGTTGAAGATGTTATATCCTCTTCCGGCTCTTTTAGAAATGTAAAATACCGGTCCTCTTGATTCAATTTTTATAGCCAGCATTACTAGAAGAAATACAGGGCTGAGTATGATCATCAATAACGCAGAGATGATAATATCAAAAGTTCTTTTAGAAAATTCTGCAGGAGAATTTTGTATGCTGGCAACATCTTCATTCACAGGTTTCTGTTCTCTGCTGATTCTTTCTTTCACTTTTTTCCAGAACCTTACTTTCTGGATAAGCTTTTCTGCTCCAAGTTCATTTAAAGAAACGATGTCGTCAACATATCTGTCCGTTCTGAAAGCATGCACTTCAGCAGTATTAAGCATCGATCCCTCGAGTATGAAAGGAATGTTTTTGAGTTGTTTGTGGGTATTAAGAAACTGGCTGAATAATAACAGTGAGGACTGTCCGAGATTTGTTTCTGCGATAATCACGTCTGGTGTTGCCCCTGTTGTAGCCAGCAGATTTTTAAGCATATTACGGGCGTGTTCGGCATTCTCAGCAGCATATCCGCTGCCGAATGAATTGACGAGGCTGTCAATCACGTTAGTTTTTTTACCTATGTAAAAAAAATTTAATTTTTTCTGTATATGTGAAGAGGAAGCAGCCGGAACAGAGAATTGCCTATAGGTTTTCGATGGTCGTTCGTTTTGTAAAACTTTACTCATAGTAAGCTGATATTTTTTTTAAAACTCATGTATGGAATCCATTAACTTAAAGATGTTGAATGGCTTCCCCACGCTGATTTTCCTGTCGTTTTGTTGATGCTTTCTAAAAGCATTACGGGATTAAAGGGTTTCATAAAGTAGTCAGCTATACCGAATGCTTCACATTTTAATTTCGTTTCATCTTTATCTATTGAGGATATCACCATCAATGGGATGCTCCTGTATAAAATACTGGAAGTAAGTTCATCTATCAGTTCCCAATCTTTCATGTCCGGCAATTGCGGATCACATATAATCAGATCTGGTATGTTTCGTCTTGATAGCCAATACATTGCTGTACATCCATCCGGTGCGGTTACAACCTGGTGGTCTTTGCCAATAACGGTTTGCAAGAGGAACCTGATTGCTTTACTGTCGTCAATTGCGAGTATTTTCTTTTTCATCTTAGGTTTAAATCGTATAAAAGATCGCAATTTTTCAGCAGGAGTTCGGATGGACCAACTATAGGATACACAGGTATTGAGAATTACAATTTTAATGCCTTAATAAGGGCAATACATGGATTAGTGTAGAATTTAACTACTTAGATAAAATGGATTTTTTTGACCTGAATACTAGGAAAATGATCAGGTTGAGGGGATTTACAAGGATGGACGTTTACTGTGCCTAAACCGTTGCTTTAACCTGATTTTCAGAGGATCGGGAAGAATATCGCGTTGTGAGAGTAAAATTAATAAGTAAAATGACAAAAGCAAACAATACACTATCTATATTTTACTTCTAAGTGCTTTTATCCATATAGAATGCTGTTTTCCTTCTATAAATCTAGCAAAACCAGCAAAAACACACATATTCATAAATACAAAATAATAGGGGAGGTAAAATAAGCGTGGAATACGGTTTTTCCGGGTTATCATCCATCCGGCGAATGCCATTAGGTAAAACAAAGTCTGTAAAAATAAAAAACACGTGAAAAACAGATCGTTTCGATCTTTCCAGACAATCATAGAGGTGATAAATAACCCGATTAATGCGATCGGGCACACCGTCCATCTTAATACTCTATGCGAAATATATTGAAATGATAAAACCGGATGCCGGAACACGTTTAGAAGATCTTTAAGGAAGATGATCGCCTGAAAACCGCCTGCAGCTATCCTGATCTTTCTTTCCATTTCATCGTTCTCAGAGATGGAAGCTTTTTCCATTGTATATGCCCCTGGTTCATACCTTACCACATATCCTTTAGCGCAAAGAGACAGCGATTGAACAAAATCTTCTATAATGATGGTATCCGGAAGTGGTGTAAACAACGCCGTGCGCATAGAAAATAGCTCGCCGGCGGCACCAACGGTTGTATATAATTCTGAGTCGAGTTTCTTAAGTGCAGATTCATACTTCCAGTACATTCCTTCACCTCTTGCCACCCCTTCGGTTTCCGGTACTATTTTTTTTTCGCCAGCAACACCGCCCACCTTCGCATCGTGGTAATGAGCAATTATTTTTGTTATGCATTCCCTGTTCATGATGGTATTGGCATCGCTGAAGATTACTATTTCAGTTTTCACATACGGCATTACCCTGTTTATTGCAGCAAGTTTACCACGCCGTTCACCCAGGTGCAAATGTTGTATAACTGGAAATTTTTTAACTATTGCCGCAGTATTATCATTTGATCCATCAGTAATAAAGATGAATTTTATTTTATCTGCAGGGTAATCAAGCGAAATGGAGTTCCTTATTTTATCCTCGATAATGTCCTCTTCATTATATGCTGCCACTACAAGTGTAACGGGCATGTATCCTTTTTGATCATGGCGGGTTGCAGGGTGTATCATTTTCTTGATAAACACAAGAAGCACAAGTAGTAAAGGGTAACCAGCGTAGGTATAAAACACGATGCAAAAGCAGATCCAGAATAGTGTTTCCGAAGCAGGAACCATAAGTTAAACGGAGATAAGGAAAAGAATAATAACCGCCAAATAATTTCAGGGTAACTATACATCAACATTTACTATCCATGACCGCACAGTATTATCTTAACTCATGGACGAACAGCTGGAAGATGGTTTATATTAATAAATGTAACTGCGGATAAGAATGACGAAATGACACTTGATTTTTCTACAAGTGAAGCAGCAGCTATTACTCCTATAGTAAATTTTATATATCTTTCCCCTCGAAAATCATTGACAGTGAAAGTGAAGGATCTTTTTTTCAATGCACCAAAAATATTAGGGAACAGCAGGTACGCCTGGATAGATTACGCCAAAGGTATTTGTATAATACTCGTCACTTTCAGGCACGTACAGGAAGGTTTACACCCCGCAGGTGCTGAATACCCTTATCCGTGGCTAAAATTTGCTGATGTATTTTTTTTTAGTTTTCGCATGCCTTTGTTCTTTATTGTTTCTGGTATTTTCCTTGGTGGTACCCTGAAAAAGAAAAGCGTAAATGACTACATTTCCGGGCGTTTCAGGACACTTGTATGGCCGCTATTACTTTGGGGCTGCATACAGATATCCCTTCAGCTTCTCTTCAAAGACTATGTGAATGTTGACAGGAAACCGGAGGATTATCTTAATCTGCTTATCAAACCGAGAGCAATAGAACAGTTCTGGTACCTGCACACACTCTTTTTAACCGGGTCGTTGTACGCAATAATGAAAGTATGGGGAAAGTTTAAAATTTTCCACCAGCTGCTTTTGGGTATCCTATTGTATTCCATCACGGGGTACTGCCGTTACAACGCATTGTTCGAGCACCTGTTTATTCTCGACATATTTTTCTATTACATATTCTTTGTTGTTGGAGATTATTTCGGTTCAATCATCCTTGATCCAAAGAATTCCAGGGTATTCAGTTCTACAAAGACCTTTTTAATATTTACGCCGCTCTTTGTATTGCTCGAACTGTATTTTACAAATATCAATCTTTCACATGGCATCGGATCTGGTTACAGGCAACCGGACTATTATGTACAAAATCAGATGCCGGCGTTATTTCTTATTGTAGGTCTGATAGGTGGCGCGTTCCTTATTCATTGTTCATTCCTTCTTCAAAAGCTGAACATATTAAAATTTGTTAGGGTAGTAGGTTACTATTCACTTCATATTTACGTTATTCATCTTGCAGTTACCGCAGGAACCCGTATATTTTTCAGGCATTTGCTTCATGTTGATAATTTCGTGGTACTGCTGATCGTTAGTACGATACTGGGTATCAGTGTTCCGATAATCGTAGCGAATGTGACTGAAAAGATGGGAATGTGGTGGCTTTTTACGCTTAAGAACCCGAATACTGATAAAAGACATGCTACTCCGGTTTGGAAGACCATGCCGGGTAAAATTGCACCGGAAGAACCGGTTTCAGCTATTAATCCCCAGGTAATAGAAAAGAATTAAGTCGTAAATTTTAAATCAGTAATGCAGCAAACATCGGTCGCCGCGCAATCAAAGATCGCTCCCATGAAGCAAACCGCCGGTTCGGCAAAGGCTAAGATATTTTTCCCAAACCTCGACGGCTTACGCTTTGTTTCGTTCTTTGTTGTATTCCTGTATCATAGTTTGCTTTCCATACTCAGCTATCTTAAAGATTCTTCACCACGTATATTCACGGTTCTTGAATTTTTATTCCGGCATGGCAACCTTGGTGTTAATTTCTTTTTTGTATTGAGCGGGTTCCTGATTACCTACCTGCTTATTAAGGAAAAAGAATTCAATGGCCGCATCCATGTTCCGAATTTTTATGTGAGAAGGATTTTGAGGATATGGCCTTTATATTATCTGTGCGTGGTGGTTGGTTTTATCGGTTTTGGTATACTTAAAAAGATGAGTGGGCAGCCACTGCTTGAGAATGCAAACCCATGGTACTATATATTCTTTGGCGCTAATTTCGACATCATGCATACATGGCCTGAAAAACCGGATGCATTACTGCTGTCGGTGCTTTGGTCTGTTGCCGTTGAAGAACAGTTCTATCTGACCTGGCCGCTTATTTTAAGCATCGTTCCGTTCAAAAAGATCCGGTATGTGTTTCCTGCTATCATGGCGTTCTCGCTGATATTCCGTTCATTGCATACAGGCGTTGATGACCATGATTTTGCTATAAGATATTTTCATACATTCTCAGTAATTGGCGACATGGCACTTGGCGGCTTGTTTGCTTATCTTGTTTCATACGAGAATAAATTCAAAACGTTCATTACAAACATGAGCAGGCCTGCGATCATTATGATCTATTTGCTTACGCTAGTGTTCACGCTGTTCAAGGATGATATATTTCAAACTGGTATTGCAGTTGTATTTGAACGGCTGGTGATCGCTTTCCTTTTCGGCATGATCATTCTTGAGCAGAATTATTCAAAAAATTCATTTTACAAGATGAGTAAATACAGGACCCTCAGCAACATGGGAATATTTACTTACGGTCTGTATTGCCTGCATTTTCTCGGACTGTACTTTGCGATAAAAGTGATGAATTTACTCCATCTTGACGGATCACTGAATGGTGTTGCCTTTTCAATGATAATGCTTGCCTTGCTGTTGTCTATTGGCATTAGTCTGATGTCGTATCATTTTTATGAAAAGTGGTTCCTGAAATTAAAGGATAAATTTGCGTTTATTGTGAAGAAATAACACATCGATATGTTCAGACCCATCAATGGTATGCGCGGAGCAATAATGGTGTGGTTGATTTCATATATTTTCTTTCTTCTTACGCTTGCAAATAACTTTTCCGCATCACATGACTCAATCAATTACCTTAACGCTATTGTAAAGGGTGAACACCTTTTTCATCCTCATCATCTGCTTTATCATTACTATGCACATATCTGGTTATTGTTATTTAAAATAATATTTCCGGCTGTTGCTGATCATTATATCATAGAATCGTTTACGGCTATCTGGGGCAGCGCTATTCTGGCAATATGTTATCTTTTTTACAGAAACAGGTTTAATCTTACACCAGGTATGTCTGCGCTGTCAGTAACCCTGATTGGTTTCTCTTATGGTACATGGTTTTACAGCGTGAATATAGAAGTGTATACACCTCCAATATTTTTTATTCTCTGTTCACTGTACATCATCACAAAAAAGGAAATTGCGGCTGCCGACATTTGGAAAGTTGCTATCCTCCAAAGCTTCGCCATTTTGTTTCACCAGATAAACATCCTGTTTACCATCGTTGTCATTTACTGGTTTTTAATGAACCGCAATAAAATAAAAGTGGCAAGCTCATTACTAAAATACGCTGTATTGGGTTTAATACTTACCGGGGGCTTATACATCATATGCGGTGCAGTGTATGAACAAAAAACAACAGTAAATGCGTTTACTGGATGGATATTGGGATATACCCGCGGGCACTCTTACTGGCAAACACTTTCATTACACACACCAGTGAGTGTGCTAGCCGGATTTTCACGGGCGTTTATCGGAGCGCATTTTATTTTTCAGCATCCTGCACTTGAGCATCTGCTGAACAATTCATTCCGTTCGCACGGATTAAGGGATGAGATATTTCTCTCTTCAGCATTGACTTCTGTGGTAACATGGGTATTGACGTTTATCACTGCCTTATTTATTTTGTGCATGATCATCATGGTATTTCGATTTATAAAGTATTACCGGAAAATGGATCTCCATTTTTTTGTGATTAACCCACTGCTTTTAACAATTTTAGTGTATTCAATCTTTTTCTGTTTCTGGATGCCTGAAATTCTTGAATTCTGGATACTTCAGATGGTGCTCGTCTGGCTTCTGCTGGCAGGAATGCTTCCTGCGTTCAATTTTCCTTTCAACATTGTTCCCCTGAAAGTAATTTTTATAATATCAATTTCACTTTTTCTCGTTAATTTCTTTGGCAGTATCAGGTGGCTGCAAAAAAGCACCAGCGACTGGTATTACGTGGAAGTAAAAAAGCTTGACACCAGATTGACCGCTGACGACATAATCGTTGTGGAGAATGAATGGATACTGAAAGATTATGTTAGATATTTTTCCAAAGCGACAGTTATTGCCACCGATGAATTGGATTACAACAGGGGAGTTATCCAAAAACTGGTAAAGAATGCTGTTTTGCAAAACCATCAGGTAATCTTGTACAGAGAAGGTTGGCAACCTATTCGATCCTATTGAAAACTTCAATGGGATTGTCGCAGAATAACACTCGTTCTGACAGCGGCTCATATAAAAAGCCTTCGTGTTCAAGCAATTTCAGGTGCTGGTAAAGATGATTGTAAAATCCTCCGGAATTAAGAATATATATTTTCTTATCATGAATCTTCAACTGGTTCCATGTGATCAT
This sequence comes from Flavitalea sp., assembly GCA_035525775.1. Classification (GTDB taxonomy): domain Bacteria; phylum Bacteroidota; class Bacteroidia; order Chitinophagales; family Chitinophagaceae; genus Flavitalea. The sequence goes on from DATLDR010000237.1 coordinate 29,805, forward strand.
CTCAAAAAATTCGTCGAGGGTGCCAAAGCCACCGGGCAGCACAATGGCAGCATCACTCATGTCATAGATCATTTTTTTACGGCTATGCATGTCAGGTACTATTGCCAGTTCTGTAAGTCCCTCATGTTGCTGTTCCCATTCAACCAGTATTTTTGGAATTACTCCCATTACTTTACCCCTGTTCGCAAGAACCGATTCAGCAACTATTCCCATCAACCCTTTTTTGCCTCCACCGTACACAAGCTTAACGCCAAGTACTGCAATCAGTTTACCCAGCTCTTTTGCATGGGCAGCAAAAATCTTATTTTTTCCCTCTCGTGAGCCACAGAACACCGCTATTGATTGCGTTTTCATTCCATCAAGTTAAAAGTTAAAAGTTAAAAGTGAAAAGTGAAAAGTACTTTTGACTTCCAGGATATGTAACAAAAATTACTTTTAAGTTATAACTTTTAACTTTTGACCTTTAACTTATCTTCCAATGTCGTCAACCCTCCTGTTTTCATTTGTAACTGGCTACTTCCTGATTTTGCTGGTGGTTGCCTATCATACTTCCCGCAATTCAAATAATGATTCTTTTTTTATTGGAAACAGGAATTCAAACTGGATGCTGGTGGCATTCGGCATGATCGGTACATCGCTATCCGGCGTAACCTTTGTATCGGTGCCAGGCACAGTCGGATCTGTTGGTTTTGCTTATTTCCAGGTAGTAATAGGCTACCTGATCGGTTACATGATCATTGCATTTATTTTGCTTCCTCTCTATTACAGGCTTAACCTCACTTCCATTTATAATTATCTTCAGCACCGGTTCGGTCCCGTATCATATAAAACAGGCGCATTATTTTTCATTATTTCCCGAACGCTTGGTGCAACCGCCCGTCTATACCTTGTGATCAATGTACTGCAGATTTTTATACTCAAAGACATGGGCATACCCTTTGGCGTTACCACTTTTATTATCCTGCTCATGATCCTGCTGTATACGTTTGAAGGTGGCGTAAAAACTATAGTATTTACTGACACGCTGCAAACAACCTTTATGCTCATCGGCCTTGTGGCCTGCATTATTTACATCATGAATCATGTGCCATATGAACCTTCACGCATTTTTTCTGAAATGTCTGCACGGGGAATGACCAGCATATTCAATACTGATGTGAACAGCGCCTCGTTCTTTTTGAAAAGTATAGTAGGAGGCATCTTTATTACGGTCGCAATGACCGGCCTCGACCAGGAAATGATGCAAAAAAATATAAGTGTAAAAAATCTGCGCGATTCACAAAAGAACATGATGACTTTCAGCATAACGATGGCTATTGTTAACTTCCTGTTCCTTATGCTTGGCGGTTTGCTGTATATTTTCGCAGAATCTAATGGCATTAAAACTGCAAACGATGATCTGTTTCCCACTGTAGCACTACATCACATGCCAACAGCATTGTCCATCATCTTCATCATTGGGCTGATATCAGCATTGTTTCCCAGCGCCGACGGCGCCCTTACCGCGTTAACGTCATCCTATTGCATCGATATACTCGGATTAAAGAGACGTGAAGGCCTGGATGAAAAATCAAGAAAGAAGATAAGGATGGGTGTGCACTTCACTTTTGCAGCGATCTTCTTCATGATGGTAATCCTGTTTAAGCTGATAGACAATAAAACTCTTATTGACATGATCCTCAAAGTAGCAGGATTCACTTACGGGCCGCTACTGGGATTGTTTGCTTTCGGCATACTTAGCAAAAGACAGATCAAGGACCGGTATTCATTATATGTGTGCCTTGCGGCACCATTGATCATCCTTGCTGTTGATTACGGATCGCAGGTGATATTTGAAAAATTTAAAATTGGCTACGAGCTTTTAATTTATAATGGTCTGCTTACTTACCTAGGACTGCTGCTGATCAGCAAAAAGGAGTTGAAAAATGCAACTGATTAACCCACTTGTTGAGGCTTATGCCCAGCTGTTTACTTCGCCATTAGACCAGCTTCAGGAAGAGGTGGCACGCTACACAGTGGCCAATCATCCGCATGCTCACATGATGAGCAGCAGGCTCCAGGGAAAATTTTTAGAAATATTTAGCATTATCAATTCGCCGGTAACCATCCTCGAAGTGGGTACATTCACCGGCTTCAGTGCGTTATGTCTGGTCAAAGGTCTTCGGTCAGGCGGAAACCTGCACACCATCGAGCTTCGGGAAGAAGATGCACAAACGGCGAGAAAGTATTTTGAACGCTCAAATTTCGCGGGACAGATAATTTTACATACGGGAAATGCGTTAAATATTATTCCCGCCATGCATGAAAAGTGGGATCTGGTGTTCATTGATGCTGACAAGACAGGGTACCTTGAATATTATAAATTAATTTTGCCTCATGTACGTACCGGGGGGATAATACTCGCTGATAATGTATTGTTTCACGGCGAAGTGCTTGAAGAGCCGGTTAAAGGTAAAAATGCGAGAGCTATCAGTGAATTCAATGAATATGTGAGAAGTGATGAGAGGGTAGAACAGGTGTTGCTACCCATTCGCGACGGATTGTTGGTGATAAGAAAAAAATAATAATTTAAAATTGATGAGACTTTTATTTGCATTGTTATTCATGTTGGGTGGGTTGATGGCTGGCGCACAGCCAAGTGCCGATATCATTGATTACATCAATAACTATAAGAAGCTGGCAATGGATGAAATGCAGCGTACAGGCATTCCCGCTTCAATAACACTTGCTCAGGGCATCCACGAAACTTATGCCGGTCAAAGTGAACTTGTGTTGAAGTCTAATAATCATTTCGGAATCAAGTGCAAGGATTACTGGACTGGGAAAAAAGTATATCATGACGACGATGCCCGCGGTGAATGTTTCCGCAAGTACGACGATCCATCAATGTCATACCGTGATCATTCGGATTTTCTGAGATCAGGGGATCGGTACGAATTTCTGTTTAAACTGGACCCGGAAGATTATAAATCATGGGCTCTGGGATTGAAGAAAGCAGGATATGCAACCAACCCTAAATACGGGCCTATTATTATTAAACTCATAGAAGATTATAACCTGCAGCAGTATACGCTGATTGCCATGGGCAAAATGGCTCCTGAAGAAGAGGTGCTGGCTGTTAATCCAAAACCTGCTACAAACATACCTTCTGATATTTCAGCATTTGTCAAGCAACAGGATCCGCTGCAGGAAATTGCGCCACCGCCTGCGGTATATTATCCATCAGGTGAATTCATGATCAATAATACAAAAGTGATCTATGCTAAACAGGGCACACCACTTCTTTCAATCGCACAGGAATATGATATACCATTAAGCAGGCTGCTCGAATACAATGACATGGGAAATGAAGAAGTATTAGTTAAGGATCAGCTCGTATATCTTCAAAGAAAGCGTCGGACGGGAAGTTCCGGCATACATATAGTTGCAAATGGAGAAACCTTGCACGACATCAGCCAGATCGAAGCCATCCGCATGGAAAACCTTCTCGAATATAATAAACTGAATAAATCTGTACAGCCCACTGTTGGTGAGAAACTTTACCTTCAGGCCATGTCAAGAGAAAAACTGTAAACGATGGCCTCATTACAGGTTCATGACAAGTTATTTGATCCATTCCTTAGCAGAGAGGAAATCCAGGCAAGGGTTAAAGCTATTGCTGCTCAGCTGAATACTGATTACGCTGGAAGAAAGCCATTGTTTATCGCCATACTAAACGGATCGTTCATTTTTGCATCAGATCTCTTTAAGAAACTACAAATTGATGCAGAGATCTGTTTTATCAAGCTTGCTTCCTACAAAGGTTCCAAATCAACCGGACATGTCGTTACTGCTATCGGGCTCGACAATGAAATATTCGGCAGGGATGTAGTGATCCTGGAAGATATTATAGATACCGGTAAAACATTAACTGAATTTCTTCCGCAACTTCAACATCAGCAGCCTGCTTCACTTCGTATTGCTGCATTGCTGCATAAGGCGGAAGCAACTGCTTATCCTGTTCCCATTGACTATCTTGGATTCACGATTCCTGATAAATTTGTCGTAGGGTACGGTCTTGACTACAATGGTCTAGGAAGAAACATTCCGGAAATATATAAACTGGTTGAATAAACTTGTACTGATATTAGTTATCCTGATCCACACTTCAGCATCCTCACAATTATACCTTAGAGGTGAAATAAAGGATGAGAATAATAATCCGCTGCCAAATGCCAAAATTCTACTTCATTCATCAGGATACCTGTATTACTCTGGCAGCATGGGATCATTTGGAATTAATCTTCCCGAAAGGTATGATTCCATCACCATATCTATTTCAGGATATCAGTCGGTTGTGGCCCGCGTAGACGCAACAAAATACCAGGATATACGGTTGAAATTGCTTTATACTACGCTGAGTGTTCAGAAGAACAGGTTGCTCTCAATCACAAAAAATTTACAACTGAAAGACCGTACCAATATGATTGCAGGCGGCGAAACATACAACTCTATTGTTGAAAATGAATTCGTGGAAGCAAACAAATATCCTGAAACCGGTTTTGCGATCCGTATTGACAAAGCATCATACAGCAACGTAAGACGATTTCTGAATATGGATTCAAAAGTTCCCCCTGATGCTGTAAGGATAGAAGAATTGATGAACTATTTTAATTTCGGTTATACTACACCGCTACCTGATAGTGTTTTCTCTTTTAATTCTCAGGTAAGCGATTGTCCATGGAACGTACACAGTCAATTGCTGTACCTGCAGGTTTGCGCTAAGAAACTTGATCCCGAAAAAATACCCCAGAGCAATCTCGTTTTCCTCATCGATATTTCAGGTTCAATGGACCTTCCAAACAGGTTGCCTCTGCTCAAGTCGGCATTCAAATTACTGGTGGACAATCTTCGTGAAAAAGATACAATTTCAATAGTTGTTTACGGAAGCACGGTAGGTGTGTGGCTCCAACCAACATCCGGGAAGGAAAAGACTATCATCAGAAAATCTATCGAAGAACTTGAGCCCGGCGGATCTACTCCCGGCGAATCCGGAATTCAGGCTGCTTACCGGCTTGCGAAAAGTAAATTTATTAAAGGCGGTAACAATCGTGTTATACTGGCAACAGATGGCGATTTCAATATTGGTCAATCTTCAGAAGAGGATCTTGAAAATCTTATTACCTCATACCAGCGGTCAGGAATATATCTTACCTGCCTGGGAGTAGGCATGGGTAATTATAAAGATTCAAAGCTGGAAGTACTGGCTAAAAAAGGCAATGGAAATTTTTCTTATCTCGACAATGAAGGTGAAGCTGAGAAAGTATTGGTAAAAGAACTTACCCAGAACCTGTATTCGGTTGCAGACGATGCTTCGTTAAATATTGATTTTAATCAAGAATATATCAAGGAATACAAGCTCATCGGTTATGATAACAAACTTAAAGCACTTGCGGATTCTGTGACTGAGATGGAAGGTGGAGAAGTGGGCTCAGGACATTCTATGTTAGCATTGATTGAATTTGTTCCAACGACTAAGCTAAACGCTATACTTCAAAACAAGGATGTGCAGAATATTCAAAATAAAAGCATCGCTGAAATTTCTGTCAATTACCTTTTGCCAGGCGACTCGGTTCAGTTATGGTCAGGTTACAGCGTTAAATACAATTATATACCTTCTCCAAAATTACAACCGACATTCAGATTTGCATCAACAGTCGCAATGTTTGGGTCATTGCTTAAAGAATCTGTTTATTCAAAACAAATAACATGGAATGAAACTATTATTGCCGCCAACGAATCTTACGACAAACAGGATCCTATTCAGAAGGAATTTATTACCCTGATTGAAAAAGCAAAAAAAATTTATTCTAAAAGAAAGAAGAAGCTTCTTTAGTTGAACATCTCCCTCACTTTATCAAAAAAGCTTTTATCCGACTTCTCGGGATGTGGCTGAAAATTTGGAGACTGGCCTAATTTATCGAGCATAACTTTTTCTTCGGCTGAAAGAGTCTGAGGCGTCCAAATATTTACAGAGATCAGCTGATCTCCTTTTTCATAAGAGTTAACTGCCGGAAAACCTTTTCCTTTCAGCCGGAAAATTTTTCCGCTCTGCGTACCTGCAGGTATTTTAATTTTTGCCCTGCCATCGATGGTGGGTACTTCCACCTGTGTTCCGAAAACCGCGTCTGTAAAAGATATATGCAGTTCATGTCCTACATTGATTCCGTCACGGTGCAATTCAGCATGCGGTTCTTCCTCGATCAGTATCAAAAGGTCGCCATTGGGTCCGCCACGTTCACCTGCGTTACCTCGTCCGCCTACACTTAGCTGCATGCCTTCCTGAACACCAGCAGGAATATCAATGCTCACTGTTTCTTCGCCGAATACTCTGCCTTCACCTTTACAATTTCCGCATTTATGGGTAATCGTGGTGCCTTCACCGTTACAGGCAGGGCAGGTTGTAACCGTCTGCATCTGGCCAAGGAAAGTGTTGCTCACTTTTCTTACCTGACCGCTGCCGCCGCATGTATTGCACGACTGGACACTGTTTTTATCTTTTGCTCCTGAACCATTACATATGTTACAGGAAACGTATTTCTTAACTTTGATCTGTTTGTTTACACCTTTGGCAATCTCCTCATAATTCAACTTGATTTTTACACGAAGGTTACTTCCTCTTGTACCACGGCTTCTTCCTGAAGATCTTCTTCCGCCTCCAAAAAAGCTTTCAAATCCACTTTCACCGAAAATGTCGCCGAATTGGCTGAAGATATCCTCCATGTTCGAATAATGACCTGCACCGCCACCATTGCCGCGCATTCCCGCATGACCAAACCTGTCGTACTGAGCTTTTTTATCTTCATCGCTCAGTACTTCATACGCTTCTGCTGCTTCTTTGAATTTTTCTTCTGCAGCCTTGTCGCCTGGATTCCGGTCCGGGTGATACTGCATAGCCACTTTGCGGTAGGCTTTTTTGATCTCGTCGGCAGAAGAGGACCTGGTTACATTCAATATTTCGTAATAATCTCTTTTTGACATGTATTGTAATGACTTTATTTTCCAACTACCACTTTTGCGAAACGTATAATTTTATCGTTCAAATAATATCCCTTTTCAACTTCGTCGAGCACTTTGCCTTTCATAGTTTCATTTGGTGCAGGTATTTCTGTTATCGCCTCATGAAATTCCGGATTGAAATCGTTGCCGATCGTTTCCATCGGTTTTAATCCTTTTGACTGCAGCGTGTTCCTGAGCTTGTTGAATACGAGTTTTTCACCCTCCTTGATAGCTTCAATGTCTTGGGTTACGAGCATTTGTTTTTCGGCTCTTTCGCTGTCATCAAGTACAGTAAGTAATGAAGTGATAAGGTCTTTGGATGCTGTCTGGATAAGTTCCAGGCGTTCTTTTGCTGACCTTTTTCTGAAGTTATCAAAGTCCGCTACAAGGCGCAGATATTTATCTTTTAATTCCGCGACCTGGTTTTTTAGATTTTCCGTTTCATTTTCAATATTTTCAGTAGCGTCATCACTTTGAGCCGGATTTTCGGCAGTTGCCTGGGCTGACTCATTTAATTCTTCACCTGTCTGATCTCCGTTGTATATATTTTCATTCATAAACATAAAATTGTCGGCAAAGTTAAGCGTGTCAAGAATGTTGCCAAGCAGATTTTGAAGTCAAATTGTCGGGAGATTACTTTGAAACCTGGAACTTGCCTGAATCTATGACCTTTCCGTTCCTGTCGCGAAGCTGGAAGATGTAAATACCCCTGTAGAAGTCGTTGAGGTTAACTATAGTTTTTGGAGTAAGATTATTCAGTTCAAACACCTTTTTTCCAACAAAACTGAAGATCTGAAAATTACAGTTTTTGTCGTATCCGCTTTCAAAATCGAAATTGATAATAGAATTAGCGGGGTTGGGGTAAAACTTGATGATTCTTAAATTAAGCTGGTTTGAAGTAGCAACTGTTGATCCGGACTGACTAAGGGCGGTTAAAGAAGTAAGGAGTATAAAGGATAAAATGTAAAAAAGTTTCATCAGCGATGATATTTTTCCTTCACTACAATAATACAATACATTACGCAATTTTCCTTAATGTAGTTTTTGTACAGATAGTTAAAATTTAACAAGAGCGTAACAGGGACAGCCAATATAACGGGGTTTACAATCTATTTATGCGAAGAACGGGTTGAAAACATTTTTGATCTTTGTTAACGACCTGGTTATCAGCCTGTTTAAGGGATCTTAATTAAATGCAAATGCCTGGTTGAACCTGATGCCGACATGTCAGCTTTAACAAATGTCAACCCGCTGTCTTTAATTATCCAATGACCATTCAGTTTTTTTAATGGCTCTCCAGATCCCGGGAAGTTAGATGTGATTGAATAATCACTCACGTCGCCTACCCAAGTTCCCCATGATGATATAGTTCCGATATTGCCAACAACTGAACCATCAGCATTGAATTTAAATGTATAACCTTCGAATTCTTGTGTCTCAGTAACGGTATCTGCAAGGTAAGATTCAACTTTCCATTGGCCGTTTGTAATGAATGACATCACTGCCTGTTTCTTTTGGTCGTTGACAGCTTTTTTACACGACAGCTGGCAAAGGAAGCAAATACATAAAATGCATATAGTAAATATTCTCATGTCAGTGATTCAGATTCTTCTCAAAATTTACACTTTTTTAAGGTGAATGTCAAGAAGCAGATATTTTCCATCATGTGCTTTTTTTTATACAAATTGCATTAAATGAAGGCAAAAAAGACATTCTTTATTGTAGATGATGATATCGATGACCAGGATCTGTTTATAGAAGCTGTGAGTGAAGTTGATGGTAGCATTGAATGCATGTCTGCTTCAAACTGTGAAGAGGCTTTAGACCTTTTGAAAAATAAAAAGATCGGGATGCCTGATATGATCTTTCTCGATCTTAACATGCCTCGGTTGAATGGTAAGCAGTGTCTCGCAGAATTGAAAAAACAAGCACACCTCGCCCATATTCCCGTTATTATTTATTCCACTTCATCTGAAAAAAGGGATATAGAAGAAACCAGCAGGCTTGGAGCTGCTCATTTTCTCACGAAGCCAAATAAGTTCGAAGAACTTTGCCGGGCCATTTCGTTTGTTGTTTCAAAAGACTGGAGTAAAGCAAGTTAAACCAGCATCCTGAGCGGCTCCTGCAGCAATCCCTGCAATGTTTGTAAAAAAGCGGCACCTGTAGCACCATCAACTACACGATGATCGCAACTCAACGTAAGCTTCATTACATTCCCGGGAACAACAGCGCCATTTTTTACAACAGCTACCTGTTGAATTGATCCCACGGCGAGTATGCAGGAATCCGGAGGATTGATAATGGCAGTAAATTCATCAATTCCAAACATTCCAAGATTTGATATGGTAAAGGTGTTGCCTTCCCAATCAGATGGCTGAAGCTTTTTATCTTTTGCTTTCTTAGCGTATTCTTTTACTTCCGCGCCTATCTGAGACAGGGATTTAGTGTCGGCAAAACGTACAACAGGCACCAGTAATCCTTCTTCAACTGCTACTGCCACACCAATATTGACGTGATGATTGTAACGTATTTTATCACCCATCCAGCTGCTGTTGACTTTAGGATGCAGTTTAAGCGCAACCGCACAAGCTTTCAGCACTATATCATTGAAAGATATCTTTACCGGCGAAACTTCGTTTAATCGTGTTCTGCTTGACACTGCATTATCCATGTCTACAGATATCGTAAGATAGAAATGTGGTGAAGTAAATTTGCTTTCAGCGAGTCGTTTTGCAATGATCTTGCGCATCTGCGATACAGGAACATCATCATAGCTCACTTCTCCGGCAGGTGCCTTAGAGGGTTGAACTCCGGTAGCAGCTTGTGCAGGCGCTTCTATTTTTGAAGGAGCAAAATTGTCGATGTCTTTCCTGGTGATTCTTCCATTGTCGCCGCTGCCATGCACCTGCGCTATATCAATTCCTTTTTCAGCCGCAAGTTTTTTAGCAAGCGGTGAAGCTTTTATCCTGCCATCAGTTTCTTTTGATGGATCATCGTGTTTTTCTGTCGGTACCGGCTGCTTAGAACGGTCTTCAACAGCCAGTTGTTCCGCATTTGATTCAGAAGGAGTGCGTACTTCCTTATCAGCACTTTCCTGCGATGCTGATCCTCCGCTGTTTTTTGCAGCCGCTACAATCTTCTGCACATCAACATTGTCGCCACCTATTATCGCTAGCAAATCATTAACGAGAATTTTCTCACCTTCCTTTGCTCCTGTATATAATAATTTTCCTTCTTTATAACTTTCAAGCTCCATTGTGGCCTTGTCTGTTTCAATGTCTGCGAGCACATCTCCTTTCTTCACCATATCACCCACTTTTTTATGCCATGAAGCGATCACTCCTTCTGTCATCGTATCGCTCAGGCGGGGCATTAATATAACCTCTTCCATTTTTGAAATATCTACAGCAGTAGCAGCCGCCTGTTGAGTTTTTGGTGGTTCATTTTTTTGAACTTCCTGTTTTTTCTCTTCCTGTTTAGGTTGATCTGCTTTAAGCTGTTCACTCTTTGCTGCGCCACCGGCACCATTTTCTTTCAATAAAGCGGTGATGTCTTCTCCTTTATTTCCTATAATTGCAAGCAGGTCATTCACCTGAAGTTTTCCACCCTTATCTGTTCCTATGTGAAGTAGTGTTCCATCTTTGTAACTTTCAAGCTCCATAGTTGCTTTATCCGTTTCCACTTCAGCAAGCAGGTCGCCCTTTTTTACAGTATCTCCTACCTTCTTATGCCACGCTGCAATAACGCCTTCGGTCATAGTGTCGCTCAATCGGGGCATTAATATCACTTCTGCCATATCAGATATTCAATTTGAGGGGTGAAATTAGTTAAAATGAAGGAAACATGATGCTGCCAAAACTATTCGGCTGCTAATAGTCAAGGTCGAGCTTCAGCTTGTCCTTCAATTCCCTGATCATAGGATATTGTTCTGCCATCATCAGGAACTGATCTTTCTTTGAAAGTGTTTTTTCGGGAGCTGTGCTCTCAACCGGAGTGTCGGTAATTTTTACGGTAAAGTTTAGCAGCTTGTTTGCAAATGCTTTTTGCAGGTGCTCTGATAACATTCTTTTTTCCGATTCAATAAATTTATGTTCCAGGTTATTATTCGTGATCACCTCAAATGAAGCATCAGTCACTATATTTAAACGTGCAAGGACAAAACTCTGTGAAGCAGGATTTTTGTTTTCCTTAAGCTTATTCGTGTATTCGTTCCACGATGTCTGTAACATTTCCTGGTCCAACGGTATAGCCTTACTGTTACCCGATGTGTTTGTTCTTTCAGCTATCTGCTTTCTTAATTTATCGAGCTGTGCCGACTTCACAGAAGTGTTCTTTTCCTTTACAATATTTTCTTCTTGTTTTTCAAAAACTGGTGATACCGGCTTTTCAGGTGGCGCGGGAGATTGAATAATCAGTTTCGATTCCGGCTTTTTCTGTGCGGGTTTGTCTGCTGACCTGATAGCCGGGATATTTTTAAATGCTACAGGCTTTACGTTTTCAACCAGTTTTTTTTTAATTACTCCATCTGGCGATGCGGTTAATTCAATTGCCTGTAAAAGATAGGTGAGCCTTATCAGGGCAAGCTCAACATGAAGTCTTTTATTTCTTGCAGATTTATAACTTATCTCAGTTTCATTAAGAATGTTCAAAGCACTGATTAAAAATCCGGTATCTGTTTTTTTAGCTGTAATGATATATTTTTCCCGGAAGCTTTCCACAACTTCAAGGAGGCCCGCGATCCGGTCATCTTTACAAATGAGCACGTTCCTGATGAATTCAGAAAATCCATTGAGCACCAGGTCTTCTTCAAATCCTTTACGCATGATGTCATCAAAGAGAAGCATAGCGCCGGCGAGATCCTGCTGAAGCATATTATCCATCAACCGGAAATAATAATCGGCATCGAGAATATTAAGATGTTCAAGTGTGTGCTGGTAATTTACCTCGCCATTCGTAAAACTTACGATCTTATCCAGTATACTGAGAGCATCGCGCATACAGCCTTCGCTTTTTTGTGCGATCACTTGCAATGCCGCCTTTTCAGCCTTTATTTTTTCTTTTTTTGTTATCTCCACCAGGTGTCCAACTGTGTCGTTTATGGTTATCCGTTTGAAATCGAAAATTTGGCAACGGCTGAGTATTGTTGGAAGAATTTTATGTTTTTCAGTTGTCGCAAGAATAAATATGGCATAAGGTGGTGGCTCTTCAAGCGTTTTAAGAAAAGCATTGAATGCGGAGGAACTCAGCATGTGCACCTCATCTATTATATACACTTTATATTTTCCTGCCTGTGGAGTAAACCTCACCTGGTCTACCAGGCTTCGGATATCATCTACAGAGTTATTGCTGGCAGCATCAAGTTCGTGTATGTTCAGGGAAGTGCCTTCATTGAAAGAAACACATGAATGACATTCGTTGCATGCTTCTCCATCGGGCTGAATATTTTCGCAATTGATTGTTTTCGCAAGAATTCTTGCGCAGGTTGTTTTTCCTACACCGCGTGGACCGCAAAACAGGAACGCATGGGCAAGCTGCTGGTTCCTTATCGCATTTTTTAATGTTGTTGTGATATGGCTCTGACCCACTACCGTATCGAAAGTCTGAGGACGGTATTTCCTGGCTGAAACAATGAATTTGTCCATGGTAGCGAAGATACGGCAAAAGGCAAACGGCAAAAGTAACCTGCAAAAAATCGTCAACTGCGTTCTGTATTGTTGCGTTTTGCCTCAGAAAGTCGGATGTTCTCTAAACTCTTTCGTTCTGTCAAATATATACCTGTATGTTACGAGGGTTCTGCTTCTGTAAGTGCCAAGTGATGATGCGATGTTCACCATTTTCGGATTGAACTCACCTATCCATTGCATCTCGTAGTCTTCATACAGTTTTTGTCCCTGTATAACTTTGGCGCCTTCAACAATAATGTAGGCATCAATACCTTTGCCCTGCCATTCGGGAACAATTCCAAAAACAAGTCCGGTGAACTTACTGCATTTCTTCGTCGCCTTGATCCATAAAAATTTCAGTTTGGCGAACAGGTTGAATTTTCCATTAAGATATTTAAACCATTGGTTAAGATCGGGAAGATTGATCCATACTGCGATGGGCTGGTCCCTGTCATACACGTACCACATAATTTTTTCATCCAGCACCGGTTTCATTTGCTTGAACATTTTTAAGACCATGTCTTTTTTAATTTCTTTCAAACCACCATGTCCGGCCCATGCCTTATTATATACAGTTGCAAAATCAACAGCGAATTTTTCAAGTTCGCTCTTACGGAAATGCCGGGCAGAGATATCACGATTTTTTTCAACTACAGCGTGCCTGTCAAAAAATTTTTGTTGCATAGGATCGGCTACTTTCAGAGAAAAGCAAAGCTGGTTGTAAAAGCTGCGAAATCCATAGCGTTCAAAAAGCTCTTTATAATATGGGGGATTATAATTAACACAATATGGTGGTGGATCGAAACCTTCTACCAGCAAACCCCACCATCGGTCGCGTTCACCGCAATTAATCGGTCCATCCATTGCTTCCATGTTACGATGCGTCAGCCAGTGTTTCGCAACGTCGAACAACATGTCGGCTGCATCCTGGTTATTTATGCATTCAAAAAATCCGACGCCCCCTGTTCTCATGTCATCGCCCCTGTTCTTATATTTTTTATTAACGAAAGCCGCAATTCTACCAATCAGTTGTCCGTCATTGTCTTCCAGGATCCATCTTGTTAACTCTGAATGGCGTAGAGCTTTATTTTTGCGTTTATCAAAAACATTGTTGATGTCTTTGTCGAGCGGTCGGATATAATTGGGATTTTTTCCATTGATAATCACATTTACCTCTAAAAAACGCCTTGCCAGGCGAACATCCGTAACCTCGGTCAACTGCATGAGGGGTTTTCGGCAAATGTAGCAGTAATTTTTTTGCTGAATTGTTCAGGATTCAATGCCCGTACCTTACCTTTGCAGCCGAAAATAAAAGACCTGTTTTAATTGAATCAATTCAAATTCAGGCAATTATCAACTTCAGAAAACATTTGTAATTATGCCAAACGTTGGTAAGATAAAGCAGATTATCGGGGCGGTTGTAGACGTGCAGTTCGACGGTAAGCTTCCTGAAATTTATAATGCGCTTGAATTGAAAAGACAATCAGGTGAAACACTAGTACTGGAAGCACAGCAACATCTTGGTGAAGACAGTGTACGCTGCATTGCTATGGATGGTACAGAAGGACTTGTACGTGGAATGGAGGTAACAGATACCGGCGCTGCTATTGCAATGCCTACAGGAGATGGAATCAAGGGACGATTATTCAATGTTACAGGAGATCCTATCGATGGATTGCCAGCCGTTTCTAAAGTTAAGGGCCGTCCTATTCATGCGAAGCCACCGGCATTTGAAAATCTGAGCACATCAACTGAAGTGCTTTTCACGGGTATAAAAGTCATCGATCTTATTGAACCTTATGCAAAAGGTGGTAAAATCGGTTTGTTCGGTGGGGCAGGAGTAGGTAAAACTGTTTTGATCCAGGAACTTATCAATAATATAGCAAAAGCGTATAGTGGAGTTTCGGTATTTGCAGGTGTAGGTGAAAGAACGCGTGAAGGAAATGACCTGATGCGTGAAATGATCGAAGCCGGTATCATGAAGTACGGTGATGAGTTCAAGCACAGCATGGAGAATGGCGGTTGGGACCTCAGCAAAGTTAATCTTGATGAACTGAAGGAATCAAAAGCGACTTTTGTGTTCGGACAGATGAACGAACCACCAGGTGCACGTGCACGGGTGGCGTTAAGCGGTCTGACCATTGCAGAATATTACCGTGATGGCGACGGTCAGGGCCAGGGTCGGGACATCCTGTTCTTTGTAGATAATATATTCCGGTTCACCCAGGCAGGCTCAGAAGTATCAGCGTTGCTCGGCCGTATGCCATCAGCAGTTGGATACCAGCCAACACTTGCAACAGAAATGGGTGTGATGCAGGAAAGGATCACTTCTACAAGAAACGGCTCAATTACTTCCGTTCAGGCCGTTTATGTACCTGCAGATGACCTTACGGATCCGGCACCTGCAACAACATTTGCCCACCTTGATGCTACAACCGTATTAAGCCGTAAGATTGCCGACCTTGGTATTTATCCTGCGGTGGATCCGCTTGATTCTACTTCAAGGATCCTTTCGCCGCTTGTTGTTGGCGATGCTCATTACAACTGCGCAAATAACGTTAAACTGATTCTCCAGAGATACAAGGAATTGCAGGATATTATCGCGATCCTTGGTCTTGATGAGTTAAGTGATGAAGATAAACAAACAGTAGCCAGGGCACGTAAGGTGCAGCGCTTCCTGTCGCAGCCATTCCATGTTGCCGAGCAGTTCACCGGATTGAAAGGTGTGCTTGTTCCGATTGAAGAAACTATCAGGGGATTCAATATGATCATGGATGGTGAAGTAGATGAATATCCTGAGGCTGCATTCAACCTTGTCGGCACAATTGATGATGCTATAGAAAAAGGAAAGAAATTACTTGCGCAGGCGCAAGGATAAGTAATAGATAAAACGCAAAACGCAATATTTATTTGCCCTTTGCCAATTGCGTTTTGCCGGTAAAGAAAGTTAAACATAATGAACTTAGAAATTCTCACACCTGAAAAAAAGCTATACAGCGGCAATGTATATGGCGTTCAACTGCCCGGAACAACGGGTTTATTTGAAGTGCTTGAAAAACATGCTCCGCTGGTAAGTGCATTAAAAGCAGGAAGACTAAAAGTTATAAAAGACAGAAATAACCAGGTGAGCTATTTTGATATACAGGGAGGCTTTGTTGAAGTAATTAATAATAATGTAACCGTACTCGTTGAAGGCGCAAATCCCGTGGAAGCTTAATCAAACAACTGTTTTTGTCCATCATCCACGGAAAATCTGTTAGTTGGAGCCCTCAGTAAACATACTGAGGGTTTTTTTATTTTTTAATTGAGTTGTGGATCAGTTGGGAAGTTGATCATCATACTATACTCTCCGCCGAGGCTCTTTACGGCGTCTTTCCAGATATCGTCAACATTTTTATGAAAAACTATTTTTCGGGTAGCCTCTGCCGTTAACCATGATTTCTGATTAAGCTCTTCTGAAAGCTGTCCCTCAGACCATCCGGAATAGCCAATATAAAAACGTATCCGTGAAAGATCGATTGTGCCTTTTCTTAACAGGTCAATGGCCAGTTCAAAATCTCCACCCCAGTAAATGCCATTGAGGATCTCGTAACTGCCTATAATTTCATCAGGATACTGGTGAAGAAAATGAATGGTATCCATTTGTACAGGACCACCATAAAAAACCGGTATCTTAAGATCGCCCATATTGTTCATCAGTTCGCCGAGAGAATGTCCGTATGCACGATTAAGCACAAACCCGAAGCTGCCTTGTTCATGATGATCGCATATAAACACTACCGTTCTGCTGAAATTGGGATCTTTCAGAAATGGTTCAGCAATAAGCAAAGTGCCTGGAGCCGGGTTCATCATACTTGTAAATTAGGAAAATATAAACAAAAAATACTGCCAACTATCGATACGAAAATGTTAAGCTGGTAAGTTAACTGCCAACTGTTCTTTAAATTTGCCCGGTGAAGAAAATTTTTCCCGTAATTATTATTCTGATCAGCCTTTCGTTAATAGGCACGATATACGTTCAGTATAACTGGCTCAACACGATGCTGGTTAATAAACAGGAGGAATTCGGGTACAAGATCACAAGAGCCATTGATGAAGTGGGAACAGAACTGATGGAACAAAAAAGCACGTTACCCTCTTTACGTAATTACCGCCTGAAACCCGGCGGATTTAACTTCCCATCCGACCAGCTCCAAAGGGAATTAATGAGACCAGCAACCATCGCCCAGAAATTCACGGCATACGAGATTGAAGAAAAGCTGAGAAAAGCATTCAGGAACCAGGGTTTGAAAAGCCTGCCTTTCGAATTTGCAGTACTGGTGGATGATGGGTTTCTTAATTACGAATACCAGCTAAAGTCAAATAATTTTCTTGAACAATTCGAAGACACAGTAAATAATTTCCGCTGGCAAT
>DATLDR010000240.1:0-9254 GCA_035525775.1 Flavitalea sp.
AACACCGGTTATCATTGATGGGGTTACTAACGACCAGGGGTGGACGCAAGCCGAAATTGCCAGTAATTTTTATATGGTGCTTCCTATGGACACCGGACTGGCGAAAGTAAGAACCGACGTGCGTATGACTTACGATGATGAAAATCTTTACCTCCTTGCTGAATGTTATCACCTGCTTGAAGGCCGGTATTATGTAGAATCGCTACGTCGTGATTTCGCATTTGGTAAAAACGACAATTTCCTCCTTTTCATGGATCCTTTTGATGATCAGACCAATGGTTTTTCCTTTGGTGCAAATGCTGCAGGTGCGCAATGGGATGGAACCATGTATGAAGGAAGTAAAGTTGACCTTAACTGGGATAATAAGTGGAGTTCTGTTGTTACCAATAACAAGGAAAAATGGGTTTTCGAAGCTTCCATACCTTTTAAAAGTATCCGGTATAAAAAAAGCATAACCCATTGGGGCATCAATTTCAGCAGACTGGATCTCAAAACAACAGAAAAATCGAGCTGGGCACCAGTGCCCCGTCAGTTTCCAACGGCTTCACTTGCATATACAGGTACGTTAGTTTGGGATGCCCCACCGCCAACACCACGAATGAACGTGTCACTGATACCGTATGTTTTAGGTGGTGTAAATAAGAATTATGACGCTGGAACAAAATCTTCGTTCAGGAAAGAGATAGGCGTTGATGCTAAAATATCACTCAGCTCATCCCTCAATCTTGATCTGACTGTTAATCCTGATTTTTCGCAGGTTGAAGTAGACCGGCAGCTTACTAATCTCGACCGTTTCGAACTTTTCTTCCCGGAGCGACGCCAATTCTTTCTTGAAAATGGCGACCTTTTTTCAAACATCGGCTATTCTACCATCCGTCCATTCTTTTCGAGAAGAATAGGACTGGGAACACCGATTCACTATGGAATGAGATTAAGCGGCAAGCTAAACAAAGACTGGCGGATGGGTGTAATGAATGTGCAATCAGGTAAAAAAGAACAAGATGGTTTGCCGATCCAAAATTTTACTGTGGCTTCGATACAAAGAAAAATATTTTCACGGTCAAATATCGGGATGTTTTTAATCAATAAACAGGGAATCGGCAGCGCCGGCAGCGATAGTGCAAAAGCCGCATACAACGATTATAACCGGAATGTTGGAGCTGAATATAATCTTGCTTCATCGAATAATTTATGGACAGGAAAAGTTTTATTGATCAGATCGTTTACAGAAGGGAAACAATCCGGCGAAATGGTTAAAACAGGTCATCTTCAATATGCAAGCAGAAAATGGACTATTGCCCTTCAGTATGAAGATGTTGGCAAGGGATACATTGCTGATGTTGGTTATGTGCCGCGTCGTGATTATATCAGACTGTTTCCACAGATCTCCAGGAATTTTTTCCATCGCAAAGGAGTTGTGCTGAGTCACGGTCCAAAGTTCTTTTCAAGTAATTTCTTTGACAGAAAGATGCTGAAAACTGATTACGAGCATTTGTTCACTTACAATATTGCATTTCGAAATCAAAGTGTGCTTGCACCATGGTATTCTTATAGCTATGTGAAGCTGCTGTTGCCTTTTGATCCTACCAATTTTACAAAAGATACACTTGCACGCAATACGCGTCACTATTGGAATTCGTTCGGCGCCGATTATTTTTCCAAGCCGCAGAGCATAATTACCTGTAGTTTATCGGTGAGGTTCGGCGGTTATTATGCCAGTGGCACACGCACAAATGTTATTGCCGAAGCCGGATACCGGTTGCAGCCCTATCTTAATATATCCTTAGCTGCTAATTATAATATGATTTCTTTACCGCAGCCATGGGATAAAGTTAGCTTCCTGCTGATCGGTCCACGTGTGGATCTTACAATGTCTAATAAATTATTTTTTACCAGCTTTCTTCAATACAACGAGCAAACTGAAAACATCAATCTTAACCTGAGATTTCAGTGGAGGTACAAGCCTGCATCGGACCTGTTCCTGGTATTTACCGATAATTACCTTCCCGAAAATTTTGGCGTACGTAACCGTGCCCTCGTGCTTAAATTCAATTACTGGTGGAACAGGTAAAATCATTTGGGCTGGCATATTTTTTATGCCTCTTACCCCATGGTAAATGTAAATAATGGCACTATCACTTCAGGGGAACACATTTCATTTTGGATTCAATCTCTAAGCCCCGTTGCCTTTCCCGAACTTAATGAAAACCGAAAAACTGATGTACTGATCATTGGAGGGGGTCTTGCAGGTATCACCAGTGCTTATTGCCTTCTCAAAGCAGGGAAAAAAGTTATCCTGGTTGAGGACGGGCTTATCGGCAGTGGTGAAAGTGGCAGAACAACAGCGCACATTACCGCCGCCCTTGACGACAGGTATTATGAAATAGAGAAAGTGTTTGGAGCTGACGGAAGCCGCCTGGCAGCAGAAAGTCATACAGCCGCAATCGATTTTATAGAAGCAACAATAAAGAACGAGAACATTGATTGCGACTTTGAGAGGGTAGACGGGTTCTTGTTTATTCATCCGACAGACAACGAAAAAAATTTGCAGAAAGAATTTGAAGCAACTCATAAAGCAGGGCTCAAAACGGAGTGGATAAAAGAAACACATCATATCACCGGCTATAACGGTCCTTGCATCAGATATCCACGCCAGGCGCAGTTTCATATCATCAAATACCTGAATGCTCTTTCACAAGCAATAATAAAAATGGGTGGTGAAATTTATACAAAAACCCACGCTGAAAAAATATCACATACGGGAGCTGTATGCAATGGTTTTGCAATTGAAGCAGTTCATATAATCGTGGCAACTAATTCTCCAGTGAACGATCTTGTTACAATGCATACAAAGCAGTCTCCCTTCCGCACATATGTTATTGGCGCAACGATCGCTAAAAGCAGGTTACCTCATTCTTTGTGGTGGGATACCGGCGATATGAAATCCAGGTGGTTCAGTGCTCCTTATCATTATGTTCGTATTCATCCCTTCAATAATGAATATGATCTATTAATTGCTGGTGGGGAAGATCACAAGACCGGTCAGGCTGATGACGAAGGAATCATTGAAGAAGACAGATATGAAAAGCTGGAAGAATGGACTAGAAAACATTTTCCAATGATCAGTGATGTTGTTTACCGCTGGTCGGGTCAGGTGCTTGAACCTCATGATCACCTTGGTTTTATTGGAAAAAACCCGGGAGATGATAATATTTATATTGTAACCGGTGATTCGGGAAATGGAATGACGCACACGACAATTGCTGGAATGCTGATCACTGATTTAATACAGGGCAAAGAAAATAAATGGGCTTCATTATATTCTCCGAAAAGAATTCCGCTGAAGGTGCCTGGAACGTTTCTATCGGAATCGTTGAATATGGCAAAACAGTATGCAGATTATTTTAAGAAAGGTGATATAGCAGAAGCAACACAACTTGCAAATGATGAAGGGGGCATAATATCAAATGGGTTTCATAAAATCGCAGTGTATAGGGATAAATCCGGCATACTGCATTCATTTACTGCTGTGTGTCCTCATCTCGGGTGTGTTGTTCATTGGAATGGTGATGAAAAAACATTTGACTGTCCATGTCACGGATCGCGGTTTTCAAAGGAAGGAACTGTAATAAACGGACCGGCTGTTTCCGGGTTAGAGCGGATTAAATTTTCATAACTATTTCTATATTTCTGTAATTTGTGACCTGGCGATGAAAATTCCACCCGATGTGAAATATAAGCCAGAAGACTCGCCTGTTAACGAGGAATTGAATTTCAAGCTTCTTTTTGAGATTCTGCCGATTGCAGTATACACATGTGACATTGATGGATATATAACTTTTTATAATAAGCATGCAATTGAATTATGGGGAAGAGAACCCGAGTTAGGGAAAGATCTATGGTGCGGATCATGGAAGATTTTTACCCCTGACGGTGATCCATTACCCCTCGACAATTGTCCGATGGCAATAGCACTGAGAACCCGTAAGGAAGTGCATAATCATGAGATTGTTATTGAACGTCCTGATGGAACCAGGATGAATATTATTCCTCATCCAAGACCTATGTTCGATGAAAATGGAAATTTTCATGGTGCTATGAACATGCTTGTTGATGTTACCGGAAAAAAATCAGATGAACAGAAAGCCGCCAGACTGTCATCTATTGTAAAATATTCGAATGCAGCAATTATCAGTAAAACTTTAAATGGTATTGTCACCAGCTGGAATCCGGCCGCTGAACAAATTTTTGGATATACACAGGAAGAGATGATAGGTGAACCGATCATCAAACTTATTCCACACGACCTGTATCATGAAGAAGAAATGATACTCGCGAAATTGCGCGGAGGAGAGATGATTGAACTGATGGAAACAACGCGTATTACCAAATCCGGTAAACCTATAGAAGTTTCACTTACTCTTTCACCTTTAAAGGATGAAAGTGGAAAAATAATCGGTGTATCAAAAATTGCCAGGGATATTTCAAGTGTTAAACGTGCAGAACGCCTTATAAAAGAATCCAATGAGAGATTACGTATGGCGGTAGAGGCAACAAGCCTTGGTACCTGGGAATATGATCCGCATACTCAGGATCTGAGATGGTCAAAAGAGTGCAGAAAAATTTACGGGTTGGATGAAGACGAAAATGTTGACTATTCCTATTTTCTGAAAACTTTACATCCGGAAGATCACAATTTTGTTGGAAGGCAGGTAGAGAAGGCTCTTGATCCTTCAGGAAAAGGCAATTACGATGTAAAATTCAGGATCGTCAGAAAGAACGGAACGATAAGATGGGTTCGCTCGCAGGGAAAAGTTTATTTTAATAACCAGCATATTGCAGAACGTTTCATCGGCACTGTACTGGACATTACAGAAGATAAACGAGCCAAAGAACAACTCGAGCAACTTGTATCTGAACGGACAAGCGAACTGAAAATGATGAACAAGCAGCTGCAGCGGTCTAATTCAGACCTTGCACAGTTTGCCTCTGTTGCGAGCCATGACCTGCAGGAACCGCTTCGCAAAGTTCAGATGTATTGCGACCGTATCCTTTCATCGCCGAATGACATGGATGTATTTGAAAAGTTTTTTCCAAGGATACTGTCTGCATCGGCAAGAATGTCCCAACTCATTAAAGATGTTCTTCATTATGCACAGATATCAGATGGCAATGATCAAATGGTTGAGGTAGATCTGAACGAAGTTTTAGAAAATGTAATTTCGGATCTTGAAGTAGCCATCAGGGAAAATAATGTAGAAGTAACCGCCAATCTACTACCAAAAGTAAAAGGAAATGCAAGTCAGCTTCAACAGTTGTTTTCGAACCTGATGAATAATTCAATTAAATTCAGTTCAGCTAAGCCCGTTATTAATGTTACCAGCCGCTTGCTGCGTAAGCAAGAATTGCCGAGCCGGGAAAAGCAACTCATTGATGCGCCTTCTTATGTTGAAATTAAATTCATTGATAATGGTATCGGTTTCGAGCAGAAATATGCTACGCAGATATTTGAAATCTTTCAACGCCTTCAGGACCGTGCGATTTATAGTGGAACCGGCATAGGGCTGGCAATATGCAAAAAGATTGTTGACAATCATCACGGTCAGATTACAGCTGAAAGCGAACCTGGCGCAGGAACAACTTTCACTCTACTGCTACCATCAGCTTAAAGTGCATCCGCAATGGCAAATACTCATACAGGCAAAGTGATCATTGTAGCAGGGATAATCATCATCGTGATCGGAATAATCATTTATTTTTTCGCGGGTAAACTTACATGGATAGGAAGGCTTCCGGGTGATATCAGGATTGAAAAAGAAAATTCCCGGTTTTATTTTCCCATAACAACAATGATTATTGCAAGTGTGCTTTTTACCCTTATCATAAGGATTATTAACAGGATATTTTGACTAAACTTTCAAAAAAGCCCGAGATAGACAGCATCAATGTTCTTCTTGAAGAATGCATCATGGCATTTCCTGTATCATCATTTATCATCAGCCTGTATAAGCAATATCAGCAACGCGGCAGCTTAAGTAAAAAACAATTGCAGGGATTGTATGATAAAGCTTCAGGCATAAAAGATCTTTCACCGGGAAAACTTGCGGCAGTTGAAGCCATCATTAAGCGTATGCCAACCAGGTATAAGTCTGCCATACCTGAAAATAAACCACTTTATGAAAAAGATGCGGCGACCGGTGAAATGATCACTTTCATTCTATTAAAAAATCCTTCGCATAAAAGAGCGCTGTTCCTTAAATCTAAATTTGATAACAATGAAACACTCACGCCATCTGAAATAAGTGAAGTGAAAAAATTCATGCAGGTATTCAGTAAATAATTAATTTTCAGTGCCGATGATATGCGGTAAATTCAAGCAGCTAACCTAACGACTGCCAGCATATGAGGATTTTTACAATTTTTTCCGCGCTTATATTTATCTACGGCCACCTGCATTCGCAGGATAAAATGAACACCTTCATCAGCAACCTGATGAATAAAATGACGGTGGAAGAAAAGATTGGCCAGCTTAACCTTGTTACTCCGGGAGGCGCTGTTACAGGTGCTGTAGTAAGCAGTGATGTAGACAATAAAATACGTAAAGGTCAGGTGGGAGGATTATTTGGAATTACCGGTCCGGATAAAATACGTCAGGCGCAGGAAATCGCCATCAAAAACTCAAGGCTAAAGATTCCTTTATTATTTGGTCTTGATGTAATTCACGGACATCGTACAATCTTTCCCATTCCTTTAGGCATGTCATGCAGCTGGGACACGGCAATGATCATGCGAAGTGCAGCGCTGGCAGCGAAAGAAGCCACGGCAGACGGCCTCAACTGGGTGTATTCGCCGATGGTGGATATAGCCCGTGACCCACGTTGGGGACGTATAGCAGAAGGCAGTGGTGAAGATCCTTTTCTTGGTTCGCAAATAGCTAAAGCAATGGTAAAAGGATACCAGGGAAATGATCTTGCTGCCAACAATACGGTAATCGCCTGCGTTAAGCATTATGCTTTATATGGAGCAGCTGAAGGCGGGAAAGATTATAATACAACAGACATGAGCCGCATCGCCATGCATCAATATTTTCTGCCCCCTTACAAGGCAGCTGTAGATGCAGGCGCTGGAAGTGTTATGAGTTCTTTCAATGAAGTAGAAGGCATTCCAGCTACAGCCAATAAATATCTTCTTACTGATATTTTGAAAAAACAATGGGGTTTCAGGGGATTAGTGGTGAGTGATTACACTTCAGTTAGTGAAATGATACCGCATGGTATAGGCGACATCCAACGTGTTTCAGCAGAAGCATTGAACGCAGGGCTTGATATGGATATGGTGAGTGAAGGTTTTCTCAACACTCTTAAAAAATCGTTGCAGGAACGTAAGATCACCCAAACACAAATTGACAATGCATGCAGAAAAGTACTTGAAGCAAAATACAAGCTTGGATTATTTGTCGACCCCTACAGGTACTGCAACACAGAAAGAGCAGTAAAAGAAATATTTACTGATGAAAACCGGAAGGCATCAAAAGAATTTGCTGAACATTCATTTGTGCTGTTAAAAAATAACGATCAGGTCTTACCTCTGAAAACCAGTAATACTATTGCGCTAATCGGACCGCTTGCAGACAGTAAATTCAACATGCTTGGTACATGGAGTGTGTCCGGAGATCATTCGAAAAGTATCACTGTGCTTGAAGGAATGAAAAATGCAGGCGCGAATATGTTGTATGCAAAAGGCGCTAATCTTACCGATGATACCGCACTCGCTAAAAGAGTGAACGCTTTTAATAAACAGGTAGACATAGACCAGCGTTCGCCGGAAATGATGCTGCAGGAGGCCTTGTCCATTGCCGCTAAAGCTGATGTGGTTGTTGCCGTAGTAGGCGAAGGAGCAGATATGACTGGTGAAGCATCCAGCATGAGCAATATTGCGTTGCAGCCTTCGCAGCAGAAGCTGTTACAGGAGCTTATAAAAACCGGTAAACCTGTTGTAGTGGTTTTATTCAATGGCCGGCCAATGACGCTGCCATGGGAAGATCAGCATGCGAACGCTATACTTGATGTATGGTTCCCGGGAACAGAAGGTGGAAATGCGATTGCTGATGTGTTGTACGGAAAATATAATCCTTCCGGCAAGATAACTGCCAGCTTCCCCGTAAATGTGGGGCAGATACCTGTACATTATAATCATAAGCGTACAGGACGCCCTTTCGATGGAAATGTGAACACTGCGAAATTCAAATCTAATTATCTTGATGTGAGCAATGATCCCCTTTATCCGTTTGGTTATGGGTTAAGCTATACCACATTTACATACAGCGATCTTACAGTAAACAAAAATTCACTCAAGGGAAATGATGAACTAACGGCAACGGTTACACTAACCAACAGTGGCAAATATGCAGGCGAAGAAATAGTTCAATTGTATATTTCCGATCCTGTTGCCAGTATTACGCGTTCGGTTAAGGATCTTAAAGGCTTCCAGAAAGTAAATCTGAATGCGGGCGAAAGCAAAGAAGTTTCTTTTAAAATAAATACAGACGCACTAAAATTTTACAATTCAGCTTTGAAATATGATTGGGAAAGCGGCGAATTCTTTATTCATGTCGGCGGTAATTCACGCGACCTTTCTTCAGCAAAAGTGAACTGGGTAAAATGAACACAGACAAAGCAGGTAAATACCGGTGGGTGATCGTGGCCTTGTTATTCTTCGCCACCACCATCAACTATCTCGACCGGCAGGTAATAGGTTTACTGAAAGATAATCTATCAAAGGAATTCCATTGGTCCGAAACAGATTACAGCAATATTGTAATGGCATTTTCTGCAACTTATGCAATTGGCCTGCTGTTGTTCGGAAATATAATTGACAGGGTAGGTACAAAGCTCGGATATACTATTTCAGTTATCATATGGAGTATTGCAGCCATGGCGCACGCCCTTGCGCGAACAACCGGAGGTTTTGTTTTGGCACGAACAAGCCTGGGCCTGGGCGAGGGAGGAAACTTTCCTGCAGCAATAAAAGCAGTAGCGGAATGGTTTCCAAAAAAAGAGCGTGCGTTTGCCACGGGAATATTCAATAGCGGAACAAACGTTGCAGCAATGGCAGGTCCGCCACTGATAGCATGGATCTATACTAGCTTCGGATGGCAGGAAGCTTTCTTATGGACCGGCGCACTCGGATTTTTATGGCTGATATTATGGTGGATATACTTTGATGTTCCCGCAAAGCAGAAACGGGTTGGCAAA
>DATLDR010000090.1:0-18755 GCA_035525775.1 Flavitalea sp.
AAGTACCAGATGATGCTGTTGTTTTAAAAAGGACGATGGAAGAAGCATTGATAGAATGTGATATTTTACTTTTAACAGGGGGTGTAAGTGTTGGAGAATACGACTTTGTAACATCTGCAGCAGTAGAATGTGGTATAACAACTTTATTTCACAAAATTAAGCAGCGACCAGGGAAACCTTTATTCTTCGGCATGAAAAATAATAAAGTTGTGTTCGGCTTGCCCGGTAATCCATCTTCAGTACTTACCTGCTTTTATGAATATGTGCTGAACGCATTGAAGAAAATGACAAACGGAGTGCACGACATCCCAAAGATCAAAGCGCCACTGGCAGCTCCGTGTAAAAAGAATATTCCTTTTACACAGTTCCTTAAAGGCTATTACGACGGCACTTCGGTAACACCGCTGACAGGGCAGGAGTCGTACAAGATGAATTCATTCGCTACATCCAATTGCCTTATAGTACTTGAAGAGAACGATCAGCAGTGTAACACAGGTGAAGTAAAGGAAATACATTTGATCATTTAACTGATGGCAGACAGCGTAGTTATATTTTACATTGCTTTATTTATCATAGCATTTTTATATGCTTCCGTGGGGCACGGAGGTGCGAGCGGTTACCTGGCGCTGATGGCGATCTATGGAATATCGCCTGAAGTAATGAAGCCTACTGCTTTGCTGCTGAATCTTTTTGTTTCCATCATATCATTTATTCAATTTTACCGTGGTGGACATTTTCGCATGAAATTATTCTGGCCGCTGGCAATAGGTTCAATTCCTTTTGCATTCATTGGAGGGCTACTACATATTGATGCTTCTGTATATAAATTCATACTAGGCATTCTTTTGGTGATCACTGTTATACGTTTTTTATTCTTCGGCAACATTCAAACAGCAGAAACACGGGAACCGCAGATCATACCTTCATTGTTGATTGGAGCAGGAATTGGATTCTTATCAGGATTAATTGGCATTGGGGGAGGCATCATCCTCTCTCCCATTTTATTATTACTAAGGTGGTCTACCATGAAGCAGACTGCTGCTATCAGCGCCTTGTTTATCTTTGTAAATTCACTTTCAGGGTTGATGGGCCAATTATATAAGGGCATTAATTTCAGTTCAGATATGATGATTTACGTAATTGTGGCATTTGTTGGTGGATTGCTCGGGGCCTATGTAGGCTCCCTCAAACTGAAAGCGGGAGCATTGAAAAATGTACTGGCGCTTGTGCTGCTGGTGGCTGCATATAAATTATTATTTACGAACGCATGATGATGAAAGTGAATGTGCTGATTTTCGGTCCGCTCAAAGATGTTACCGGTACAAACATGTGCCAGGTAAACGATGTTCGTGATACAAATGAAATGATCACAAAGATGAATCTTATGTTTCCGGAACTTGAACGAAAGAAATTCCTGATTGCGGTACAAAAGGAAATTATTCAGGACAACACTTTACTGAGCGACAACTTTACTGTTGCTCTGCTACCTCCTTATTCAGGAGGTTAAATTATATATGCATGTCAGGTATCAGGCATAAAAATATTTTTGTTGGCGGCGCAATATCTCCATCTTTCATAGGCGAAAGGATTCAGGCTCATAATGATAAGCTGAATATAGGCGGGCATTCTATTTTTCTGGGGCAGGTAAGGGCAGATGATATAGAAAATAAAATAGTAACTGCTATCGAATACACTGCATACGAAGAGCTGGCGCTTGAAATGATGAACCGTGTAAGAGAAGACACATTTGCAAAATACGATCTTACCTGCATGCACATTTATCATAGCCTTGGCAAAGTAAAAGCCGGTGAAATATGCCTGTTTGTATTCACCTCTTCATCCCACAGAAAAGCTGCTATCGACGCATGCGAAGAAGTAGTAGAGCGTATCAAAAAAGAATTACCCATCTGGGGAAAAGAAGTGTTTGAAGACGAAACGTATCAATGGAAGGAAAATAATTGAAATGGTTAACATCACACATAAATACGATACACTTAGGAAGGCAATAGCAAGTGCAACAGTAAGTGTTTCAGTCGCCGACACTATCGCTGCTATTCAACAGAGAAAAGTTCCTAAAGGTGATGTATTTGAATTTTCACGTGCTGCAGGTTTGCTCGCTGTTAAAAAAACAAGTGATGTGATCCCGGATTGTCATCCTCTTCCTGTTGAATACACCGCTATTACACATAAGATCGAGGGATTGAACATCATCATCACTGTAGAAGTTCACACAGTGTATAAAACAGGTGTTGAAGTAGAAGCAATGCACGGCGCTTCAGTTACTGCGCTTACGATGTATGATATGCTGAAACCTATTGATAAAGATATTCAGATATCATCCATAAGGCTGGTTTCCAAAATCGGCGGCAAGTCAGATACAGTGCTGAATGGTTTTGAAAACATTCAAGCAGCTGTAATAGTTTGTTCCGATAGTATTTCGAATGGAAAAGGGGAAGACACATCAGGAAGAACAATAGTCGATAAGCTGAAAAAATACAATATCAAATCATCTTATCAGGTAATTCCCGATAATGCTGCACAGGTACGGTCGGTTACCGAGTTGCTGGTCAGCCAGGGTTGCCGGCTAATAATTTTTACAGGCGGTACAGGCCTTTCGCCAAGGGATGTTACTCCTGATGTTATTGCTCCAATGATCGACAGGCAGATTCCGGGCATCATGGAAGCAGCCAGAAATTATGGTCAGCAACGCACACCCTACGCAATGCTCTCTCGTGGTGTTGCTGGTTTCATCAAAGACTCACTTGTTATTACATTGCCAGGTTCCGAAAAAGCTGTGATAGAAACAATGAATGCCTTGTTTCCGCATATACTGCATGTATTCACCGTGGCTGAGGGTGCCGGGCATAAATAAGAAATACAGTATCTTTCATTAGTCAATCTACTTATTCATCAAAGTCAATAATAATAATGCAAACGTCGAGAAGAGTATTCCTTAAGAACGGCGCCCTGACCCTAGCCGGTGCCTCATTATTCTCTAATTTCCTGATGGCTTCTGTAAACGCAGCAAACCTGGTAGGAGTGCAATTGTATTCGGTGCGTGATGATATGAAAACTGATGCGCTCGGTACCCTTAAAAAACTGGCGGCCATGGGGTATAAACATGTTGAGCACGCAGGTTATTCGGATAGAAAATTTTACGGCTATACTGCAACAGAATTTAAAAAAATTCTCAATGACCTTGGCATGGAAATGCCGAGTGGTCATACGGTGATGCGGAGCGAGCACTGGAAAGCCGATGCTAATGATTTTACAGATGAATGGAAGAATACTGTGGAAGATGCAGCAGTTGTTGGGCAGCAGATAGTGATCAGCCCATGGCTCGATGAATCATTGCGTAAAGATTATGACGGACTGCTCCGTTTCCTGGAAGTCTTCAATAAATCGGGCGAGCTATGTAAAAAATCAGGAATGAAATTCGGTTACCACAACCACGACTTTGAATTCAATCAATCAGTTGGCGGTAAAAAAATATTTGACATCATTCTTGAAAACACAGAACCTTCACTGGTAGCGCAGCAACTCGACATCGGCAATATGTATGGTGCAGGAGGAATCGCTTTGGATGTTATCAAAAAATACCCCGGCCGCTTTGAATCCATGCACGTGAAGGATGAGATCAAAAGCGAAAAAGGTGAGATGGGCGGTTACGAAAGCACTATCCTTGGTAAGGGGATTTTGCCTGTGAAAGAGATTGTTGATGCCGGTAAAAAGATTGGCGGCACTAAACATTTCATCATCGAACAGGAGTCGTACCAGGGAAAAACGCCTGTAGATTGTGTAAAAGAAGATCTCGCCATAATGAAGAAGTGGGGTTACTAATAAGCCATTAAATTGGTATGGAACCTATAGTCAATGATCAGTTTTATTCACTGTTACCGGTAAATGAAATTCCGCTCAGCGACCTTTTGACTCAAGAGCACCTGTTTTATAAAATACCCGGTAGCTGGCATGTGGTGATCACTGACATCAAAAATTCAACGGGCGCAGTAGCGGATGGACTTCATGAAACAATAAATCTTGTTGCTACGGGCTGCATCGTGGCTGTTCTGAACATTGCTTATAAGTACAACCTCACGGTTCCTTTCTTTTTCGGTGGCGATGGAGCTACATTCATCATCCCTGCTTCATTGTTGGATCATGTGATGAAATCATTGCTGCAGCACAGGGATAATACTATTGCTACTTTCAAACTGGATCTTCGCGTTGGTAATGTTCCTGTACAGGAAATCTACGAGCAACAGCATGCACTAAATATCAGTAAGCTTAAAGCATCCAGGCATTTTTCAATTCCCATTGTACTGGGCGACGGATTAACTTATGCAGAAGCAAGGATTAAAGGTCCATCGTATATGTTTTCAATGTTCGGTTCAACCGATGCCGAACTGGATCTTACAGGCATGCAATGCAGGTGGGACAAGATAAAGCCGCCCAAAAATTTCTTTGAAGTGGTTAGTTTACTGGTCATGGCAAAAAACAGTATCCGTCAGGCAGCAATATTTAAAAATGTTATTGAAAGTATAGATAATATATATGGAGGTCCTGATAATCGTAAACCGATCAGCGTATCAAAATTGAGATTGAAAGCAACTCTTGCCAAAATAGGTATTGAAATGCATGTGCGATCAGGTAATCGTTTCCGCCCTTTTTATGTGATGAGTCAATGGTTTCTGACATTACTGGGTCGCCTGTATTTTACTACAAAAAAGGGGCAGGTGTATCTTAACGAACTTGTTGAAATGTCCGACACGCTTGTTATAGATGGAAAGATTAATACTGTGATCACGGGTACTTCTCAACAAAGGCAACTGCTGGTGCAAGCTTTGGATATAATTGAAAATGAAGGTGAAATAATTTACGGGTTGTATGTGAGTAATGAATCGGTGATGTCGTGCTATGTGAGGAGTATGAGCGAAAAACATATTCATTTTGTAGACGGCGCAGAAGGCGGGTATACCAAAGCTGCGAATGTGGTGAAACAGAAGAACAAATTTAAGCAGGCAACTTTTTAATGCATCGTGAAAAAATCCAATTTTTATTTTATTAAAGTCACGGTTGAAGCATACTTTCAGCTGGTTAATCATTTACGCGCGTAAAATTAGGTTCAAAAAACAAAATTATTATATGGTCCTGAAAGTTTCCCTTGCTATTGCATTAATGTTTACGATCTGTACTTCATGGTCTCAGCAAACCGAGATCACCAAATGGAAAGATGGCAAAAGAGCAGCAATATCTTTAACTTTCGACGACGGGTCACGTAACCAGTTCACTGTTGCTCTACCCATGTTGAATAAGCTGGGGATACCGGCTACGTTTTTTATTATTACCGGCGATGTGGCAGGATCTGAATATCATGGAAAATTCATTGGCCGCCCTGTTGCAGATGTTATCCGGGGTACCGCTGATACGCCTACCAACAAGGATAATTTTTTTGAGCGTGCTTCTGCAGTCGCTTTCTTAGGATATAAAGGAACTTTAAGCTATCATACGAATGCAGGAATATTATATGAAGATGGTAAGGTTGAGGAAGCATATAAACTGATTGATTCAGCATACAGAAAAGTAAGAAACAATGAATTTAAACCTGCAGGTAATGGAGAAGATAAAAAGCATCTTACGTGGGATGCGATAAAAAAATACGCTGCACAGGGGCATGAGTTTGCCAGTCACACGGTAAGCCATCCAAAAGTTGCAGTGCTGGATGAGCCGAACATGTTGTATGAATTGGAAAAAAGTAAAGAGGAGATCAGGAATAAGCTTGGAGATAAATACACCTTTTCAGCCGAATGCCCATATGGCACAGAAAACGAAAGAGCGATGAGCTATGCGTATAAAGTTTATCCTGCGCTTAGAAACAGGATGCCTGAACCTTTTCTGGGTGAGCTCAACAGGGCTTCAAAAATACAGCCAGGAACAATTGATAAAGAATATGTGCAATGGCAAAGAGGGGCTGTAACAAAAACATCTTTACCATTGATCAAGTCGTGGGTAGATACAGTTGATGCGCATGATAACAACTGGCTCGTGCTGGTGTTTCATGGTGTGGACGGTATAGGGTATGAAGCATTAAGCGGATCTTTTCTACAGCAATATTTCACTTATATCAAGCAGCACGAAAGTATATCGTGGATCGCCACTTTTGGCGATGTTGCCAAATACATGCGTGAACGAATGAATGCATCGGTCAATAGCCGCATGGAGGGTAATAAAATCATTGTTAACCTTACACATACACTTGATCAATCAATGTATGATCTGCCATTAACACTGCGCACTAAAGTACCTTCGTCGTGGAAAAAAGTTTCAGTTAAGCAGGGCGGTCATTTTAAGCAGCTGAAGGTTAAAAATGGTTCGGTTATATACCAATTGCAACCGAATAAGGATGCTGCAGAAATATCAAAGAGTTAATGCTCAGGTATCTTTAAATCTACATAGATACTTTAATGATCCAGGCACCCGAGAATGTTAGCATTATGCCAATCAATACACTTGCTGCAACATAAATAAAACCGGATGCAATGTGTCCGGATCTGAGCATATTAAAAGTTTCACCTGAGAACGCGGAAAATGTGGTGAATCCTCCGAGTACACCTGTTACAAACAGCAATCTCCATTCTGTAGTTACGGGTATCTTTTCAAACACGCCATAAAGAATTCCGATAAGAAAGCAGCCCGTAAGGTTCACAGCTAAAGTACCATAAGGAAATTCAGAAACCGATTTAGATTGTATCAGCGTCGAAAGCAGGTACCTGCATATACCGCCGATAAAGCTGCCGGTCCCAACAAATAAGATCAAGCGCATGGGATAAAATTATAGCAATTTTTCAAGGGAATATAACGTTATTCGATCCACGCATACTATGAAAACAATTATTTTTCTGTTTACGACCGTGCTATTCTTTGGGTGTACTAAAAATGAACAGCCCATAAATCCTCAACAAATCCCTCAGGATACTATTCCCGATAACGATTTTCCGGAGGAAGCAACATTTGATCTTGATGCTTCTGCAGTACCGAAATTTGTACGCTTCAATTATATTGAAAAAGATAGCATTATGAAAGTAAGCATGTTCAGATCAGGTATTGGGCATGATTACTCAGATGATTTTGAGTCGTGTAGGAGCATGAAGCATTATTTTATGCCGAGAGGCACGGATTGGTCGGCGATAAAGATTTACAGCCCGGTTGATGGTACTGTTATCAGCAGATTCGACGAGTGGGCGGGAAGCCAGTTGCATATCCGCTCAAAGGAATATCCCGCCTTTACATTCAGAATCTTTCACGTAAAAGCTGACCCTTCTATTGTTGTAGGATCTGAACTCACTGCAGGGCAGGCAATCGGCACCCATATCAGTAACGAAACAATGTCGGACATTGCAGTTGCGGTAAAGACACCGGCCGATGGACCTAAAGATCATAGTTCCATTGAAAAAGGATTGCGATTAATTTCTTTTTTCCAGGTGATGACGGATTCTTTATTCAATACTTATGGCACCGGTTCACGTAATAATTTTATTATTGACGAGAACTCAAGAAACAATGATCCGATTGAATGCAATGGCGAAGCATTCAGTTCATCGGGAACATTAGAAAACTGGGTCACGTTGCCATGAAGTGAATTAAAGAAGGCAGGTATATTACGGGAATTTGACTAAACGCAATAAAAAAGCCACAAGACAGATCTTGCGGCTTTTGACGTTCTACGTCACAGTATTTTAATGAAAAATCTGGTTAGGCGAAACTAACTGGATGTTTCCATGAATTGACTGTTGATTTCATGAATACCTCCTTTTCTTTGGTGAAGGCACAAAATTAATCAAAAAACTTTTTCACTGCACACCTGCAACATTTGTTTTAACATATGCGCCTAATCGTAATATGCTATGGTACTTACAGCTTCAAACCTATTCTGTAAATCTTTTGACCATGGTGGCCAAATGGCGACTTCAAACGTAACGAAGTGCTATCTTCATTGGCGATCTCCCTAAATGCTTAAAAAATGAGCGATTTATTTACTTCTGATAAATTTCCGCTTTCATCAAAGTATAATCCGGAATGGATCAAAGCAAGTGTGAGTGGCGGGGCAAATCCACTATTATTAACGGAATGGCTTTGCCAGTATTTAGACCTACGCCCCGGAATGCGGATATTAGATCTGGGATGTGGAAGGGCTATGTCGTCGATTTTCTTACACCATGAATTTGGCGTGCAGGTATGGGCGGTAGATTTATGGTGTTCAGTAGCCGAGAATGCAAAGCGTATTGAAGATGCGGGTATGAAGTATGATGTTTTTCCTGTTCATGCAGATGCACGCGCACTTCCATTTGCGCCTGGCTTCTTTGACGCCATCATCGCTATTGATTGTTATTTCTATTTTGGAACAGATGATCTGTATCTTGATAATATCACAAGGTTCCTAAAGCCTGGTGGACAAATAGCTATTGCCGGTGCAGGACTTATGCAGGAGATAAAAGGCAACCTTCCTGAGCATCTTCAACAATGGTGGACAAAAGATCTATGGTGTCTTCATTCAGCGAACTGGTGGAAGCGACACTGGGAGAAAGTAGGATTAGTAGATATTGAATGCTGCGATAGTATGCAGGAAGGTTGGCGTTTGTGGATTAAATGGCATCAGGCGATTGCTCCGGATAATAAGTTAGAAATCGAAGCACTAACCGCTGATGAGGGCCGTTATCTGGGTTACGTGCGTGTTGTTGCACGTAAGAAAATTAATGCAGTGAATGATGAACCTATTCTTGCTATCCCTTCCGAGTACACAAAGAAACCTTTATTACGCGGATAACCTAATACAACCCTGATAGTGGAATGTTTACGTGATAATTATTGATTCGCGTTTATCTTTATCAAATGAAGATCA
Source organism: Flavitalea sp. (assembly GCA_035525775.1). Taxonomy (GTDB): domain Bacteria; phylum Bacteroidota; class Bacteroidia; order Chitinophagales; family Chitinophagaceae; genus Flavitalea. The sequence goes on from DATLDR010000090.1 coordinate 8,897, forward strand.
CTCCTCAAAGGAGGTACGGACTGGTTGCATGCGGCGGTAAAAGCACCCGGATGCAACACGACAAAGCTTTCATCCATTATAATGATCAGCCACAGGCATACGCTGCTTATGATTTGTTAAGTAATTTTTGCGAAGAAGTTTATCTGTGCTGCTCTTCATCTCAATCATTCGTGTTTGATAAACATTATAAGACGCTGACCGATGATCCTGCATTTGCTAATACCGGACCAGCCGCAGCACTGCTTACTGCTGCATCAAAATTTCGTGATGAAGCATTTATTCTTTTAGGATGTGATTATCCTTTTATTACGCAAAAAGATTTATCATCTTTCGTAAATACAATCGAAGACAAAACATTTGCAGCCGCTTTTTTTAATGATGCCGCCGGAGTGTATGAACCATTACTTGCCTATTATTCTTCACGTGGAGCAGCCGCTTTCCTTCAGGATTTCAACATAGAAAATTTAACCTTACAAGAGTTTTTGAAAAAGCACAATGCTTTAAAATATTCACCTGCCGATAAGCGTGCCATTCAAAGCATAGACACCCCGGCACAGGCATTGGAAGCCCGGGAGATCATCCGTTCAAATACGATCCATCGCGTATCGATTGTGAAGATCGATTCAGGAAATGCTTCGCGCCAGCACGATTTCCTTGCTGTAGAAGAGCCTCTTGAAATACGTATGCAATACTATAATAATAGCGTTGCTATTCAGAAAACAATTGCCATTACCATGCGTACGCCTGGAAAGGATGCTCAACTTGCATGCGGCTTTTTATTTACAGAAGGAATCATTCGTGATCATTCGCAGATAAAAATGATCACGCCAGCTGCGGATGGCCTAAATACTGTTCTGATCATCCTGCATGAACATGAAACGCCTGTTTTATCCGGTGATCGGAATTTTTATATTACTTCCAGCTGTGGTGTTTGCGGAAAAGCGAGTATTGAATCGATCCGCGCAGTATCGCAATTTGGTAATATCCAGGACAATATCACCATAGACAACAGCATAATTTATTCACTTTCAGATATTGTAAAACACGAACAGGTAATCTTTCAAAGCACAGGCGGGCTTCATGCTTCCACATTATTCACTGCAGACGGTAAACTGATTCATTTATCAGAAGATATTGGCAGACACAATGCAATGGATAAACTTGTAGGATATAGTGTTATGAACAAACAAGTACCTCTTAATAATCACATCCTTTTTTTAAGTGGTCGGGCAAGTTTCGAACTGATTCAAAAAGCTTACATGTCAGGAATAAAAGTGATCGTTGCTGTCGGAGCGCCATCATCACTCGCAGTTGAGATCGCGAAATCATGCAACATTACGCTGATTGGTTTTTTGCGTGATAATAAATACAATGTGTATACCGGTAATCACAGGATTAATTAAATTTGGAAATGAACGACAAGTTGAACGAAGACCTTGCCTCCATACCCGGTTCACAAAATCCGGAGAAGCATACCGGGATGAAAAAAGGAAAGATTAAAAATCTTGCAGCGGGTATTCCCGCCGTTATTTCGTCATTGAAACAGATCAGCAAAGAAGCAGGAATGGTGAGAGGGATGAAAGCATTGTCGAACATAAATCAAAAAGGTGGATTTGATTGTCCGAGTTGTGCATGGCCAGATCCCGACGATGAACGCTCACGCTGGGGTGAATACTGCGAAAACGGCGCACGTGCAGTTGCAGAAGAGGCTACAGCAAAAAAAATAGGCGCTGATTTTTTCAGCAAAAATTCAGTTGCTGATCTTGCAAAACTTTCTGATCATCAGATTGGAAGTAATGGAAGGCTTGCTGAGCCAATGTACCTGGCAAAAGGATCCTCACACTACTCGCCCATTTCATGGAATGAAGCTTTTGATAAGACTGCAAAAGCATTGAATGCATTAAACAGTCCTGATGAAGCAATATTTTATACTTCTGGCAGAACAAGTAATGAAGCGGCATTTCTTTACCAGTTGTTCGTAAGAGAGTATGGCACTAATAATCTTCCCGATTGCAGCAACATGTGCCATGAAAGCAGCGGTGTTGCCCTTAATGAATCCCTCGGCATTGGGAAAGGTTCTGTGAAATTGGAAGACTTTTATGAGGCAGAAGTAATTCTTATTCTCGGGCAGAATCCCGGCACTAATCATCCTCGTATGCTCACTGCCCTGCAAAAGGCAAAAGCAAGCGGAGCTGTTATCATTTCCGTAAATCCATTGCCTGAAACAGGGCTGATGGGATTTAATAATCCACAGCAATTAAAAGGCATTCTTGGAATAGGAACGCAACTGACCGATATTTTTTTGCAGGTGAAGATCAATGGCGATATGGCATTGCTGCAGGCGATTGAAATATTATTGCTGCGGGAAGAACAAAAAAATCCCGGTACTGTTTTCGATCTTCCCTTTATCTCGATGCATACCACTGGTTACAGTGCTTTGTGTGCCCACATTCTTTCCCTCGATGCAGATTCATTAATAGAAGAATGTGGCGCCGATCGTGAACAGGTGATCAAAGCAGCTGAAGTTCTAAAAAATAAAAGTAAAATAATTGCATGCTGGGCAATGGGTCTTACCCAGCACAGGAATGCGGTGAACACTATCAAAGAGATTGTAAATCTTCTTCTATTAAAAGGAAGCATTGGTAAACCCGGGGCGGGGACATGTCCTGTACGCGGCCATAGCAACGTTCAGGGCGACAGAACAATGGGCATTTTTGAAAAACCCCCGGATAATTTTCTTCAGGCAATCAAAAATAATTTTCTTTTCGCTCCACCACTTAAACATGGCTATGATGTTGTTGAATCCATCAAAGCTATGCACGAAGGAAAAGCAAGCGTTTTTATTGCTATGGGTGGGAACTTTTTATCCGCAACGCCGGATACGCTGTATACCGCTAGAGCATTGCAGCGTTGCAGCCTCACTGTACATGTTTCTACGAAATTGAACCGCAGTCACCTGGTGCATGGGCAGGAAGCCATTATACTTCCATGTTTTGCCAGAACGGATAAAGATGTACAGGCAAGCGGAGAGCAGTTTGTTTCCTGTGAAAATTCGATGGGTGTTGTACAATCATCTAAAGGAGTGTTGAAACCTGTATCCGATCAATTAATGAGTGAACCGGCGATTGTTTGCAAACTTGCGATGGCAACACTCGGCACGAAGTCGGCGATCAGATGGCGTGACTACATGGAAAATTATGACCTGATCAGAAACGATATTGAGAAAACCATACCCGGGTTTGACAATTATAATGAACGTGTTCGTAAACCTGGTGGCTTTTATCTTCCAAACTGCAACCGTGAAGGTACGTTCAGCACATTCACTGAAAAAGCAAATTTTACTGTGTCTGTGTCAGAAAAAATGAATCTGGAAGAAAATGAACTGATGATGATGACCATCCGCAGCCACGACCAGTTCAATACCACTATTTATGGACTGGATGATCGCTACCGTGGAATACATAATGAAAGGAGAGTGGTATTGATGAATGAATCTGATATACGCCGTCTCCAATTAAAAGATGGAGACATTGTTGATCTGTACAATCATTATGGGGGAGTCGAAAGGATTGCCCGGAATTTTATCATCGTATCGTATCAGATTCCGCTAGGATGTACTGCCACGTATTTTCCCGAAACGAATGTGCTGGTACCCATTGACAGCACAGCATACAAGAGCAATACCCCTACTTCCAAGCTGGTGGTGATCACCATAAAAAAGCATTATAATAGTTGATTCCGTATTATACATCCACAACCTCTTAAGGGTGTTCTTTAAGAAGTTGGTCAGGATTGTAAAAATCTTTTTTATCTTTTATTTTTTCGCGAACAAGTTTCACCTTATCAGCCGAAACAGGACCCGCTTTGTTGCCAAAAGAATTTCTTACATAAGTCAATACAGCAGCCACCTCTTCATCATTCAGCAAACCTTCAAACGGCGTCATCGGCACCTGGCCGGCATATTTGTTACCGTTCACTTCAAGTGGTCCCTGCAAACCTTTTAAAACAATCTTAATCAGCCTTTCTTCACTTCCATTTACAAATGATGTCTGGCTAATCGGAGGGAATCCTGATGCAGGAAGTCCTTTTCCATCCGGCTGATGGCAAGTACCGCAGTAACCATCACGGTTAAAAATCTCTTTTCCCTTTTCAAGTATCACTTTATTGCCTGTGAGTTCATTATTACTACCAGACAATTCTGGTTTCTCCTGCAGCTCATGTCCATTCAGATAGGCGTCTGCAGTTTCATATGCATTGATCATCCATTCATCGAGTGGCTTCTTGCTAGCTTCTTTCAATATTGCCAGACCTTCTTCTCTGCGGAGCCATGAAGCCGCAACAATCGCTTCAAGCCGTACCCGGCCATGTTCATCTGATGCTGCCTGCTTTAATAATTCAGCCTGGTCCTTCACCTGGTGGCCGGTGTATCGCAAAACTCTTACGGCAGCGGCTCTTGCATGAAAATCTTTTGCATGCAGCAATGATCTTAATAAAGGCTGATCTACTTTATTCAAACCCCAGCTTACCCATAGCGCTTCAGTAAGATGATGCTCGTACGCCGGATCTTTTTTATCAAGCCTGGTTAACCACGTCTGCATGTGTGTCAATACCTCATCTGCATTTCGTCCACGAAGCTCACGACGGGTACGGTAACGCGTGCGATATTCATGCAGCTTAAGGTTATCGAGCAGGTCATCGATGGAAGCACCATCAATTTTTGCCGGCGTAATGAGAGGACGTGAAGGATAAGTAATTCTGTAAACTCTTCCATGTGTATGATCACGTAAAGGATCACGCGCATTGTGTTGCATGTGGCCAATAAGAATGTTGTGCCAGTCGATAACATATAATGAACCATCCGGGGCGAACTCCATATCCACAGGACGGAAATTTCTGTCATCCGATGTGAGCAGATCCTGACGGAAACGTGTTTTGTAACCGGTGCGGTCTTCTATTACTGCATGTTGCTTTGTTCCAAGAAATCCGATCGTGTTATTGATTAGCAGATCTCCCTGCACATTGTCGGGAAAATGCCTGCTTGAAATAAATTCAATGCCCGACGTTGGTCGCACCATTTGTTTACGTTCAATCAGGTTGAAAGATTTATGGGTAGATACTCCATACCTTGGTTTTATTGTGCCGGGCAGCATCCAGCGTACATCAGGGCTGGAGGTTTCTGCAAAGAAATTTTCGCCCCAGTCGTCGAATGTAATTCCCCAGGGATTTGGAATAGATAATTGCGCTGTGCGTTCCAGTTGATGACGTTGCGGATTATATCTGTAAAAACCGCCGTTGGTTGCACGCACAGGTCCATAAGATGTTTCAACATCTGTATGCAGGAACACGCCCTCTCCCATATAAATAGCACCCGATGGATCCGAAGTATAAGCATGGTGTGCATGATGCGTATCGTGATCATCAAATCCGCTGAGTATGATTTCTTTTTTATCGGCAACGTCATCACCATTTGTATCTGTCAGCAATATCATGTCGTTTCCCTGAGAAACATAAACGCCTTCAGGTGCAAGCTCGAAACCTACCGGAAGCTGAAGACCCCGCGCAAAAACTTTTTCAATGTCTGCTTTTCCATCTGCGTTGGTGTCTTCAAGAATAATGATTTTGTCATCCGGTTTTTTATCGCCTGGCTTATAATGCGGATACGTGGGCATTGTGGCTACCCATAGTCTTCCTTTATTATCAAAGGTCAGCTGAACTGGCTTAAGAAGGTTTTTGAATTCCTGTTCCGAAGCGAACAGGTCAATTTTGTAACCTGGGGCAACATTCAGTTTTGACAATGCATCTTTGCCATACAGATATTGCATTGAGCCATTCACTTTCGGATCGTAATTGGTTTTTACTGTGGGTAAAGTATCCGTCTTAGCATCTGAAAATGCCAGGTCAAATTTTTCTCCGTGTGATGCTTTCCATATGGCAGTGTCACGGATCGCGGTCATCTCTCTTATCTTTTTTAACTCGGCAGGGTAATTGTCAGGACCGAAAGGATTAAATCTTCTTCCAAAAACATGTACGCCGTTCGGAATTTTATAATCGTTGTGCCACATCCAGTTCTTTTCCATAACCGCTGCGTGGATCATGTTCCTGTTTTTTTCTGCTTTTGCATCCGCCTCACCAAAAGCACTGTCTGCAAGCAGCTTTGCAAATTTTTTATATCCTTCTTCATTCAATTGTGAGCCGTCTATGGTTAATTGTTCGGTAGTGTTATCAAACCATTTTTTTGTGGGAGTAAATGCGTCAATGAAAATAATTCCGTTTTTATTAGCGACCTCTCTCATGGCCTCTGTATACAGTGCAAGATTTTCATTTTCTTTTTTACCATCGGGCAGATCCATTTTTCCAGAGAGATTTTGAAATGCAATGGGAGAAACAAGTCCAAGCTGCGGCGCACTGGTGCCATTGTATTTCTGCTTCAAAGTGTATTTCACAAAAGAATCCAGCTCTGCCTTGAAATTGCTGAGTGTTTCCCTTCCTCCGAAAGACTCATTATAACCGAAAAAAGCGAGAATAACATCTGCCTTGTGGCGTGTTAACCACTGGTCGGGATATTCGAAAAAACCTTCACTGTTTGAATTTCTCGCAAGGTCTGTCTGGTATTGTTCCGCTCCTGGAAATGCCCAGGGTGTATTGCGGCCGGCATGAGGTCTGAATCCAGGTGTTTCGCCAGGGTCGCATATATTTCTTATGTAAAGCATGCTGTCAGGATATCTTATATGCAGTTCTGTTTCAAAATGACCATAGCTCATCATGCGCGAACCCAGGTTATTGCCAATAAGCAAAACATGTGCATTTTTTCGCAATTGCAGTACCGGATGGTGATCAGGATTGCATGAAAAAATAACTACAAAAAAAGCCATCACGAACAATGTGTTGAGCATATGTAAGTGAGAGGCATGCTGATTCACGCAATATTTTTTATTCATGGCAGCTAGTCTGGTTTAAAAGAAGAATGCATTTATTATTTAAACTGTGAAACTTGTAAATATGAAATTACAAACACTGCTTAAAGCGTAGTTGAGATGCAAAAGACAAATTTTTAAGCGTAAGCAAAATAGGGAAAAACTCTATCAAAAGACGTATTAATCTATAACATCAATATGTTTGATTTAAAGTATTAAAAAGTCGCTTATTTTTATTGCAGGTTTATATTTATCACTGGGATTATAATCAAATTAATTGAAATGGATAGGGTAATCCTACCTAGTTGTTACATCGCTTAGTAAATTACCGGAACGATGAGAATATCCTTTATTATTATTTTTATAATATGCGCCATGACCTCTCATGGACAACAAAGTCAATGGGTACAATATAAAGGAACGGATGGCCCGGGCAAAGGGCGGAATATTGTATTTGTCAGCGGCGATGAAGAATACCGTTCTGAAGAAGCTTTACCAATGCTTGCAGCCATTCTCTCAAAAAAATATGGCTTTACTTCTACTGTACTGTTTGCAACCGATCCAAAAACAGGAATGGTCGATCCCATGGTGCTGAATAATATTCCTGGTCTTGATCACCTACAGTCCGCAGATCTCATGGTTATCTTCACACGTTTCCGCGAACTTCCCGATAATCAGATGAAATACATTGACGATTATATTGCCTCTGGCAAACCCATAGTGGCATTGCGTACTGCTACGCACGCTTTCAATTATAAGGAAAATAAGAATGGGAAGTATGCGAAGTATGATTTCCAGAGTAAGGCGAAAGGATGGGAAGATGGCTTTGGAAGAGCAATACTGGGAGAAACATGGGTTGCACATCATGGAAAGCACGGGCACGAAGGCACACGCGGATTAATTGATGGCGTGCAGCAGAATGAAAAGAATCCGATACTGAATGGTGTTAAGGATATATGGTGTTCCACTGATGTGTATACAGTAAGAAAATTGAACGGTAATAGTGAGCCTATTATATACGGTCAATCAACAAGAGGCATGACACCAGATTTGCCGGTTAATTTGGATAAAGCTGTTATGCCTGTTGCCTGGACAAAAACATACACGGGCAAATCAGGAAAAAAAGGAAGAGTTTTCACCACCACTATGGGTGCAGCGATTGATTTTGTTAATGAAGATTTGAGAAGGCTACTCGTAAATGCATGCTTCTGGGCGGTGGGCTTGGAAAACCACATCCCGGCAAAAGCTGATGTAAACTTTGTTGGTGAGTACAAGCCTACCATGTTCGGAACGGATCTGTTCAAAAAAGGTTTTTATCCCTCGAAGTTTGAAATAAAATAACGCGGTCATTTCGATAAAATTTGGCAATGGATTTTCAATTTGCAGTTTCGGCCGGCAGCAAAATATATTACCACGAAAGAGGGAAGGGCGAGCCGCTGGTACTGATCATGGGTTTTGGTGCTGATGGTCCAGTATGGAACAAGCACGTAGCTGTATACGAAAATCATTTTCGTTGCATCATCCTTGATAACCGTGGTGTGGGAAAATCAGATCAGCCGAAAGGACCGTATACAACAGCAATGATGGCCGCAGATACAGTAGCTGTCATGGATCATGCCGGCGTTAAGATAGCCAGAGTGGCAGGCATTTCAATGGGTGGCGCGATTGCACAGGAACTAGCTATCCGATATCCCGGTAGAGTTAAAAGTCTGATGCTTGTATCCACGTGGGCGAAGTTTAATAATTATGCGGCAACAGTATATGAAAACCTCAAGAAGATAAGGGCAACTGCACCACCTGAAGTATATATGGAATTACTGCAGTTGTGGATATTTGCGCCACCATATTTTGAGAGCGAGTCAGCTTTATTAAAAAATGATGTGATCAGTTACCGTGACAGTAAAGAAAAACAAACGAGGGATGGCTTCGACGGACAGCTTGATGCATGCATTCACCACGATTCAACAGACAGGTTAAATAAAATCAATACGCCGACATTAGTTACTGTTGGTTTGATGGATATATTTACTCCTCCTGCATTTTCAGAAGTACTGCATAAAGGCATTAAAAATTCTTCATTCAGTACATACCCCGAAGGTGGCCATGTACATCACTGGGAAGATCTGGAACGTTTCAATAAAGAATCTCTTGATTTCTTACTTAAACATTAAGCTATGTCTAAAATAAAACTTGCCTGCGAAACATATACCTGGCAGATGCCTGGTGAACAATACAAGGGCAGGCTGGAACATATAATGGATATTTCTGCAAGGGCAGGCTTTAAAGGAATTGAGCCGGAAGCAAGTTTTCTTCAGCATCTTTCTGATCCTGAGAAAATGAAAGCAGCTTTACAGAAATACAACCTTGAGTTCGCTGTATTTGTTTATGTTGAAGATTGGACCGGTGAAAAAGAAACGCCGGATGAGCAAAAACGGGCTGATGAATGGATCCGGTTCATGGAACATTTTCCGGAAGCAATTTTCCTGCTCGTGCAAATGCCGGGAAAAGACAGACAGGATCTTCGCCACCGCCAGCATAACTTACTTTCCTGCGTTAATGCAATAGCACAACGGTCTGCCGATAAAGGCATCAAATGTTCTTATCATCCGAATTCTCCTATGGGTTCCGTATTCAGAACCGAAGAAGATTATAAAATCTTACTCAATGGTTTGAACAGCTCAGTCATCGGCTATACTCCTGATGTGGGTCACATAGCAAAAGGTGGAATGGATCCTTTATCAATCATAAAGGAATACCGCGAGCTGGTGAATTGCGTTCATTACAAGGATATGTATACTGATGGCAGATGGGCACCTATGGGTGAAGGCTCACTTGATTTTGTAGGAATAACAAAATACCTGGAGCAAACTGGTTTCGAGGGATGGATTGTAGTTGAAGATGAATGCGACATGGCGATAACAGATCCTGATACTGTTGCTCTTAAA
>DATLDR010000249.1:0-12869 GCA_035525775.1 Flavitalea sp.
CTCCGCCAATTTCTGCCTCCACTGGAACGCCATTAGGTAAAGGCAGTGCAGTGCGCATGCAATCAATTATTAATGGCTTTATTATTTCAGCTTCATCAATTGTTGCATCAAATACAAGTTCATCATGAACCTGGAGCACCATCTTTGATTTGAGTTTACGCGATTTAAATTCATGATGAATTTTTATCATCGCCATTTTGATCATATCTGCTGCTGTTCCCTGTATAGGAGAGTTAATCGCATTTCGTTCTGCAAAGCCACGCACAGTAAAGTTTGCTGAATTTATATCCTTCAGCCATCTCTTTCTTCCCATGAGCGTTTTAACATATCCATTTTCTCTCGCGAAGTTTATGGTTGCATCCATATACTTCTGGATGCTGCTGAACTGCCTTTTATAATTATCGATAATTTCTTTGGCTTCTGATCTGCTGATGCCAAGATTGTCTGCAAGTCCAAATGCTCCCTGCCCATAAATAATGCCGAAGTTTACACTCTTCGCTTTATAACGCATCTCTTTCGTTACTGCCGACTCATCAACACCATATACTTTTGCAGCAGTAGCATTGTGAATGTCTTTTTTCTGTTTAAATGCGTCTGTCATGGCTGCGTCACCGCTGATGGCGGCAACAATTCTCAGTTCAATCTGAGAATAGTCTGCAGATAAGATCACATGATCTTTATCTCTTGGAATAAATGCTTTTCTTATTTCCCGTCCTCTTTCAGTTCTGATAGGAATATTCTGAAGATTCGGATTGTTACTGGAAAGCCGGCCGGTTACTGCAACAGCCTGCGCATAACTTGTATGCACCCGTCCTGTTTTTTTATTGATCATTAATGGAAGCGCATCAACATAAGTTGACTTAAGCTTCGTGAGCTCACGGTAGGTTAGAATGTCATTAACAATTTCATTGCTGTGAGAAAGTTTCAGCAATACATCTTCTCCGGTGGCATACTGGCCGGTCTTCGTTTTTTTTGCTTTCGGATCAAGCTTCAATTTTTCAAATAGCACTTCGCCAAGCTGGCGTGGGGATGATAAATTAAAACGAACACCAGCCTGCTGGTATACGCGTTCTTCACTGAGCTTTGATTCGCGTTCAAGTTCTTTAGAATACTCATTCAGAAAACCCGTATCTATTCGTATCCCTTCATATTCCATATCTGCAAGCACACGTACAAGCGGATTTTCAACTTCTATAAAAACCTGTTCTACATCTTTTGCCTGAAGCAGAGGAGTAAATACATGTTTAAGTCGCAGCGTTATATCAGCATCTTCTGCAGCATAATCTTTAATCTTTTCTAACGCAACATCTTTCATGTTGCCCTGGGCTTTGCCTTTTTTACCTATCAGCTCTTCTATTGGTACAGGTTCATACCCCAGGTATTGTTCACTTAAAAGATCCATGCTGCGCTTACCATCAGGATCAATTACATAATGGGCAAGCATGGTATCGAAAATATTTCCTTTTAATTCATAGTCATACCATTTTAGTACCAGCATGTCATATTTGAGATTCTGACCAACCCATGTTATGAACGGATTTTCAAATAAAGGCTCAAAAAATGAAAGCAACCTAATTGTTTCTTCCTGGTCACTGGATGGAAAAGGCACATACCAGGCTGCTCCTTTTTCAACAGAGAAACTTAATCCTACCAATACACAATCGTTCGCATCAATACAAGTAGTCTCTGTATCAAAACATATTTCCGTTTTGTCGCACAGGAGAGTAACGAGTTCTTTTATTGCGAGGTCGCCTTCAACCGCTTTATAATCGTGCGGAGTGTTATGAATATTCTGAGTAGGTTGAATTACAGAGGTAACCTGCTCCTGGACTTCGATTTCTATTACTGGTGCTGAAACTACATTTCCGAAAAGATCTGTTTGTACGCCTTCAGGAATAACTTTGTCAATCATTCCTTTCGGCACAGCGGTAGCAATGTCTTCTCCGAATACTCTTCTTCCAAGTGTTTTGAATTCTAATTCATAAAAAATTTCTTTAAGCGCATTTTTATTGCATTCTTTTATCCTGAAATCTTCTTCATGAAATTCAACCGGCACATCTGTGATGATCGTCGCGAGTTTTTTACTCATCAGTGCGAGCTCTTTTCCTTTTCTGACCTTTTCGCCAAGCGCTCCCTTTATCGTTTCAGCATTTTCAAGAACATTTTCAAGTGTACCAAACTCTGTAAGCAGCTTTGCCGCCGTTTTTTCTCCGACACCCGGGATGCCTGGGATATTATCAACAGAATCGCCCATCAATCCAAGAATGTCGATAACCTGCGACACGTCTTTGATATTCCATTTTGCACACACTTCCTGCATTGTTAATACTTCAGCATCGCTGCCCTGGTAGCCTGGTTTATAAATAAAAACTTTATCATTCACCAGCTGTCCATAATCCTTATCAGGCGTTACCATGTAAACATCATAGCCGGCCGCAGATGCTTTTTTACTAAGTGTACCAATTATATCATCAGCTTCATATCCATCCGCCTCGATTACAGGAATGCAAAACCCTTCAATGATTTTTTTTATGTCAGGCAGTGCCGACAAAATATCTTCCGGCGCATCCTGCCTGTTAGCTTTGTAATCTGAAAAATCAAGATCTCTAACAGTAGGAGCATGTGTATCGAAGCATACAGCCATATGTGTGGGCTGCTGGTTATTGATGAGCTCGATCAGGGTGTTTGTAAAACCAAACTGGGCATTCGTATTTCGTCCTTTCGAAGTGAGACGCGGATTACGGATCAGTGCATAATACGCACGAAACACAAGCGCCATCGCATCGAGAAGAAAGAGTTTTTTAGTCATTGAACGAAGATATATTAGAAGTGTATTGCTAATAGTAATTTCATTGTGTTCAGGGAACCGGATCTTCACCATGGCCTCCCCAGGGATGGCAGCGTGCAATTCTTTTTGCTGTTAGCCACAACCCTTTCAGTGGTCCGTATTTTTCAAAAGCCTGCAGCGCATAGTTTGAACAGGTTGGAGTGAATCTGCATGAAGGTCCAAGTACAGGCGAAATGATCCACTGATATAATTTTATCAATGCTATAAATGGAAATGACGCTATTTTAAGAAGCACATTCATTCAGTATAGCTTTTAAAACGAGCGACATTTTTTCATAACAGGTTTTATAATCCGGTAATTCTTTTCCTGTGTACATAAAAAATATCGCTAAGTTTTTATGCACGACAACTAATTTTTTTTCCAACTCCTTTTTCTGTAACCTGTATGCCTCGCGCATTAATCTTTTTATCCTGTTGCGGTCAACAGCTTTTTTAAAGTTTTTACTGCTTACTGTAAATCCGGCCTGTAATCCAGACGGCGTGGGGGTAAATGAATAAAGCGCCCTGATCGGGAACGCGGCAACGGATTTACCATTATCGAACAATTGTGCGATAAGCTTACGGCTTTTAAGCCGTTCATGTTTTCCTAAAGTAAAATGTGTCGCGATACTTTTTGTATCAATTTACATAAACTAAATTAGCCCCGTTGCAGAGGCTAATCGAACAAAATATATAGGGGGATAATTTATTTCAGTTTGCTCTCGTCGGAAACGGAAAGCTTCTTACGACCCTTTCTGCGACGCGCGGCCAGCACTGCACGGCCATTGGCTGTTTCCATACGCTTACGAAAACCGTGAACAGTTTTACGGCGACGCCTGTGTGGTTGAAATGTACGTTTCATGATATTTCTGTTTTATTCAATTATTGAAAGGTCGGCAAAGGTAGGGCAATTCAGACCTTTCTCCAATACATTTTTAGCCTAAAGTTCAACATGGGCGGCCTTTACAGCTTCTCCAAAAAATATAGCTGCGTGGTTATTAAAATCTTCCTCAGAATCAGTAGTATAGAAAGCCTGCGACCCATTTTTTGAGCACCGTATTTCCATTTCAGGGTGATTCACAAGGTATGCGGCAAGGCTTTCGGCTACAATTTCGCCCTGGGAGAGGATGCGAATGTTCTGCGGTACGTATTTAACCAGTTTATCCATTAACAGCGGATAATGGGTGCATGCCAGCAGTATAGTATCAATGTTGCTGTCTTTTGCCAGAAGGTTGTCAATATTTTTCCGGATAAAATAATCAGCACCTGCTTTATTATATTCATTGTTTTCAACAAGTGGTACCCACATCGGGCATGCTTCCTGTGTTACTTTTACCTGAGGAGCAAACTTGTTTATTTCTATTGCATACGAACCGGATTGCACTGTTCCATTGGTCGCTAAAATGCCGATTGATCCGCTTTTAGTAAAATTACCCATGATCTCACTGGTGGGTCGAATAACTCCAAGAACACGGTTCAGGGGATTTATTTTTTCCAGATCGTTTTGCTGAATGGTACGCAACGCCTTTGCGGAAGCAGTATTACAGGCTAGTATAACAAGTGAGCAGCCTTTTTCAAAAAACCATTTTACACATTCGAGTGTATACCTGTATACTGTATCGAATGACCGGTTACCATAAGGAGCCCTGGCATTGTCGCCCAGATAAAAAAAATCGTAAGACGGAAGCCGCCTTACGATCTCTTTCATTACTGTCAGACCGCCGTATCCTGAATCAAAAATTCCGATAGGTCCTGTTGATGACATTTTTATTTTGACGGCGCTGTTGTGGCCGGTTGTTTAGCTGCTGGTGTAATTGCTCCAGGCTGCGTTGATGTTCTGCCTGCCGGAACTTTTACATTAAGCTTTTTAGCTACGAGCTGTAAAATGTCTTCGCCCGGAGGAGCTACCAGTAATGCGCCTTTTTCGAATACGTACTGGTATCCATTCTCCTTAGCAACTGATTGAATTGCTTCGAAAGCTTTCCTGTTGATAGGCGCAATAAGCTCCTGTTGTCTTTGTTGTAATTGCTGCTGTATCCTCTGGTCTTCTGTTTGAAGGTCACTAAGCATCTTCTGGAGCTCTGCTCTTTTTACATCTTTTACTGAACCACTCATCTTTGCTGAATCAACATTGAATTTTTCAATCGCAGATTCTAGAGATGATTGTTTTTCCTGTGCATTCTGGATAAGCGCACTTCTATATTGCTGCAGGTTTGAGTCAGCCTTGGTAGTTTCAGGCAGGATACTTATGAGTTCTTCTGTGCTGATGTACCCAATTTTATTCTGGGCATTTACCTGGCTTGCCGACATGATGGCTAATACGATAATGAAAGCAGCAGTTAAAAATTTTTTCATTTGTTTCATTTTTGGTTTAGAGGCATGGATCTTCTTTTTTATGGCCATGCACCTACTTTTTAAAGTTGAAAATTTGATAAAATCCGTTGTCTTTTAATTTCTCTTTTAATTTTATTTAACACCCAACTCTCTTAGTACGTCTTCACTCCGGTCTAATTTTGGGTCGGCAAAGATAACAGTAATTCCTTCACTTTTATCCAAAATAAAATCGTATTGCCGGTTCACCGCGATTTTCTGAATAGCTGTATAAACCTTGTCCTGTATTGGTTTTACGAGCTCCTGACGTTTTTTGAAAAGGTCGCCTTCAAAGCCAAAACGTTTACGCTGCAGGTCGCGAAGTTCTTTTTCACGCATGAATAGTTCATCCTCCCTTTTCTTTTTGAGTTCATCGCTAAGCATCACCTGTTCTGCTTCGAAATTGCGGTACATCCTGTCCAGGTCTGCCTGTTTAGTGTCAATTTCTTTTTGCCACTGTTCGCTTACAGCATCCAGTGATTTCTGGGCATCTTTATAATCGGGTATCTTATCAAGAATATACTTTGTATCTACAATGGCATAACGTTGTGACTCAGCTGTAAAGGCAAGGCAAAATGTTACTAACACTGCCGCAAAAATCTTTTTCATTTCATTTTATTTAATGTTTGATAAAGACAAGTGTCGTGAACCTTATTCAGGTTCATATCCCAGCATAAATGTAAATCGGGATGCATCTTTCAGGCCACCACCTGGTTTAAGCCTGTCAAACCCTACGCCATAATCAAATCCCAGCAGACCGAACATCGGCAGGAAGAACCTCATACCTACACCTGCACTGCGGCGCAACCTGAATGGGTTATAAGTTTTGTAGTCATACCATCCGTTTGCTGCTTCAAACCAGGCCATACCATAAATAGTACTGCTTGGATTTGTTGCAAACGGGAACCTCAGTTCAAGCTGGTACTTATTGAAAATAGTAAAGAAGTTTCTTGCATTTTGCTGGTCGGGATTGATCTTGGGATCCGAACTTTCATAAACCGGATATCCCCTGTGCGCAATGATATCGTAACCCAAAATGAAATTTCCATTGGCTAAGCCCGCATCACCCAATTGAAAGCGTTCGAAAGGTGAAAAATCGAGTTTGTTATTATACCTGCCCATGAAGCCGTATTTGGCAGCCGCCTTCAATACAAACTGCTTGCTTTTATCTTCCCCAAATCCTCTGCCGATGGGAATAAACCATTCTGCATTTAAGCGCCATTTATGAAACTCCGGCAATTTATAAGAATCTGTGGTAATGATTTTTTTATTGATCAGCGAATATGGTGGTGTGAACTGCGCACTCAGAAGGAAGTTCGATCCCATTGTAGGGTACATCGGATTGGGGCCTGCAGAATTTCTGCTGAGTGCAAATTTAATATTTACGTTATTGGAAACGCCTGAATCAAATGATGAAACGAACAAGGGGTAATTGATCAGCTTATACTGTGTATAATTGAGTGAGTACACCAGCGTAAAATAATCGTCGGGCCACTTAAGCTGCTTACCCAGTGAAATAGTAGCACCAAAGTTTTTAAGCCTGTTGGTATCACTGAAGAAATACCGGCCATCACTGTTGATACCACCTGTTCTGAAAATACTCTTATATAAACTTACGGTAAGAGAATTTCTTTTCTTGCCTCCAAGCCATGGTTCAGTGAATGAAAAGTTGTACGACTGGTATGCACGACCGTTTGATTGTACACGAAGGCTAAGTTTCTGACCATCACCTGTTGGTAATGGATCCCATGCTTTCTTGTTCCAGATATTGTTAATAGAAAAATTATTGAAAGAAACACCAAGTGTTCCTGTAAGTCCTATTCCACCACCCCATCCTGCAGAAAGTTCAAGCTGGTCAGATGATTTTTCTTCAACTGTGTACTGGATATCCACAGTTCCATCATCCGGATTTGGTACAGGGTTGATACCAATCTTTTCCTGGTTAAAATATCCGAGCTGTGCGATTTCACGGTTCGAACGGATAAGGTCGCTACGGCTGAATTTTTCACCCGGTAATGTTCTTATTTCCCTCCTGATAACATGCTCTTTCGTTTTCTCATTCCCAGAGATAGTAATATTCTTTATTGTTGCCTGTGGTCCTTCGACAATTCTGATCTCGTGATCTATCGTATCGTTGTATACAGCGGTTTCAATCGGATCTATGTGAAAAAACAGGTAACCATCATCCTGGTAAAGACCGCTGATATCCCCACCCTCCTGCGTAAGTTCTTTACCAAGTTTCCTGTTAAGTGTTTGGGCATTGTAAATATCACCTTTCTTTATACCGAGAATAAGGCTGAGAACAGAATCGGAATATTTTGTATTTCCTCTCCAGGCTATGTTTCCGAAATAATACCGGTGGCCTTCATTTAGTTTTAGATCAACATTCAGGCTGCCCCTGTTGTTGATATAATGTGTGTCCGCTACTATGCTCGCATCCCTGAAGCCAAGAGAATTATAATACTGTAGTACTTTTTCCTTGTCTTCAATATATTTCTTTTCATTAAATTTTGCAGAGCTGAACAGCTTGAACCTGAAATAAGGATCAAGAACTTCTTTTGTTTTACTGATGGTTAAAAATCCGAGCTCCTTAATGTAGTCTTTGAATTTGACTTTCTTATTCTCGCCATAAGTGCTTTTTGTATCTGTAGGATAAAGGGTAAATTTTGTCATTTCCTTTGTACCCTTCATCTGTTTTTTGAGTTTCAGTTCGTTAACATTTTCATTGCCGTAAAAGTTAACTTCATTAATCCTTACTTTCGGTCCGCGGTTAACCACGAACGTAAGTATCACCTGGTTAGTTTTAGAAGCGTCAGGTGTTTCGTCAATCTTCACCTGCGCACCCTGAAAACCTTTTTCCGTATAGAATTTTTTGATGGCTTCTATTGCACTGATCTTTGTATTTTCGGTCACAACTCTTCCCTGAGTCATACCAGTTTTTTTACCAAGCTCATCCGCGTCTCCCTTTTTAATTCCTTTGAAAACGTATTTTGAAAGCCGCGGCCGTTCAGTAACATTAATTTCTATGTCAACAACGCCGTCTTTGATATTGGTAAAGAAAATCTCGATATTGGCAAACAGGTTCTGGCGCCAAAGGTTATTGATTGCTTTGCTGAAATTATCACCACCCGGGATGGTCAATTTATCGCCGGGATTCAATCCTGAAATAGATATCAGCAATTGTTCATCAAGATATTTTGTTCCGGCAATCCTGATCTTTCCTAATGTGTATTCTTTCGGAACGCGTGTATTTGAAAGTTCCAGAAGCTGGGGATCTATTGAGGTTGGAAGTGTATCAGTAGCAACTGAAGCATGCGTTGAATCAACTGGTACTATAGTATCGGCTACCTGGGCAACAGCAGGGGAAACCACAAAAAAACCAAGGGCCAGTAATAATATACCGGGCGTAAACTTCCACTGCATTCCGGGCATTTTAGTTTTGGGCAAATTAAAGTGATTTATTAAAATTTTTTGTTAAACCATCACCTGCTCGCTTGTCTTGCCGAAACGGCGTTCCCTCGATTGAAAATCGAGGATCGCCGCATAAAGATTTTCTTTTCTGAAATCCGGCCAGCGAACATCAGTAAAGTAAAGCTCAGCATAAGCTAACTGGTAAAGAAGAAAGTTGCTGATCCTGAATTCACCGCTCGTGCGGATCATCAATTCAGGATCCGGAAATTGTGATGTACACAGATATTGTTGAAATGTATCCTGGGAGATTGTTTCCGGATCGAGCCTTCCTTTTTTCACATCTTCTGCAAGATGTTTTACGGCATGCAAAATTTCCCACCGGCTGCTGTAACTCAGTGCCATTACAAGGTTTAAGCCTGTGTTTCCACTCGTGATCGAAATCGATTCATTCAGTTCGTTAATGGCATTGTCAGGCATTTTTTTCAGATCACCAATAACATGAAGCCTGATATTATTTCTGTTCAGTGTTTCAGTTTCATTTCGTATGGTCTGAACAAGCAGCTCCATCAATCCTGTGACTTCATCTTCAGGCCTGTGCCAGTTTTCTGTTGAAAATGCATAGAGAGTAAGGTATTTTATTCCAAGCTCAGCACATCCTTCAACTATATCCCGTACACTTTCCACACCATGAAAATGACCAAACAGCCTGTCCTGACCTTTTTCTTTTGCCCATCTTCCATTACCATCCATAATGATGGCAATGTGGGAGGGAAGCCGATTTGGGTCGATTTTTTCTTTCAGACGCTGCATACCATTTTTTAGGCGCACAAAGGTATGGAAATTCAGGTTAGTCCGCTGTGGGACAACGGTAAGAAGTAAGATTAAGTGAGAAGGTGATCTCCGCTATCAGGTATTGGTCTTTCTGGTTCGAAAGACCTCTTTGCCTGCCTTCAATCCCGATGGGTTCACCGGTTTCATACGACCGGTCCTGCAGTAACCGTGCAACTGAAGGTTGTCCGTCTGCAAGTGGTGGGAATCTGTCAATGCCAACGTAAGTCTTGCTTACATCATCGATGTAGTCTGTATTGGTGAACCTGTGTGCAATCTCAACGCCTATGTTCATTCTGTCGTTGATGGCATATTTTGCTCCAACACCAAAAGGCATACAAATGCCCATGCTGCTGTAAGGTTTTCTGTCTGGATAAGCGGCATTGCCCTGACCTTCCGTTCCTAATTCACGCAGTGAAACTTTCTGGCCTTTCAGATATGCATAAGGATCGTAACTGAATACACCAAGGCCCAGTGTTACATATGGGGTAAAGCGGTGATAAGGATCGCCGGCAATAAATTTGAAGAAGTTGAAATCACCCTGGAGGGCAATCTCAAATATGTTTGTGTTGAAACTCAGGTTCCTTCTTTTCTGAAATTCATTATGTGTATTGTAAACATCAGAATAACCGAGTTGTGCCAGGTGCCCGCTGATCCTTAATGCTACATAATTATTGAATTGCTTCCTGAAAAACACTCCTATGGATGGTTTTGACCGGTTAAATTTTGAGCGGGTGTTAAGATCCCCGAAGTAATTGGCGGCACCGGCTGAAAATCCAATTTCACCTTCCATTACTACGCTTTCATACTGAGCCATACTTTTCATACCTGCCATTACGGCGCACAACAGCACAAAAGCCTGAAAGAATCTCTTCATAATCGCAAGATAATAATTAAGCAGTAACGGCAAGCTCGGGGTTTTCGTGTACAACTAATCGTTAATTCCTTGTATCAAGACCCCACGACAATTTTTCCCGGAGAGTTTGAAGGAAGTTGTTCTCATTGAGTCTCACAAGGTTAAAATTGAATGATTCGCGTCTTACGGCTATCAGCGTTTTTTTGTCTACAACTTCTTTTCTTGAATCAAGGGCACAAATAAAATTATCTGTACGGCCCTCAACTTCAAACGAAATAATATTATTGTCGGGCACAATGATCGGCCGCACATTAAGATTATGGGGTGCGACTGGAGTAATAACAAAGCTGCATGATTCCGGGAAAACAATAGGCCCACCACAACTGAGTGAGTAGCCGGTGGAACCGGTAGGGGTGGCTACAATTACGCCGTCAGCCCAATACGTATTTAAAAATTCACCATTCAGGTAGGTGTGAATTTTGATCATCGGTGAAGTATCAGTTTTGTGAATGGCAAATTCGTTCAGGCCATATGGCATGTCATTGAACATCTGCTTGTCGCCATCGAGATGAATGAGCGAGCGTTTATCAATCACATAAGTTCTGTTGACCAATGCCCTGACGGCCGAATGCAATGCTTTACGGCCTATACTTGCCAGAAATCCAAGGCGTCCGAAATTTATTCCAAGCACAGGAATGTTTTTATTACGGACCAGGGTGACCGTATCGAGCATTGTGCCATCACCACCGAGACTGATAAGGAAATCGATTGTGTCATCCAAATCTTCCGATGAATGAAAAACCTGCACTGAATCTACATGTGTAAAACATGATCTGATCGTTTCGAAAAACGGGTAATAAATAACAGCTTTAATATTATTTCGGGTGAGCTGCGTAAAAAGCTCCTGTACGTCGGCTTGCTGGTCAGAATCAATAACCCTGCTGTAGATTGCTACCTTCATTAAGTTATTTATACTTAGAATTCGTTCTTGAAATGTAAAAATAGCCCGTTTTGTCCTAATTGGTTAAAGCTGTAGTCGAACCGGAATATAAAGTCGTAGAATGTAACCAGATCAACCCCGAAACCAGTAGTGTACATCATCTTATTAGTGAGAGAATTTTGGGGATTTGCTTTGTTGTAACTATAACCGGCATCGGCATATGCTTTTGCGAAAACTTTGAACGGAATGCGAGAATGCGCGCCGGAACTTATAAATGTAGGTATATAGAAATGGAACAGTTCTTTCCTGATTGTTTGCTTTGACATTATTCCGCCTACTCCGTCGATCACATATTTTTCCAGGCCCCTGAGGTACATGTCCTGGTAGCCGAACATCATTGAATTATAAAAAGGCTGTTCAAAAGGCACCTTTAAAACACCTTTGGTTTCCCAATTGAACGACCATTTTCTGCCAAGATCCGCTGCCTTCGTAATTTTTGCACCAAGCTGCCACATTTCTGAATAAGGATGGATCCCGCGTTTAAGCAAAGACACCTCCCCCATCCAGCCTTTCAGCGGATAAGGAATGTAATCGACATCGAAGTGTCGAAGTGTATAGGAAATTTCAGGGATATCAATATTGTTTTCGGTTCCTTTATAATATTGCGGATTTGCGCCAAGCACAGCCGGATTGAGACCTAAATGAGTAAAACCTAATCTTAAAGAGTGAAATGTTCTTAGTGCCGGCCTGTAATTATATTCAATACTTCCCGACCAGTTTTTTATTCCGCCGAGTGAGTCAGAAAATTGTTGTTGGTTATTGATCGTGGCGTAATTGAATTCTTTATTTGCTGAATACGAAAAAGTGACCTTATATCCATGCTTAAGCGTCTTATCCGCATAAGGTTGGTCGTACTGGAACTGAATCTGCTTTGAATACCCGGTGATGAGCCATAATCTTAGCTTGTCATTTCTGCCGGACATGTTATAGTGAGTAAATTTGAAACCATAATTAAGTCGATCGCTTCCATATCCCTGTTTTGCCCATTCTGAAAGATTACGGTCAACAGGCTTTACATAAGGAATAGGAAAAATGTACCAGCGTTCCTTAACATCAATAATTACATCAACAAAATACCCCCGTACAGATTTAAGAGCTACTACTGCATCAATGAATAATCGGGTGTTGACGAGCTGCTGACGGGCGATCTCAAATTTTTTAACAAGCTCAGGGAGTTTCATTGAGTCGCCTTCTTTGAACGGAAGTTCTCGTTCAATGATATAATTTTTGGTGCGTTTATTTCCGGTAATAACGATTTCTCCAAGAACGAAGTTCGCTCTTGGGTTTTCCACATGGGGGAATGGGCTTTCAGTATTATTGTCGGGTGCGGATGGTTGTGCGAAAGACATGAAGCCGGAACACAAGCAAACTAGTAACCCAGGATATTTCTTCCACATTCGTATTGGCATGCATGTATCATCAGATACTCAGGTAATTCATCAGGTGATCATAATTATCTTTCAATTCATTCTCGTATAGCTCCTCTCCAAAGTAATATTTAACCTGGTAATCGTACCGTTGAAAGGTAGCTACGATATCGGATATTTCAAACTTATTGACCTTGATAGTAACCAGGA
>DATLDR010000002.1:0-2433 GCA_035525775.1 Flavitalea sp.
ACGTTTCCATTCATGTCTATGATGGCTACCTGCCTTACCTCACGTCCTGCATCATCTGACAGCAGGCTGTCGAGCGCCTGTTGTGCATTTAATCCTTGTTTCAAAAGGTTGAGTCCGCGTATGCCAAAGGATTTATTGGTGAAGGATTGTGTAGCTATAGCGCCTACACCTGCTTCCGCCCAGCTGACGGCAGTACCGACGGAGAACCAGTGGCTCTGAACGGCTACACCCATTTCACCGGTGATGGAATCCCTGGCTACAATGGAGAATGTATGGGAGAGGGGCTCCTTTGAAGAATACACCTGCGCATGAGTGATTTGGCTAAACAGGATGAAGAAGGTATAAAGTAAGATTCTCATAAATAAAGTAAAAAGTAAAAATTCAAAAATAAAAATCCTGACTTAACCGCAAAGTTCGCAAAGAAGGCGCAAAGAGCGCAAAGAATACAAGTTGCTCTGAAGTTTTATGTTGTTGTTTAATAAATAAGACCTGTGCCTCTGTGTCCCTGTGGTAAAATAAATTCAGAAGAAATACGCATTTCCAATAAATCCACCGATCTCCATCATCCACGCAATTCCCAAATGCACCATCAGTCCTCCGAAGATGGTACGCGTGTGATAAGTAACAACGCCCAGGATCATTCCTCCGAAAAAAGATGAGATGCAC
The DNA here is from genome assembly GCA_035525775.1 of Flavitalea sp. Lineage (GTDB taxonomy): Bacteria > Bacteroidota > Bacteroidia > Chitinophagales > Chitinophagaceae > Flavitalea. The sequence continues at coordinate 667 of DATLDR010000002.1, forward strand.
TCACCCATGGGCTTGCCGAAGTGGATGGTGCAATAAAAAACAGCCATTGGCAGTATGGCATCCCGACCTGCCCATTTTGAAAATGCCAGTACGAGGAAGCCGCGGAAAAACAATTCAATGGTGACAAAATCGCTTCCATAGGAAAGTTCAAACAGTATTTTTCTTTGAATGCCTGATGCAGCGCTCCCCAGGCCAGCAATATTTTTCATTTTCGGATATACAGCAAGGAAATCCGGTTGCGTGGATGCGGCAGCTACCAGGGGAACCATTATAAGCAACATCATCAGGTAGGGTTGTGGCTTGAAATTTTTCAGGGTAAAACCATAAAATCCCTGTTCATCTCCCTGCCATTTCCAAATGAGGAAGAGCGCCATGGTAATACCCAGCAATTTCAAAGGCCAGTATAAAACCGCGTTCCAATAAATATTTTGGGATGGTGCAACGGCGAATGTAAAATCAATGTCATATACCATTTTCCAGGAAAACAGGAGCGGAGCGAGTAGAAGAAGCAGATTAAAATTGCTTTGTTTGAACAGGTTGGGCTTTCCAAAAATGGGGTACAGCAGATAAGGAAAGGCAAAAGCGGAAAGGAAAATAAAATACCAGGCGAGGTATTGATATCCTTCCTGTAATGTTCCAATCCGCCGGTTCATGTGAAAAAAGTAATTGCAAAAAACACCCGCGGCTATGAAAATAAAAACAGGAAAAAATATTCGGGGATCGAGTAACAATATATATTCCCGTATCCATCGTATAATTTTTTTCATGAATTCCAGTAATTAAAAGAAAATCGCTTTTATCCGGTCTGAAAAATATTACTTTAACGGGGTCAACGAAAATTTAAATCATCAAAACCTTTTTCCAAAAAATTATTAAACAATACATGATGAAGTATCTATTATTTTTATGCGTGTTGGGAATCGTCTCCTGTGAGACTACCGACCGTGAACCAGTAAGTCAACAGGTAACAGGGTATGCACCAGTGTATGCCACCCAGCAGGTCGCCAGTTCAATCACTTCACAGCCAGTGAAAGCATCAGTACACCCGGGAAAGATCTATGCCTATAACAATTACATCTTCCAGGTTGAACAGAATGAAGGCATACATGTTATTGACAACAGTAATCCGCAGACAGCGCATAAAATTGCTTTCATTTCCATTGCCGGTTGCACTGAGCTGGCAATGAAGGCAGGCATTTTATATGTAAATAACCTGAGTGACCTGGTTGCCATTGATCTCACCAACATCTCAACGCCGCAGGTGGTAAACAGGATCGCCAACGCTTTCCCCCAATTTAACAAGCAGTATCCGCAGGTAACCGGTGCGTATTTCGAATGTGTGGATCCTTCAAAAGGTGTAGTGGTTGCGTGGGAAGAAAAAACATTGACTAATCCAAAATGCCGCCGTTAAAAAATAATTTTATGAAGCAAATTTTTGTCATACTCAGCATACTCTTTCTTTTTTCCTGTACGAAAAGTGCAGACAGCGCAGCCTCTTTTGGAGGTACAGGCCAGGGTGGCTCCTTGGCCCGCTTTACCATTGCAGGAAATTACCTGTATACAGTAGACCAGGAAAATCTTAAAGTGTACAACATTGCAAATCCCTCACAGCCTGTTTATGTAAGAACAATTACGGTTGGCTTTGAGATTGAAACCATTTACCCTTTTAAAGATAAATTGTTCATAGGGTCTACCAGTGTAGTTCATATTTTTGATATTACCGATCCATCCAATCCACAGAAATTAAGCGAAGCAATCTCTCCTACA
>DATLDR010000008.1:0-11676 GCA_035525775.1 Flavitalea sp.
TTTCACTTTTCACTTTTAACTTACTATTCCTGTACCCATACAAAAAATAAATACACAACCCCCCTGCCATCCAGCCAAGAAACCATAACCACGATTTCGCAGGGATCTCTATAAGCAAATACGAGCAGAACAGAACGCCCATTACGGGTATAACAGAATAACGCCTCAAAAAAGTAAGGACCGATAAAATAGCCCCTTCCAGGATGAATACAATGAACAGGATCTCCTGAAGATTATCCCTGCCCATATTCATAAAATCCTTGTTTATTCTTTCACGCGAGAGGTACACAAACAAAAGGTAAATGAACGGCACTATCAACCATCCGTCTACATGAGGTAACCTGAACCCTCTTTTACCGCTCCTGTCTATTTTTGGTAAGAGCAATACCCCACCGGAAACAAGTATAAAAGCGAATAAGGTACCAATGCTAGTGAGGTCTACCATCAGTGAACTGGGCGTAAACAATGTTGGTATGGCCACCAGCAATCCTGTTACTACGGTGGAAAAAGAAGGTGTCTTGTATTTGTGATGGATCTTAGAGAACGCTTTCGGCAGTAATCCGTCGCGGCTCATGCTCATCCATATGCGTGGTTGTCCAAGCTGGAACACCAGCAATACACTTGTAGTGGCGATTACTGCGCTTATAGAAACAATATACGCTATCCATCCCTGGCCGGTCTTCTGAAACACTTCTGCCAACGGGTCAATTACATTGAGTTCTTTGAAAGACACCATGCCTGTGAGCACCAGCGCAATGAGAATGTATAAAACAGTACAAATTATTAGTGAATAGATCATTCCTCTTGGAAGATCGCGTTGTGGGTTTCTGCACTCTTCAGCAGTGGTAGATATCGCATCAAAGCCGATGTAGGCATAGAACACTGCTGAAACGCCTTTAAGCACCCCTTCAAAGCCGTTTGGCATGAATGGGCTCCAATTATGCGGATCAACAGAGAAGAAGCCAAGAATGATCACAAAAATGATCACAGCTATTTTAAAGACCACCATTGCGTTGGTAGATCGTTTACTCTCTTTGATACCTATATAAGTAAGCATCGTGATCAGTATCACAATGATGAATCCGGGAATGTTCATGAAAATATGGTAGCCTCCTATAACTGGTGCATTGTTCCATGCATCACGGGCAAACTTCAAACTTTCAGTAAGCGGCTGACCTCCTGCGATCGCTGCCTGGGCTTCAATATAAGCAGCCCTGGCGGTAGCTGGATCCGCAGTTAACCACGCAGGCAGCCTGATGCCTATCACTTCAAGAAGGTTATTAAAATATCCGCTCCACGAAATAGCGACAACAATATTTCCGATAGCGTATTCAAGAATCAGTGCCCATCCTATTATCCAGGCAATCAGTTCACCAAAGGAAACATACGCATATGTATATGCGCTGCCGGCAATCGGTACACGGCTTGCGAATTCTGCGTAACACAATGCGGAGAAGCCGCAGGTTACCGCGGTAATAACAAAAAGTAAAGAAATGCCAGGACCCCCGTTGAACGCCGCAGTTCCGATAGTTGAGAAAATACCGGCACCTACAATGGCCGCGATGCCCATGAAGGTGAGGTCCTTTACGGTAAGTATCCTGTGAAGTCCGTGTGGTTCGTGACTTTCCGCCAATCCCTGCTCAGCATCCTTAATAATTTTATCTATAGATTTTTTCCTGAAGAGGGAACCGGCCATATTTTCTTTGTGGTTTAGCGATAAAAATAAGGGAAAGCACATTAATGATCCCGCTGTACAAGAAAATTCACGAGCTTCTTGAAAGGCTCTTTTCTGATAGACGAAACTGCCACCTCCTCAAGATGATGTTCGGCACGACTGATGTATTTTTCTTTTAAATCGTTTGCCCAGGTATCAACACCACATTGTCTGAACAATGCAAGCACTTTTTCAACTTTTCCTTTTTCATGACTTTGCATCAGTTCTCTTAATTCATCGAGCTGTGTTCCTGTACATATTTCCAGTGCATGAATAATCAGAAACGTTTTTTTGTTGGCCATGATGTCGCCGCCAACCTGCTTGCCGAATCTTGAAGGATCGCCGAACGCATCAAGGTAATCGTCCTGCACCTGGAATGCAATGCCCAGGTTTCTGCCAAACTCATACAGATGATCCTGATTGCCTTTACCTGCGCCTCCAAGGATAGCACCCATTTTTAAACTTGCCGCCAGAAGCACTGATGTTTTCAATTCAATCATCCTTATATATTCATCGATATTTACTTTCTCGAGCTTTTCAAAATCCATGTCTAGCTGCTGTCCTTCACAAACCTGACGTGCAGCTGTATTAAAATTAAAAACGATCCGCTGTAAGAAACCTGCGTTGATCCTATTGAGATATTCATATGCTTTTACCATCATCACATCGCCTGTAAGCAATGCTGTTGATTCACCATATTTTTTATGCACCGTCTGCATTCCCCGGCGCAGGGGAGCTTTATCCATGATATCGTCGTGGATCAATGTAAAATTGTGAAACAGCTCTATTGCTGTAGCAACATGGTAAGCATCAGGATTGATAGCGCCAAAAAGCTCATTGGCCATCAGGCAGATGGCAGGACGGATCCTCTTTCCCCCTATACCAAGAAAATATTCTGCAGGTTCGTATAATGATACCGGGGCATCGGGAAAATGCCTTTCAGAAAACACCCTGGAAAAGTCAGCAGAAATTTCTTCAAATGAAAACATTGATCAGATATATTCAATTTTTATTCAGGTTCTTTGTGGTCTTTTGCCTCTTACGGATACCATCATCACTTTTTCTTTTTTTGTTTTTTTAGCGTTTTTAACTTGTCGCGCTCCTGTGCAACTTCATCATTAATCGCCGTGATGATCACCCATTCATAATCAAGCTGCCGTTTGGAAAGATTCGCGGCGACTACTTTTATTCTCACTTTGTCACCCATTCTGAATTTTCTTCCGCTTCTCCTGCCCACTAAACTATAATCACCTTCCAGCAGCGAGAAATCATCAAACTCAGATAGGCTGGCAATACTCACAAGCCCTTCGCATTTGTGCTCTATCGTTTCAACCCAGAATCCAAACCCTGATACGCCTGAGATCACACCATCAAACTCATCACCCAGGAAATTTCGCATATACTGAACCTGCTTGTATTTATTAGCCGCACGTTCCGCTTCCATTGCTGCTCTTTCACGATCACTGCAATGCTTGCTTTTCTGCTCCAGCTTTTTATCAGGATGGATATTTTTATCGAGACACTGCTGCAGGATCCTGTGAACAAGTACATCAGGATACCTTCTTATAGGGGATGTAAAATGACAATAATGCTCAAATCCCAATCCGTAATGACCAATGTTTTCTGTTGTATAAATCGCTTTCGCCATTGTCCGGATTCCCAGCTGTTCAAGCACATGCTGCTGTGGTGTGCCATGCGCAGCCTGAAGCATATTATTGAAAGATTCCGCGATTCCCTTTGGCGTTGACGTATCAAAATTATGTCCATGCTTTTTAGCAAAAGCAACAAAAGGTAACAGCTTCACTTCGTCAGGTGTATCATGCACACGGTAAGGAAAAGGCACTTCTTTTTTCTGCACGGTGATCTTTGAAACATATTCTGCAACTGTTCTGTTTGCGAGCAGCATCAGCTCTTCGATCAGCTGGTTCGCTTCCTTGCTTTCCTTGATCATTATCCCCACCGGATTGGCCTTTTCATCCAGCCTGAATTTTACCTCCTGCGATGAAAAATTAATAGCGCCTTTTTTAAATCGCTGCTTCCTGAACCTTTGCGCAATCTTATGCAGAAATAAAATTTCTTCCTTATAAATACCTTCGCCGGTTTCAATGATCTCCTGCACTTCTTCATAAGTGAACCGGTGATCAGAATGCATTACTGTTCTTCCTAGCCAGAAAGATTTTACTTCACCTTTTGGGGTGAGATGGAATATCGCAGAGAATGTAAGCTTGTCTTCATGGGGCCGGAGTGAGCATAATTCATTAGAAATTTTTTCAGGAAGCATCGGAAGTACCCTGTCTGGCAGGTATACGGAAGTTGCCCGCTCATAAGCTTCATTGTCCAGTGCTGAATCAGCTTCAATGAAATAACTCACATCTGCTATATGCACTCCTACTTCGTAATTGCCGTTTTCCAGCGGCTGGAGTGAAATCGCATCATCAAAATCTTTTGCATCCTGCGGATCAATGGTGATAGTAAATATATTTCGCACGTCCTTACGCGTTACTATTTCTTTTTGTGAAATAACATTGGGGATACGTTCGGATTCTTCAATTACTTCTTCAGAAAAATTAAGCGGAAATCCATTTTCCATGAGTATCTGCTTCATGGCAAAATCGCTTTCATCGCTCTGGTCCATGATCTGTACAACTTCACCAACAGGCTTTTTATTTTTCTGCCAGTCTGTGATCCGCACTACTACCGTGTCATTTTCCGTAGCGTTCCCAATTTTATCCAAGGGGATAAATATATCGGGCATCGGCTTGTCAACATCTGCTATGAAGAATGCGAAATTGTTATGATTTATCTGCAGCTTGCCGGGAAATTCAATTTGTCTTCGCTTTAGCACCTCAATGACTTCCCCCTGCTGACGGCCTCTTTTAAAATCTCCTTTGATCATTACCCTTATCGTGTCGCCATGTAATGCCGTGTTAAAGTCGGCAGGACGCACCATTATATCATTATCCTGTCCCTGAACAACCACAAAGCCCATTCCGGATCTGGTAATATCTAGTGTGCCTGTTGAAACACGCGCCTTCGCGCCTGACTGATGTTTATGTCCTTTAAATGATTTCCTGCCTGGCATCAGATTCCTTGTTTTTGAGTTTGAAAGACAGGATGAAATTAGCGATTAATTCAGTAAAGGCTTTTTCACCGTCAAAGAGGAACCGCATTTCAATGGGTATCACATATAATGGATAATCCATCAGTGCCTGCTGAAATTTCATAAGTCGCATGGCATCTTTTTCAGTTGTAATGATTATTTTGTTGTCAGAGCTGATAGAGGCAAATCGTTTCCGGATGTCTTCCAGATCATCGATGCTGAATATATGATGATCACTGTAAAGCATGTCATAATACGCAGACGTGTTATCCGAAAGAAACTTTTTAAGTGGTTTCGGGTTGGCTATACCACTCACGAGTAATGCTTCGGTTTTATCATTCAGCGGCCTTCTTTCATTTGTAAATAAATGATATGGAATGCCATAGTGGATGGCAGTAAAAAATATTTGCTGATGTGCAAGAGGTTTTATTTCCTCTTTTATTTCATCTCTCTCTTCTTCTGAAATATCAGGAGCGCATTTTGATACCACCAGTACATCTGCTCTTTTGTAGCTGGATGGCAGATCGCGAAGATCTCCAGTGGGCAGGAACCAGTCGCGTGTAAACAAATTATTGCAGTCGGTCAGTACAATATTTAACCCTGTAGTAACATATCTGTGCTGAAAGGCATCATCAAGAATGATCACTTCAGTGCCGGGCACATCATGCAGCAATTGCGGAATGGCAACAATTCTTTCTTCACCCACTGCAATGGTTACAGATGGAAACTTATTATAAAACTGCATCGGCTCATCGCCAATTTCCAGGGCATTTGATTGTGCATTGGCTAATGCATATCCTTTTGTTTTTCGCATGTAACCCCTGCTTAATACTGCCAGCTTATAATGTTCTTTGAATTTCATGAGGATGAATTCAACCATTGGCGACTTACCTGTTCCTCCTGCAGTAAGATTACCTATGCCGATCAACGGCAAATTGAATGACGAAGATGATAACCATCCTTTATCAAACATTTTATTTCTGATCCAGATGATAAAAGCATAAACGAGTGAAAAGGGGAAAAGAAGCATTCTTACAGGACGAAGCAACGGAGCGTTAAAATTCATAGACACGCGTAGGTGTGATACAATAATTTAAAGGTACATCATATTCATTTACATCATCAATTGCATCAAGCGCTTCGAAGTATGAGAAACCTATTATTACTACATCCTGTGCACATTGCGGTAGATACCGGTCATAAAATCCTTTACCATATCCAACACGGTATCCCTTATTATCAAATGCAAGCAACGGTACAAATACAACATCTATCAACTGTGGCAGAATGATTTCATTACTTACAGGTTCAAGTATGTTATACCTGTTCTCTGCAAACACCGTATCGTTATTTTTTGCTATTGCGTGCATGGTAATGTTATCCGGCAGCAGTTTTGGCCATGCAACCTGCAACTGCTCATTTTCAAGTGAAAGCAACTGCTCGCATAGTATTACATTGAATTCTCTTCGCTCGGGTATAGGATAATACGAAAGCAATACCTGTGCGCCCTGTAATGCGATCGTGCGGAAATTATTTACAATTTTTTCCGTCATTTCTTTCAGCTCATCTGCAGTTAACGCATTACGTTTTTCAATAAAAATGCTTCTTATCTCTTTTTTTACCATTGCCAGTTGCCTAATTGTGTTTTAATTTTTTCTGCCTGTTCCCTTATAAAGTCCCTGTCCTGACGTGGAGCAAACGGTATTGAAGCAATTGATGGAATCCCCGTCCATTTAACAATATCGCTTTCGTAATTCAGGTAATTATCATTGAATATCCAACCAGAGACCTTTATATTTTTTTGTTGGCACGCCATCGCGGTAAGGAGGGAAAAGTTAATGCTGCCCAATGTATTTCTGCTTACTAATATAACCGGAATGTTGAGCATGGTGATAAGGTCAGCAACAAACTCTTTGTCGTTTAATGGCACCATCAGTCCACCAGCACCTTCTATGATCAGGTGATTTTCTGTTTGCGGCAGTTGTGATTTGATCTTTTGCAATGATATAGTAATATTTTCGTCCCGGGCCGCGATATGAGGTGAAGCTGCAAGCTTAAGCCTGTACGTTTCAGGATGTATTATTGATTGTTTATTCGTGATACTGTTTTTTACCCAGTCGCTGTCTGTTATCGTTGAATAACCAGCCTGAACAGGTTTCCAGTAATCAGCATGCAATGCTTCGGTAAGTATCGCGGATACAAATGTTTTCCCGATACCTGTTCCTGTGCCGGAAACAAATATTACGTTTCGTTCCCTGCTTTTCATTATTGCTTATTTATTTACAAAAATACTGAAGATGGTTGTACCGTAGTTGCGTGATGTTACAAAGTGCGGGTAGGCGGTATAATTGTTCCGTGGCGTATGCTCAAGAATAAACCAGCCATCCGGAGCAAGCATACCCTGTTCAAACACCTTAACCGGAATGCTGTCGATTGTTGTCAATGCGTAGGGAGGACCGGCAAAGATGAGATTGAACTGTTCTGTGCATCGTGCGATAAACCGAAAGACATCCATTTTTACTGCATGGAAATTTTCCAGCTTGAGCTCCCTGGATGTTATTGAAATGAATTCGTACATGGATACATCCTTTTCAACAATGGTGCATTCCTTTGCTCCTCTGGACGCAAGTTCATAACTAATGCTTCCTGTGCCTCCAAAAAGATCACATGTTTTGAGTGAACTAATGTCAAGGTTATTATTAATGATATTGAACAATCCCTCTTTAGCTATATCGGTTGTTGGCCGGGTGTACGGCATCTTCGCCGGAGGTTTCAGGCGGCGCCCGCCAAGCTCGCCTCCTATTATACGCATAACGACATCCTCAGCAAAGGTGAAAAATAATGGGAAGGATATTCTTCCAGTATTCCATTTGTGCCGTATGTGGAAGGAACACCTTCGTAATGTACTTCTTCAAAATATTTTATGAGTTCGCTGTACAGCGCAGACTGTGTGTCGATCAAACCTGATATATTCAATACGAGATGCGCCGGATCAACGTTGAATTGTTTACAGATCAGCAACAGGTAATACGATGCATCTTCCGGTGTCTGGTACGAAAAAGTTTGCATTAACTGCAGAGCGCCATCGATAAAAAATGCTGTGATGAACTTGTCATTATAAAATATCACTCTGGCAAAGCTTCCACTATTTAATTCACTTTGTTTCGACCATCTCAGGATCATCGTGTAAAGATGCCAGTATTGTCCGCCCCTGAATTTATCCCTGCATAATGTATGAAGATCCCTTGAAACAGTATATACGTTTTGAATGTTCCAGTCGTTAACATGCTCATCAAAAATCAGTTCATTTTCAGTGTCGCCGTAAAGGAGGTTCGTAACGGCTTTCTTCAATTCGGTTTTGAAATGTTCTGAAGGAAGAAGATTAGCATCCGGAAAATTATACACGATGATAGCGGTTCCACCATACTGCATCAGCACAGGATCGCCGGAAATTATTTCTTCAAGCACATCCCTGGTATTTTTGTCTCCTGTTGTGTAAATGCGGTACTGTCGCAGAATGTACAGCTGGTCGGGAGAGCGAGTGAAAAGAATGTAATTGAACGATTGCGCGCTTACTTCAATAAGTAACTTACAATCAGCGGGCAGATTGTCCAGGTCTTCTCTTTTTATATCAAATGCCGGATGTACCATTTTTTTGAACTGCCCGCAATAATACTATAATTCGTTAAGCAATTTCCTGCCCAGCCCTTTTATTTTAGCATCATCGGAAGCTGCAGGCGGCAGTTTCTGCAGCTGCACCAGCAGTGAACGTGCTTTATTTATTTCACCCTTTCTTTTATAAGCTTTTGCAAGTTCAAGATAATTCAACAGAAATCCGGGATAAAGCTGTCTGCTTTTTTCGTAATTTTTTATCGCATCATCAAGTGAAGAAGGAGGTAAAGCACCATAAGTTATTTTAACAATCCACTTTTCAAATGAATTTAGGTCGCTTACTTCGTAGTGCCATTTCCCAAGAACATGGTATCCCTTATAATTTTTCGGATCTAGCTGGATGCATTTGTCTGCATACGTTTTAATTACTTTAACAGCTGCGACTTTTTCCTTACCGGATGATACCAGTGCTGTACGTCCCATTGAAATAGCCATGGCAAAGTTCGCTTCTGAATGATCAGGATTTACTTTAAGAGCCTTCCGCGCGTATGTTTCACCTGCTTTATAATATTCTTTTTGTTCTTCTTTCGTGGAGCGTCTTTTTCCTATCACGCTATAGAGCTCGCTTGTTTTACAAAGCGCATCAATATTGAGCGGATCGTATTTCAGCACTTCAAGATATTTTTTAAGTGCCTCATCATCCCTGAACGACTTTTCGAACATTTGTGCCTGCTGCATTAGTGCAGGAACATTCTGTGCCTGCAAACCGGCAGACCATATCATTATCAGCAATGGTATCAGTATTGCTCTAGTCATTGAACTTCCTGTTCATGCTAACTCCTACGTTTCCCTGGAATTCCAGTAAAGGCGGTTGTAATTTTTGTATGGAAAGATCGATCTCTTTTACGAACGGATATTGATGCTTTATATGCCTTATGATATTTACACAAATCTTTTCCAGTAAGCCGGTAGGAATTGCCATTCGCTGTTTCAAAATATTGTACAGTTCCTCATAGCTGATAGTGTCATTGATGTTATTGAAGTCATTATCCTTTTCATTGAATTGTACGCTGAGATTAATAATGTAAGGATTGCCAACATTTTCTTCTCCCTCGAAAATCCCATGGAAAGCATACATGTGAACATTAGTGAGATTAATTGAGATCATACTCCCAATTCTTTCATGGATAAATATCTTTCCGCATCAAGAGCAGCCATACATCCGCTGCCAGCAGCTGTAATGGCCTGCCTGTATATTTTATCCTGTACGTCGCCTGAAGCAAATACTCCTTCGATATTTGTTTTGGAAGTGCCGGGTAATGTCTGAATGTATCCCGCATCATCCATATCCAGCCAGCCCTTGAATATTTCCGAGTTAGGCTGGTGACCAATAGCCACAAAAAATCCCGCCACCGGTATATCTTTCTTTTCTCCCGTTTTCACATTACTGACCCTCATTCCGTCCACTTTTGTTTCACCCAGTATTTCAAGCGTTTCAGTGTTCCAGTGCACTTTTATATTTGGTGTTCTCTGCACTCTTTCCTGCATTACTTTAGATGCACGCATCTGATCGCGCCTGATGAGCATGTGAACAGTAGAACACAATTTCGACAGGTACAACGCTTCTTCAGCAGCCGTGTCGCCCGCTCCTACTATTGCCACCTCTTTACCCCTGAAGAAAAATCCATCACATACCGCGCATGCGCTTACCCCAAACCCATTGAGCCTTTGCTCACTTTCAAGGCCCAGCCATTTTGCGGATGCACCTGTTGATATGATCACAGCGTCTGCTTCTATTATCTTTTCCTCATCGATCCACACCTTATAAGGACGTATACTAAAATCAACTTTAGTAGCAAGCCCATAGCGAACATCAGTGCCCATGCGAACAGCCTGTTTTTCAAAATGCACCATCATATCAGGACCCTGAACACCATCCGGGTAGCCTGGGTAATTTTCTACTTCAGTTGTAATGGTGAGCTGTCCCCCTGGCTGAATACCCTGGTACAGAACCGGTTTAAGATTCGCGCGGGCAGCATAAATAGCTGCGGTATATCCTGCCGGACCCGATCCTATAATCAGACAATGTACTTTTTCCGTTGTTGTATTATCCATATTTTATGTTGCTTCAAAATTTGCAAATTTAACTGCTAATCCGGTATAATAATGCTCGTGTATTGCACCGCGTATCCACCAAAATATCCCAGCGCCCCATTACTGACGTTGCCGACGACTTTTGTTGGAGAAGAAAACGGGTTACCGATACTTGCATAGCTGTATTCCATTGTTCGCCAGAAATCGAAAACAGCTTTATCGATATTGCAGAACTTTATTGAGATAATGTCGCCACGTGTAAAATATGAGTACGTTTCGAAATCAATATTTGTGTTCCTGTCAACTCCACGTTCAATCTGCACGTTGTATTTTTTCCCGTCGATTACCTGGTCATCGAATACTGAATTCAATCCTGGCAGGTACAGGCCGCTGTTCACACTGGTGAAGTAACGTATGTAATTGCCATATCCGGGAGGATCGTTGAAACGGCCGTACAACAAAATTTTCGTGGTGTCGTCCGTAAGGAGTGCACGGTAAAAATACAAGGAGTCAATTGTTTTTGTAAGAACCGGGATGGTGGTTGTGGCATTGTATTCATTTCCGCCGGTTTTAATATTTAACTGATAGGTATTGCCCATCTGACCTACCATGCCTGTGTGGCCATGTGAGGTGTCGACGGTATAATAATAAAGCACTGTGTCTCCGGCGAGCTGCAGCTCATACTCCTTTAGTCTTTCAGAGGTAACACCATCGGAAACGGTTACTTCTGCGTTTCTTACAAATGATCCGGAGAGTTGTTCGCGGCTGATTGTGGTGAAAAAGTCGAGACTTCTAGTCAGGTAAACCGTAGGGTTAGTGCCATTTTCAATAATTCCTTCCACCACCAGTTTTGGCACTTTGTTTTCAGGCGTGAAATTTATTGGCTTCTCGCACGCAATTATTGATGTAGTTATTGTTATCAGGTATAAAAATTTCATTTGAAGCTGTAAGTTAGAAAAGCTAGTCTTAATTTTTTGCTAACGGGAGGCGGTTAAAGCGCCGATACACCGCTTTTTGGATCTCGTTCCGAACGGAGCGGAGTAAGGAATCAGCATACAGACGCTGGTGGTTCCGAACCCTCGCTGCGCTCGGGATGACATTAGAGAATAAACATCGCTTCAATCCACTTTGACGACAGGCAATAAAAAAACCCGCC
>DATLDR010000024.1:0-20459 GCA_035525775.1 Flavitalea sp.
TTGGCAATCGAGACCGGAGTTATGGCGGAACACGTTTGAAAAACAGATTGCCCCGGAACTATTTTCTCAAGAAAATTGACAGCTATGAAAATTGTTACTAAAGAAAGCTTCTATTTTTATCTAGTATGCATAGTATAGAGAGTAGGATATATAGTCAATAATATTTTATTTCTGCTTTTACGTTTCAACAGCAGATAGAGACAGAGCCGGGCTCCAATACTTAGAAGTCGGCAGACACACCAATGTATCCCATCCGGCCTACAGATGGAATAATTCCAGGACCAGGGTACTCATCCGTACGGCGTGTGAAATAGGCTTTATTTGCAATGTTATTGATGCCCCCTTTGAAAGAGAAATTCCTGAATTTATAGCTCGCACTGAAATCCATAACGGTATAGGCCGGTATATACCCTGCAGCCGGATCGTCACTTAATTTGGTGTTCGTTGCATCACCGTATGCGTCGCCAACATTACTGATTTGAAAAGTACCAGATAAGCGAGGGGTACTATAGGAAATTCCAACTCTGTTAACGTATTTCGTAGCCGCTTCTACACGATGTCCGCCAAATTTGCTACCGGTGTATCGGGCATCAGTTAAGGCAAGTGAATTAAATATACTGATGCCGTTTTTAGAACCTGGCTTCAGACATTTAAGCAGGTTAAATTCAACGTAACTTTCAAACCCTTTGTGGACGCTGTTAGCAACATTAGTTCGTAATGTGTATTCATCATCTGATCCCTCATTCACCAGCACTGTTCCGATACGTTTATTGTATCCGAGATAGAATAACCCTACATCAAAATTCAAGAAATTATCAATTGTGCCACGGTAACCTAAGTCAGCATTAAAACCAGTTGCATCCTTTAAATCAGGATCTATTCTCGAGGTAACACCAAATGGCGTTAGCTGGGAATAGTCAATTGGTCGATAAGCCTGGCTGAAATTTGCATAGGTATTCGTCTTCGACGAAATTTTGTACTCCAGTCCGATACCGAACAGGGGTAGGTAACGGTTTCTGCTTTCTTTTGCTATAAGTTTATCCTCTTCTTCAAATTTGTATCCGGCAGAAGTACTTTTCAGATATTCAAATCGAAAGCCGGGTGTAACAGAAAAGCGCTTGCTTATGTTGAAAGTATTCTCAATAAAAGGAGCCACGTTGATAGTTGTATAGTCAAGATCGTACTCATAGTCTCCTGAAACACTCAGATCAAAATCTGTGTTCGTTGTACCCTGGCCGCCGCCTTGCCTTTTGAACCAGGCATAAGTATACCTCAATCCCGTTGCCAATACGTTCTGAGAACGCCCAAGTAAATAATTGTGCATTATGCGCACCTCCGTTGAAGCACTGTGCATGTTTTCATTCTCAACTTCCCTCGGCACATATTCCCCTGTTGCCGAATCAATTTCATCGGGTGCTGCAGCGCCTCCATCCTCATTGCGCCATACCAGTGCGCGGTTGCTGAACAGGAATGATGATTTTAATTTGATTGAGGTAGAAGCCGACATCTTATAGTCCGTATAAACAGTTACTATATTCCATGGACTTTTTAGCCAATTGCGGCTCCTGAAAGAAGAACGTGGGTCAGCTTTAAACATGCTATCGGTAAGCCCACCAGGCATTTGAATCCTGTTTCTTAATAACGAGTATTCCACTCCGGATTTGAGCTTTTCTGTAGGGTTGAATTCAATCCTTCCAAAAGCTGACACCTGTTTTTGACCACTGTTCGGTCTCCAGCCTTCAAGGTTCCGGTATTGAACATATCCGTAATAGTTCCATTTTTTCAATGTGCCTCCCACTGAATGAAAACTGTTAAATAATCCCGATGTGCCCGCCGTCTGTGAAGTACGGAATGAAAACGAACGGTTTTTGGGAGCTTCATTCAACACATAGTTGATCATTCCTCCGAACTGGGACCCAAATTGCAGAGAAGCTCCTCCACGCACCATCTCTATCCGGCTGACAGCTTCCATTGGAGGGAGGTAATACGCCTCGTTATATCCATAAATGTCAGCGCTTATATTGTACCCGTTTTGCCTGCTATTCATCTCAATACTCTGAGTGGGATTCAATCCGCGTGTTGCGATGCCGTTAGCTGTAAACCCACTGTTTTCCGTCTCCACAATATTCAATCCTGGGATTTTACCTAATATCTGGCGCGTGTTGTTGATAGCTTTATTCGCATCGAGGCTGTCGATAACAATAACTTCATTTTTTTTACCGCTATATATTATGCCATCTTTCACATCTGGCATGTGACCTGTACTCCTCACAATCTTAATACCTGTAACGGTGACTGGCTGTAGGGTACTTGAAACTGAGGTGTCCGGAATTACCTGACTGATTGAATATAAAGGAACGACGTGTAGTAAAAGCAGCCAAAATGATCTCATTTCTCGTATAAATTTTGGCAAATTGACAACGAATTTCAAAGACAATGAACCTCTAACCGGAAATGTATTTTCGAGATCAGGAAAAATACACTTTTGCTGCGGAAGACGATCCTCACTTCACGAAACCCTTGAATAGTTGTAAAGAATAATACAAATAATATTTTTAAAATGATTGGTGAGCCTAAAACAAAGAAGTGAACGAAGCCTACTACATTAATTTTTATATTTGAAAAAGGTATATTAATTATTAATTATCCCGGATGAACACTTATTCAACAGTAAAATTCAGGTTGCGGTATTTATCACGCTGTTTTTCATTTGTATTGATTTGTTCGACATCAACACTGCTCGCCCAAACCAATTCTACGCCACTTGCAGCCCATAAGGTATTTAGCGCAGGCATGGCAACAACTAATATTACACCTAAGATCGGCACATCTATTAACGGACAGTTTCAGGACAGGCGTGTTCAGAATATTCATGATGAAACATATGCACGAAGCCTGGTACTCGACGACGGGGAAACCTGCCTCGCCATCGTAGTAATGGATCTGTGCGCGGCATCAAGAGAAATGATTGACAGGGCCAAAGCGCGCGCTCACGAAGCAACGGGTATTCCGACACAGAATATGCTGATATCTGCAACACATACTCATTCTGCGGGAACAGCCGTTCCAGTGTTCCAAAGCACTCCTGATCCTGTATTTGTAGATTTTTTAAGTGATCGCGCTGCAGATGCAATCATTCGGGCGTACAAAAACCGAATGCCTGCACGCATAGGCTGGGCTGTTGGGCATGAGCCGTCAGAGGTGTTTAACAGAAGATGGAAAATGAAACCCAATACGCAGATGCCCAATCCATTCGGGGGGCAGGATCAGGTTAAAATGAATCCTGGCCAGGGTAATCCTGCATTGCTGGAACCCGCCGGTCCTGTAGATCCTGAGATTCCTGTAATCTCTATCCAGTCTTATGACAGTGTGCCTATAGGGGTTCTTGCAAATTACTCATTACATTATGTGGGTGGTGTCCCTGACGATGAAATATCTGCTGATTACTACGGAATGTTCGCCAGCCGCATTGGTGAACTCCTGAATACGGGAAACAAGATGAAACCATTCGTTGGAATGATGACCAATGGCACCAGTGGAGATATCAACAATGTAAACGTTTCAGTAGATAAGAGTGCTCCCGATGCGCCCTATGTGCGCATGCGGATGGTGGCCAATATTGTAGCTGCAGAAGCATACAAGGCGATATTAAATATTAAATACTATGACTGGGTATCGCTGGCCTCCTTTCAACAGGAAATTTCCCTGGGCGTTCGCAAACCCGACAAAAAGGAAATAAGCCGGGCAAAAGATATTGTTTCGCGCGCGAAGGATTCTGTGATGATGACTACCGATGAAGTATATGCGAGAGAAACTCTCTTAATGAAAGATTATCCTGATCAGGTCCCCATTATACTTCAGGCTTTTCGAATTGGCGATCTCGCTATTACAGCGATCCCCAATGAAGTTTTTGCAGAGATTGGATTGGAGCTGAAAGCCAAGAGCCCGTTTAAGCCCACCTTCAACATTGAGTTAGCGAATGGATACAACGGGTACCTGCCCACCCCTGCACAACATAAATTGGGCGGTTATGAAACCTGGCGTGCACGTTCAAGTTATCTTGAAGTTGATGCAGCTCCAAAGATCACCCAAACACTGTTCTCATTACTAAACAAACTGCATGGTTCTTACATTAAAGGGTCAAACTGATTTAGTTTATTATGTAAGTTTATTTCACAAGAACCATTTCATTTATCATACAATTTAATAGTTACACTAATAAAAAATTTACATGCAAAAGCTGTTTATTATTCTCTTTATTTTTTCGCTTACGGGATGTTCATCATACAACGATCCGTTGAAGCAGGAAATGGAGAATTTTAAATTAGAATCCGGGTTGCGTATGGAACTCATAGCTTCTGAGCCATTAATAATGGATCCGGTTGCATTGGCTTTTGATGAAAATAGAAAAATGTATGTAGTGGAAGACAGGGGCTACCCCGATGCTATGGATTCAGGCGCTGTTGCAACAACACTTGGTCAGGTTGCTTATATAGAAGATACTGACGGCGATGGAAAATTTGACCATAGAACTACATTTGTATCCGGACTTACTTATCCGAATGGTATTTTACCCTGGCGCGGTGGAGTTTTTATTACCTGCGCACCTAATATTTATTATTTTAAAGACACTACGGGTGATGGAGTTGCCGATATTAAAAAAGTAGTGCTTACCGGTTTCAATGCAAATCAAACCGGACAGATCCGGGTGAGTACACCTATCCTTGGATTAGATGGATGGATATATATTTCAGGAGGATTGAACAGTGGCGATATTACATCTCCAGAACATCCTGAACGTGCGGGAGTGTCATTCGCTTCCGGGGATGGTCGTTTCAATCCTGACAGTTATGAATTTCAGGTTACAGGTGGTATGAGCCAGTTCGGACTTACCTTTGATCCTTATGGACGCAGGTTTGGTTGTTCGAACCGTCACCCTGTGCAACATATTGTTATGGAGCCCTGGGAATTGCGGCGAAATTCAAACCTTACGTTCACAGAAACTTATGAAAATGTTTCGACCTCAGAAGCGGAAGCGAAAGTCTTCCCCATCAGCCACGCAAATACAACAGCTGATTATATTCCTACCTTAATTGGACGGTCGCATACAGGAACATTTACGTCTGCTTGTGGAGTGATGGTTTTTAATGGTACTGGTCTAACAGCCGCACATCGCGGTAATGTATTCATTTGTGAACCGGCACAAAACCTTGTTCAACGACAGATTATGCATCCACAGGGTGTTTCCTTCCGGTCTGAGCTTCCATACACCGGCCATGATTTTCTCGCTTCTTCCAACACATGGTTTCGTCCGGTGTATCTTCAACATGGACCAGACGGCGCTCTATATGTTGCAGACATGCATAGAAAGGTGATTGATCATCCTTCATACGTTCCTGAGGAAGCAAGACCAGGTCTTGATTTTGAAAGCGGAAAAACTGATGGGCGTATATACAAGATAGTCAGGAGTGATTTTCATGAACCTGCATCATCGGCAACTTCTTCACCACGTTCGTCATCATCCTCCGCTGATCTGGTGAAGGCACTTGAATCAGAAGAAGAATGGATAAGGGCTACTGCGTTTAGGTTATTGGTCGAACGAAAAGATGCGACATGCGTGCCCGGGTTGAAACATCTGGCTTTGGAATCAAAGTACCCGGAGACACGGGCACAGTCCCTTTGGTTACTTAAAGCGTGCGGTTCCCTGGATGAGGAAACGGTGAAAAAATCTCTTGGCGATAAAGAAAGTGGTGTGCGTGAACAGGCTGTTCTACTGGCCGGTAATCTAACCGGAGTACATCGTGATCTAATTAGTGGCCTGGTTGCTACGGCGGCAGACACCAACATACGAGTGCGTTTTAATACTGCATTAGTGCTTGGTGATGTGGAAGGTCCACAGGTTGTAGAAGCGCTTGCCGGTATTGCCGCGAAAAACGGCGACGATAAATGGATGCGTGCTGCAGTGCTCAGCGGAATAGGTAAAAGAGTCCCGGAATTCCTGGAAAAATTTATGGACCGTCAAAATGAAAATCCAGTTGCATTTGCAGCTGTAATGCAGGATCTGGGCAGATTATTTGGGAATGGCACTTCAAGGGAAGAATGCAAAGAACTGCTAAAAAATATGTTGCAGTTTGAAAACGGTTTTGAATGGAGAGCGGCAACACTACTCGGTCTTGCAGAAGGGTTGAATGGCAGATCTAAAATTAAGTCATCCAGGAAAGGCATCTTAGTTGATATTCTGGGAAATGGATCTACTGGAGAATTATTGCAGTTGAATCAGTTCTTTGCGCACGTATCGGATGCCGCGCAAGATAAAAATAATTCTACGAACAATAGGATAACATATGCTAACCTTCTGGGTTATACGCAGTTTGAAAATTCAGGTAAAGTTCTGCGATCGTTGCTCACTACAAGTAACTCTCCCGAATTGCAATTGGCAGCAATTGCATCGCTTGCACGGATTGGAGATCCGCGTGGCCTTTCTTTTCTGACAGATAAAACAACCTGGGCTGGATATACTCCGAAAGTCAGATCCGCAGTGATTGCGGCTCTTGTTTCCAAGCCTGAATTTATTGCAGTTTTATTCGCAGCCATCAAACAAGGGGTAATAACTGCTCCTGAAATTTCTTCGATGGACCGCGAAAGGTTGTTGAAAAATGAAAACACAGACATAAGTAAGCAAGCCGGGTTAATTTTTAAAGATTTTGAAGCAGGTGGTAGAATGAAAGTGTACCAGGATTACAGGAGTATATTAAGTAAGGATGGCGATGCCGCAGCTGGCAAAAAAGTATTTATGCGAGTTTGTTCCGTATGTCATACTCATTCAGGATCCGGGGGAAAAGTTGGGCCGGATCTCACCGGCATCAACAATCAACCTGTAGATGCACTTCTGCTGCACATTCTTGTACCTAATTACGAAGTGCTTCCGGCGTATCAGGCGATGCTCGTGCAAACAAAAAATGGCCAGTCCATATCCGGAAGGTTAGAAACAGAAACAGAGAACAGCATCACGCTCCGCACTGCATTTGGTACTGAAGAATCAATATTGCGATCAAATATTACTTCACTTTCGAACTCCGGTCTTTCACTTATGCCGGAAGGTTTAGAAAGGTCTATGACGAAAGATGAACTCCGGAATCTGATTGCTTTTTTGAAAACCGCAAACTGATTTGTAGAAGAACAGATGTTTTTACAATTGTTGGGGGTGCACAATTATTCTTATCTTTTGGCCCTATATAATTATTTACTTTTTATTTACAACGATTGTGATGAGCCACCCTGTATGAAACCGGTCGCTATCTTTTTGAATATAATGGTTTTGGTATTGGTCATGAAGCGACCTGCTTCGGCTCAATATCAGGATACCTTATGGAAAAAACTAAAGCCCTATTTTACTACACCTGCAAAGTATGCAGGTGAATTTGGATCGTATAAAAGTCCACTTATATTTTACGACGGCCGCAAAGTTAAAACGACTTCAGATTGGAAAAAAAGAAGAAAAGAAATTTTTGACCGCTGGCAGAATATCATGGGTTCATGGCCTGAAGTAATACAGACACCGGAATTTCAGATAACTGATTCAATACATAAAGAGAATTATACACAGTTTAGTGTGAAATATGAATGGCGAAGAAATGAATTGTCATCCGGATATTTACTTGTACCTGATGGGAAAAAACAAAAGCCAGCAGTTATTATCGTTTACTACGAACCTGAAACGGCATTAGGTTTACGCAACAGGGCACATATGGATCTTGCAGTTCAACTGGTAAGACGTGGCATTGCAACATTTTCAATTGGAGCAGATCCTGTGGCAAAAACAAAACCCTTTGGACAATATTACCCTACACCAGATAGCGCTATAGTTCAACCTCTTTCCATGCTGGGATACCTGGCTGCTAATGCATATAATGCACTTTCCCATCTTCCATACATTGATTCTTCACGAATTGGTATCACCGGCCATTCATATGGAAGCAAATGGGCGATGTTTGCCTCATGTTTATATGAGAAGTTTTCATGTGCGGCATGGTCTGATGGAGGGATTGTGTTCGATGAATCCAGACCAAATGTAAATTATCAGGATCCATGGTATCTTGGATATTATCCTCCACCGTGGGGTCCTGAAAAAGATTCTGCACATTCAGCGTTACATCAAACGCAATGGGGTTATGCTGGCGGGACTGATAAGGGCGCTTACGCCTTATTACGGAGCCAGGGACATGACCTTCATGAATTACATGCACTTATGGCTCCACGGCCATTTTTGGTTTCCGGCGGATCTGAAGATCCACCTGAACGTTGGATCCCTCTTAATCATACAATAAAGGTGAATTCATTACTCGGATATAAAAACAGGGTAGGAATGACACATCGTACTCATCATGAACCTTCAGCAGAATCTAATGATTTGATATGCGATTTCTTTCAATATTTTTTAAAATCCAACTCACGGGATAAATCACGATCATTTAGGAGCAGAAGTAAATAATCGTCCAGGTGCATGGGATAAGTTATTTTCTGCAATCTGTAATCCGATGACAAAACAGGTTCGGTTCAATCAATTTGCAGATGTGTAACATAATGGTTGAGTAAGTGATCCTATATGAAAGCATTCATGTATTCTTCGAGTAAGAAATTCCTTTTTTATTTCATTCCTAAAAGAGATACCGGCCCTGTTAAACCCGATAACATTGGTTTCCATTCAGAGGCATCAAATAAACCTTGTTTATTTTTATTCTTCCGGTCCCGCGCTGCGAAATTTATGTCGTAAAACTTCTTCCATTCTATTCCTTGTTTATCCATATCAATGATCCTGTTTGCCATTAAATTAGAAACATATACTTCCAGCGTATTTTCTTTTTGCAACAAGCTATCGTCGACAACTACCTGATATACCGGGCCGATCAAAGTGGCAATACGCTTTCTGTTTATAAATACTTCCGCTGTTTCATTTACCTGTCCCAGATCTAATATCCACTTTGAAGAACTGGCTTCAGGTTTTGTGAAATTTATACTGTACCTGGCTGTCCCCGAAAAGCGCTTTACATCATCACCCGCTAAATCTGTCCATGAACCCAGGCTGGTTA
Source organism: Flavitalea sp. (assembly GCA_035525775.1). Taxonomy (GTDB): domain Bacteria; phylum Bacteroidota; class Bacteroidia; order Chitinophagales; family Chitinophagaceae; genus Flavitalea. The sequence goes on from DATLDR010000024.1 coordinate 9,090, forward strand.
TAATTTGTTTACCCGGTAAAACAGGTCCTCCTTTTGTAAATTCAATTGTCCAGCTGCCCTGAATTTTTTCTTTAAAACCATTGGGATTTATATAAGGATAAGGTTTTCCTTCTTGTTTCATATTAAACGTACGGACGATACAACTTCCAAAGGGTTGAAGTTGCACGAGTACTTCGAGCCTGCCGGCAGAATCTTTTCTGTATTTTGCCATACCATTTGCAGATGAAGCAGGATCAAATAATGCAACACTGGCAGCCGTTATAGACAGCGGTATCCACTCTTCTTTTGAAATATTATTCCGGTTTGCGATAAAATAAGTGTATCCGTCTGAATTTTTTCTTCTTGTATATTGAAGATCTTTTTCAACGAGTCGTTCTCTTCTGACTTCTGCAGCTTCCAATAGATCACTTACATTGTTTGACAATATAAAGACACCTTTACCGATTGTCGCTTTTTTTACTTTGTTTTCTTCAACAAAATGTAACTGATTTATCAGTTGATGATAAATATTTCTGCGCTCCTCAAGGTTTGCAAGGCCGGGGACGTCTTCAGGCAAATTTTTATACACCAATATTTGTGCGCCGTTTTTGGCTAGTTCAACCAGTTTTTGAAAAGACGCCTGGCTCATCAACTTATTTGCTGGAAGCAAAATTGCCTTATAGGAAATACCACCCGTTTGCAACCGGTTGGCTGAAGTAGATATTTTCATCAATTGCCTGTCGGAAAAAAAATCGAAGCTGTATCCATTCTTCAGCATCAGGTCTGAAACATTTTTAAAATCAGTTTCAGCAAATTCCTGGTTTCCCGGATGAAAATGACGAAGCAATTTTGAGCCGGGATCTGAATAACGATCTGCTAAGGGAAAATAGAGCAAAACATCATTGTCGGCCTTACCCCTTTGTAGAAAAGATTGACATTTGGTCACATAGTCATTTAAGGCATGAAAGTCTTTCCATTGGGGATTTGTTGGTTGGAAATGGACAGATGCATAGAACAACCAGCCTGGCCACGGAGCCTTCTCAGGTGAATATGCAATACCGTGATAATAAATATGGTTTATGCCTCCAAGAAAATAGGGGTCGAGGGCTTTCTTCACGTCCCTCCAGGATGATTGAAAATGTTCGTTTAACCATGTAACAGTTTCTGATGACGTCAGTTTTTTTCCTGTCACGTGGCTGGCAGACGATGCATATTTGAAATGCATGATTTCTGACCCTTCAGCATCAGGGATATCTGCCGCACTATATAAATCAAGTATGTTCCCCGGCGAACCATGTGCCTGGTTACGTGTAAGCTTTCCTTTTGACCCTACCCAGTTTTTCCATGTTAATGTGAAATTTTCCAGAAGAAGCTCATCGATGGTCATCCGGTAATCATAAATTACCCTTTTGTTTATTTCAACACTATCAGATTGAAATAGTGCAGGAAAAAAATTTTGTAGATCGTAACCCCTTCTTTTCCGAAATTCTGATAAAAATAAAGGTGTCCAGTTGGCTTGGGAAGAGGTACCACCTTCATCATCTAACTCGTATGAATCATTACAAAAAGATCGTAGTTGCGATAGATTGTTGCCTTTGAAAACTTCGTCGAATTTTTTAAAATAATTTCGCATGGCCATCTTTGAAAATGGATCTACTGCATAACCTTCGCCTCCAGGTCCCGGCCTTTCCACCATCTTTCCATGCATGCCGAGAAACAACGCGTATAATTTCCAATTGCCTTTTGGAGCTAACCAGTTTAGTTTTCCTGATACATCAACCTTATTCGTAATGTCTCGTTTCGACCCATCTTCTCCGTAAGCCATCAATAAGTGCAAAGGTAGTTTTTGTGGAAATTTTACTTTGTCCAATGCCAATGATGGAAGGTCTTTATTTGCAACAACTGGTTGTACTAATTGTTCGATACTTACGTGTTTGTTATTTGCTGTACGTATCTGCGCCTCCTGGTAATAACCAATAGTGTCCTGCAAACGTTCGCCACCATGAACAAAATAAGTTTTATAAACGATTGTTTTACTGGCATCCTTATCACCGATCCAGGGTCCACCAAAAATCCAACCGCTACTGTTTGACATGTCAATGCCAAGGTTCAATCTCTTTGCTTCTTTTAGAGTGAAGTCAAGAATATTGACCCATTGAGGAGATAGATATTTTATAAATTGTTTTTCATAATCATGCACACCATAAATAGAAACGATTTCAAATCCCCCTAATCCTGCGCGGGCATATTGTTCCATGTTCCAGGTAATATCCATTTTATTCAACGCGCTTCCCATCCACCACCACCAGGCCCTTGGTTTTGTGGTTTCAGTTATTGTAGGCCATTCCACCTTAGAATTGATTTCCCTTTTGTTCTGTGATGGGATTTGTGATGTTGAAAATTGGGAAAATATTAAAAATATTATCACCAGTAATAATTCAAACGATACTCTTTTTGATATAATAAAGATGTTCATTGAATTTTTCGCAGTTTTCAAGTCAGTATTTTATTAATAACATCAAATATAAAATCACTGGATTGCTAGAAGATAGATTTTCGCCTTAAAAACATAGAGTATATTATTTTTATGTATAGGTGACGGTATGTTTACGAATCAATGAATTATATTTCAGTTAATTTACAATGAACAGGAACAAGTATCCTCTCAAAATTGGGATTTTCGGTATTGGTCTGGAAGCCTATTGGGCACAATTCGATGGACTTAAAGAAAGACTTGAATCGTATTTGGACATTGCTTCAAGTAAAATTTCAAGATACGATGTGGAGATTTGTAATCTGGGGTTGATAGACAACACTGACAAATCTTTTGATGCCGGGCATTTGTTTAGGCAGGCGGATGTTGATCTGATATTTTTATACATAACTACGTACTCCCTTTCTTCATCAGTATTACCAGTTGTGCAAATAGCCAGGGTTCCCGTTATTATTTTAAATCTTTCGCCTGAAGCATCCATAGATTACAAATATTTGAATGGCTTATCGAGCCGAACAGAAATGACAGCGGAGTGGTTAGCATATTGCTCCGCGTGTCCGGTACCAGAAATAATTAATGTATTTAAAAGAACAGGTATTCCATTTTTTCAGGTGACGGGTATATTAAATGAAAATGATAGTTGTTGGGATGAGATTGCTGAATGGATCGAAGCGGCAACTGTGGCCAAGATTATGCAACATAATCGCCTTGGTGCAATGGGTCATTATTATTCGGGCATGTTGGATGTGTACACCGATTTAACCGTACAGCTTGCATATTTCGGAGGACATATTGAAATCATAGAAGTTGATGAATTGTCGGAAATCAGAAGGTCAGTCAGCGCAGATTTAATACATGAAAGAGTCAATGAATTTTATAATGTGTTCGATGTACAACCAGATTGTTCAATTGAAGAATTGGAAAGAGCTGCTGCTACCTCTGTTGCATTAGATAAGATTGTTGCTAAGTATAACCTTGGCTCCATGGCTTATTATTATAAAGGAACAGGAAATGCTGAGAATGAAAGTACAATGACGTCGATCATACTTGGGACTACATTGCTTACAAGTAAAGCAGTACCGGTTGCTGGTGAGTTTGAAATTAAAAACGCGCAGGCAATGAAGATTATAGACAGCTTTGGAGCAGGGGGTTCCTTCACTGAATATTATTCTATAGATTTTAATGATGATGTTCTTTTAATGGGACATGACGGGCCTGGCCATATTAAAATAGCGGAGGGAAAAATTAAAATTAAGCCGTTGACTGTATACCACGGTAAAGTAGGAAAAGGACTTTCAGTGGAAATGGCTGTGAAACAAGGACCAATCACCTGTTTATCTGTAGTGGACTTTAAAGGGACAATAATTTTTCTTATTGCGGAAGGAGAGTCTGTTCCGGGTGCTATACTGGAAATCGGAAACACAAACAGTCGATATAAATTCAACATTGGTGCGCGTAAATTTGTAAATGAATGGAACAGTCATGGGCCGGCTCACCATTGCGCAGTGGGCGTTGGACATCTTTCTACGAAAATTAAGAAATTAGGAAACTTGCTGGGCATTGAAACCATCCAGGTTTGTTAGTGTATGTACGCCTTGATAATTTGCTTCAATTGTTCATTTAAATAGCTAATAACTGGATAAGTAGTATGAGAATATTTTTATGTTGGCTCTTTTTTCTCGCCTTTTCACCCATTTTTTCGCAAAAGCAACGCAGTAAAATAGACGTTTCTGAATACAAAGGAATTTACTTTTCCGGGAAAGGCGATACATCATACCTGCATTTACTTGACCAGGCATACCGGATGATGGAACCCGATCCCGTATTGGAAAATCTTTCCTTTTTGTATGAGCCCTGGTGGAATGGATTTGTGGAGGGGCCGTCATGGAATATGTGGTGGATCCAAAATTCTTTCGGCCCTACTTATACGATGCTTCCTTTTATGAATAAAGCATACCAAACTTTTGTTTATAATTCGCAGGCATTGTGGTTTAATGTGATTGGCAACGGTGTAAGGAATGACAAGAATAATTTTGTACCACCAAAGGGTGCGTTAGTGGATTGTGCTTCACCTTCCATATACTATGGTAAACAAGGTGACGCACGGGTAAATATTCACGACTGGGGTATTGGTTTCACCGTTGCGGGTATTTTATTGCAGTCTGAACTCATGCTCATTAGAAGAGATACGACTGAAATTACATATTATCTACCCTTACTCGAATCGGCCGCGGATTTCATTGATACTCGCCGGGATCCATTGAAAAATATTTTTTTGGTTGGTGCTGCTGGCAACTTGCTGGCTCCAAGCTATGCAGGTTCGGGTAAACAAAACCCTGATGGTTCTTATGAGATGTCATACCTCGCTGAAATTTCTGTGAATTATATTGCCGCACTCAATCGTTTAATTGAAGTGGAAAAAATGGTGGGTAACCACGAAAAAGTTTCACTATATACAGAAAGGAGAGAAAAAGTAAAGACAGGACTATCAAATTTTATCACTAATGAAGGATATTTTATTCGCTCTCTTGATAAAGATGGAACGAAGCATGGTGAATATGGTGCGGACAAACATGGATATTTTGAAACGACTCCGAATCATGATGCCATGGCATTTCGCATTGTAAACGATCAGCAAGCGAAAAGAATTTATCGTAAAATTCAATCAATTCCATTGCTCCGTCGACATAAATTGATTTTACCTAACTATCCTTCCTATGACGATATGTATGATACGACGGGGTTATTCTCTTTCGGCACATGGGTAAATGGTGGACATTGGACAACATGTGAGGCTCGCATGCAAATTGGATATTACCGGGTAAATGCCTTTGACGATGCAAAAGAAGCATTCGAAGTAATATTAAACCGAGCCTATCGATTTCGATTAGACAATTCGCTTACTGATTTTGGCGCGAAAGAATATCAGCCTCACTTACCTGTGAATTGTATATATGATGCGTGGGGTGCGCCCGGTGGTTTTATGCGAGGTTTATTTGAATACGAGTACAAATGTGATGGGCTGATGCTTTATCCGCATATTCCAGGTGCAATTGGTCAACTTCAGCAGCATTTTCCAGTATCTTTTGGAAAGAAAAAAGTCTATATCACTACTATTGGAAACGGTAAGATCACTTCTGTTAAAATAAATAATAAACGTACAGAGAATTTTACTTCGCAATATGTTTTTTTGAACCCTGAGAACTACAACGAAGAAATATATGTATGCATCGGCATGGGAGGATCATTGCCATTGCCACCAGGCAGTTCTTTGAACGAATCCCGGAATTTGCTAATTCATAATGATGAAGCATTTTGGAATATCGATGCATTGCGTGAAAAGCAGGATACGATTCAAACACCAAAAGAGAAAATTGATTGTTTGAAGCAGGTGCAAAATTTTTACACATTATTACAGCAGCGGGGATTGGAAGATACTTATGAAGGAAAACATGCAGAATTAATTCTTAGAGGTGTTCAGGCTATTTACAACCGCCGCCAATTAAAGAAAGATAAAAAACTGGTATTGCTACCAATAGAGTCACAAGTCGCCGCCGATCAATTATATATAACGAGTATTATAAAACAAACCGAAGGTTTGATCCATCATCTGGAAAAGTGCAATCAATCAGGTAATATCAAAGCAAGCGAATTAGCGGCTTTATGGCAGAGAAGTTATTAATATGAATACATAAGCGAGCTGGATGAATTTGCGGTATCACTTATGAAATGAGTTCCAGTTCCTTAAAAGTATAAGTTCTATTTCCGTGAAGAGCCATTGATTATTATAAAGGGAACATGGTCCTGCCTCATACTGAATAAGCTGGCCGGACCTGAACTAGCTTTATGTAATTGCGGTTTCCTATAGTTAGCAAGATGTAGAGATTCTAAAAGTGATATAATCTTCAACCAAATCCTGTTATTCAGGAATACGAAGATGATATTTGTTAATTTGGCTTACATTTTTGCAAAAAACGAATAAAGCCAGATGCTGCCAAGATAGTGGATCAAAAAGTAAAAGTTTTCATTTTTGTTGTTTTTTCTAGTTTACTTTCATCCACAATAACATCTGCTGTTTAGTCATTTTGGTACCTTTGAGGAAGCGAGTGTTATTTATGAATTCGAAGACTTTGCTACTAATGTAATCTGAGTTGAATAGAAGATTATGTTGAAAAAAAGAAAGGGTTTTACAGGCGAAAGATCAATTCAATTACCTAAGGTAGTAACAGACCGCATTGCTCAATCCGGAATATATAGCTCCTTGCATTTAACCTACATTGGTTTTTATCCTAAGGCCGAGTTTCATTACCGGCAGCGGAAAAAGGGTGCTAATGAAAGTATTTTAATTTATTGTGTTTCGGGATCGGGCTGGCTCAATATAAATGATAAAAGGTTTAAAGTCAATGCTAATGAGTTTATCGCAATTCCGGAAGGTTGCCCGCATTCATATGGAGCCAACCAAAATGATCCCTGGACAATTTATTGGTTTCATTTCAAAGGTTCATCTTCTATGCTTATTGCAACGGCACTGCTGGACAAATTAAATATTAAGCAGAACAAAGTCCTTTTCAGCGAGAAGAGAATTACATTATTTGATGAATTATACAGCAACCTTGAAATGGGTTACGGCAAATCGAATATTGGATATTCGAGTATGCTCCTATGGCATTTTCTGGGAAGTTTTCTGCATGATGATATTTTTTCTATTGAAATGAAAGTAAAGGAAAGAGGTCCAATCGAACAATCAATAGAATTTATGAAGAAGAACATCGATGCCAAATTAACCCTGAATGACATATGCAAAAACGCATGTATTTCAATGTCTTATTTTTCTTTATTGTTCAAATCGAATACGGGCTATTCCCCAATTGAATATTTCAATCATTTAAAAATCCAGAAAGCCTGCCAGCTTTTGCAATTCACCAAGTTGAGAGTTAAAGAAATCGCCAATAATTTAGGTATCGAGGATCCATATTATTTTTCTAAATTATTTACAAGTGTTATGGGGACGTCTCCAAGACAATACAGGTCCAACTTTTTCAAATGATGAAAAGAGAATCAGCAATCATCTATAGTTTAGAGCGATTTAATCCTGGGGCTCTCTGGCTAATATGGGATAAGGCGTATCATAACCTTTAACTGAATGCCAGATGATGCGGTTAAAATCATCCTCATCAATCTGGTCTACCCGATCTAGATCCTGTTCCAAAGATTTCTTGGCCCAATATAATTCATCTCCTTTTATTTTATCAAGTGCCAGGTTTAGCTGATTGAGCGGAATATTATTTCTTATTGCCGTATAGGGTGTGAAATCCGGCTTATATGTAAAACAATCAAGCATAGGATCGGCAGTTAGATCCAATTGATTCATAGGGGGAATGCCCAAAATATTTTCAATGGTCCGCAACATATTTATTTGAGAATAATAAGTAGAAAGAACTTTCCCACGTTTCGTATATGGACTTATCACGAACCCCACAGTCCGGTGGCCGTCCACATGATCAAGTCCATCCTGCGGATCATCCTCCGTTACAAAAATGCAGGTTTCTTTCCAGAATTTACTATGGGAAATGGCCTCAACAATCTGCCCAAGGGCCAGATCGTTGTCAGCTACCGCCGCTTTAGGCGTAGGCCGCCCTGGTACCAGGCCAGAGGTATGGTCATTCGGCAACTCCATGATTATAAAATTTGGAAAATTATTATTTTGTTCATATCCTTTCAATTCCTTTATAAACGTCGCGGCACGATAGGCATCGGGTATGTTATTGGTAAATGCGGGATAAGTGGGACATATGTAAGGCTCGAGTTGTTCGATTGTCGCTTTCGCGCGGATACTGATTTTATTAGTTCCGTTTATAAAATCCTGATAGATATCTGAAAAATTTGCAGTTGTTGGTTCGATAATGGTTTCAACAAACTCACCGTAATCGCGTAACGATAATCCATGCTTCAACACATTATCCCAAATAAAACCGGAACTAGCATAAGCTAATGCATCATTGCCATCAAAAGGATAACTGCGCGTATAACCATCATACGACTTTTCCAGGTAATCCGTAACATATGCCGCATCTGTCCACTGATGCCCATCAGCGCTTAAAAGGCCACTGCAATTAAAATTATCCATCAAAACAAATGATTCCGCAAGCCGGTGATGATTGGGTGTTACTTCCTTCCCGAATTCCAGTAAGCTCGTATCACCATTGCCTTGTGGGATATCACTTAATACCTGATCGTACGTGCGATTTTCTTTTATAATATAAACTACATGTTTAAAATGAGAAGGCTGGCCTGGAAACAAAGGAACAGGCACCTTTTGCCTGCTACTATTTGCTGGCCGTAACTTTGTTAGCATTTGCGAATAGGCATTATTTTCATGTACAATTTTTGTCATTTCCAAAAGCGCTTGTTTATCCGGTACAGGAATTATAGAAACCGTTCCCAGGTTATCATGAGAATTATAACCACCCATGTGCGTCTTTTGATTACGCGATCCCACTCCTTTTACATTGGCAACATAAAGAACGTTGCCTGATTTATTCAGCACAACTGAACCAGGATACCAGCCGGCAGGTATATATCCTAACACGTGGTATGGAGTAGCTGTTTGTATGACGCATATGGCATTTTCAGTACCATTTGCTACATATAGATATTTTCCATCCGGTGAAATGGCCAGGGCATTCGGAGCGCTGCCAAAGGGAATATCTTTTTGCATGTGTACTGATATAGTATCAATCACCTGATCGGTTTTCGTACTGATCACCGTTATGATATCGCTGTTTGCACACGCAACATATAACTTGTCGTTAGCAGGACTTAATATCATGCCGGCAGGATGCAAGCCCACTTCAATAGATTTAACCTCTATGTTCTTGTCCAGATCAATAACGGAAACTGACCCATTATTAGCAATACCTGTTTCGATGTCTACCAATACCTGCGACCCAGAGGTATTATAAGTAGTTTCTCCTTCGGTTGGTTTTCGACCACCCCAATTGCTTACGTAGGCTTTATTTGATGATGCTATGATAACATCATAAGGTGCAATTCCAACGGGGATTTGAATAATATCAGCCGTATCTTTTAAATTTACCACACTCAGCAAATTACTTCTGCTAAGAGTAACATACACTTTATCTTCCGCTCCGTTCATAGCAAGTCCACCCGGAACAGGGTAGCCTCCTATTGCCGGCTTCGGTAAAGTAATTGATCCCTTCCAGTGCAGAATATTTTCTTCCAGTTCAGCGATATTGATATGTTCAGTTGCATCAGTTACATACGCCCGCTGGCCATCGGGAGAAAGACAAATCCCGGTAAACGAAGCGCCGCTGTGTTTGTAAGGCAGTGACTGCAAAATCGTTCTGTCATTTACTCGTATAAGATCAAGGGATGCATTGTTTTTAACAAACAACAACTTCTCATCCTGAGAGAGCGCCAAATCAACCGGCCTGCCCGGCAGGGAAACCTGAAATCCCACCGGTCGTAAAAGCTGGTTTGACGGAACTAAAATACTGCCGTCAGGCTGTGGGCCTACTTTTTTTGTGCCCAGAATAGTTGTCTGCTTCATGATATAAACAGATGTACAAAGAAGAATTACGATTGAGCATGTAAGTGTGATTTTAGCTTTGTTCCTCATCTTTTTATTTTTTATTCATACTAATGCAAGTTGCTAAGGATGTATTTGGAAAGGTCGAAGAAGCTAATATCGGTTTTGACGCCGGTCTTGTAAAAAATATAACGCAGGAATCTGATCTTTTCTACGAAAAATTTAATGACATCTTGAGTGTGCGCACGGCTACCATACCTGCTACCTGTGTTTTACTTATGTAAACAAGTGTTATGGGGACGACTCGAGACAATACAGGCTAATTTTTCAAATGCTGGTATTCGTCGATGCCTGTAATTTCCAGTATGTTTCCTGTTAAAGGGTATTGTCCTAAAATGTTTTCACTAACTCCCAACCTTGCACTTGCAGCATAAATTATAAGATGAGGAGCGTAGCGGATGGCGATTTTTGTAATGTTCCAGGCGGGCAGAGCAAGTTCTAACTTAAGCTGTCCGTTGGGAGAGTAACACCGCAATACATTACCACCGAATTCACCTATCCATAAGTTGCCATGGTGATCTGAAACAATACCATCCGGTGAAGTGTTCTTTCCTGTCCAATCAATCAACAACTTTCTTGGTTTATTAATACAATCAAAAGAAGTTAAGTTATATGCATATACCCCTTTTGGAATTTGGTCATTGCCAAAAGTCTCAACAGTATATAGTATAGATTCGTTAGGACTCAATGTAGGACCATTTGCAATGGTATAACCTTCATCTATTACAGATCTATTTAAATTAGTATCATAACGATAATATTTTCCCAAAGGATTTTTAGCCTTCATATCCATCGTACAACACCAGATCCTGTCTTTGGAATCAATCATACCATCATTGAATCTTATATTAATATTTTCACTGTCAATCCGGTCAATCCTTGCAGTGTGCGCTTTGCCGTCATTATTTAAATAGACGTGATGAAGGCCTGATTTCAAACCTGCAACCAAGTTGCCATTGCTCATCACAACAAAAAAACCAACATGTTCATGAACCTTCCAGGAGTTAATTTTTTTTTCTTCGGCTTGATATGAATAGATGATATTTTCCAGGATATCAACCCAGAATAAAGTTTGATTTGCTTCACACCAAACAGGAGATTCACCTAAAGTGCAGTGCGATTTCCCGACACTTTGAATTTTAATATTAGTTAGTGTATGCATGCATTTTATTCACTCCGGTTAAATTCATATTAAAATGAAATGGTTAAAATTTATTACCAGTCCACTACTGTTCCATCACTTATGCGGGCTGCTTCAATAATACCGGCGGGTTCTTGTTTATAAGGA
>DATLDR010000036.1:0-15764 GCA_035525775.1 Flavitalea sp.
TCCTGTTAATGGGTATTGTATTAAGATATTTCCACTTACTCCCAATCGTTCACTTGCAGCATAAAGAATAAGATGAGGTTCGTAGCGAATAGCGATTTTTGTGGTTTCCGGCAGGAAAGCATTTATTAAAAGTGCAAATGCCTGGAATGAATGATTTCTATTTTTGCTGGTTTGGTAGCCAACGAAATTCATTCCTGTTAAATTCATATTTAAAAAATGAGGTGATTTTAATTCATTACCAGTCAACCACTGTTCCATCACTTATGCGGGCGGCTTCAATAATACCTACTGGTTCTTGCTTATAGGGATATTTTGCAGCTAACTTTTCGTTTACTTCTATACCCAATCCAGGTTTGTCTGGCAGTTGGATATATCCTTTTATAAATTCAGGTTGCCCTTCAACAACATCATAAAACCAGGGTATGGCATCCATTTTTTCTTGTATAATAAAATTCGGTATAGCAAAATCGTAATGAATAGCAGCAACCCCTGCAATGGGTCCTAATGGATTGTGAGGAGCTACTCCTACGCCCTTGATTGCTGCAAGCGCAGCAATACGAATGGCCTCAGTAAAGCCACCGCAATGGCACAAATCGGGTTGTGCAATATCTATGGCTTGTTTTTGTAGAAAGGGTTCAAATTCAGCATATGATATTAGTCGTTCACCGGCCGCTAAAGGGCAGGTCAATTTATTTTTTATATCTTTTAATGCATCAACATGATGTGGTTGAATAACCTCCTCCACAAAAAACGGGTTAAATGGCTCTAATACCTTTATGAATTGAAGCGCTGCACTTGCGGAACCTGGTCGGCCATGAAAGTCAATCATAATGTCAACTTCGTCCCCTACAGTTTCTCTCAACTGCCCCATCATATTTTCGACATGCCTGATTTGTTTTATTGAGGCGGAATAATTGATGTATGGTATGAAAACAACTTTCAGTGCATCATAACCGCTTTCAATAACTCTTATAGCTTTTTCAGTAATGCTGGTTGTTTCAAAGGTGGAGTAAACATCATTTTCCTCACCCATCCCTAAATGCGTATACGTTCTTACAGTATTTCTCGTTTTTCCTCCTAGTAACTGCCATACGGGCACACCTAACCATTTACCCTTAATATCCCACAAAGCAATCTCAATACCGCTTATTGCGGTTTTTCCAATTACACCCAACTTCCAGAAACTGTGCTTATTCATTATTTCGGTAAGAAGAGTTATATCACGGCAGTCTTTTCCAATAAGCAGCACCTTCAAATCTTCTATAGTACCAACAACTCCACGCGTTTTCCATTCCAGGGTAGCTTCCCCCCAGCCATATAATCCAGGTACAGAAGTGGTAACCTTTACAAAGATCCAATTACGCATTTGAGCATTAACAACAACAGTTTCAATATTTGTAATTATCATAAAAGTGTTATCTACAATCCTAAGAAGTGTGGTTATTTAATCAACATCGTTTCTATTTGTTCTAATGATTTGCCTTTTGTTTCAGGAACAAATCGCCAGAAAAACAACATACCGAAAAGATTAAATACACCGAAGATTATAAAATTTATTACGGGGCTTATTTTTAAAAGATAAGGTGATACCAAAACCACTAAAAAACAAGACAGCCACAAGACCGCGGATGACAATGATAGTGCCCGGCCCCGAACACGATTTGGAAAAATTTCAGACAAAAGCACCCAGGTTACGGGCGCCAGGGTAAATGCATAAGTTGCAATGAAGCATAATACAAACACAAAAACGATTTTTCCGTTAATGGCATAGCTATTAAATGACCATGCAAGAAGGAAAAGAAAAACAGCCATGAAAAAGGTGCCGAAGATCATCAGTTTCCTACGGCCTATTTTATCAATCAAGAATATGGCTAATATCGTAAATATAAAAAAAATGAGGCCTACAAAAACGGCGTTGAATAAGCCATCGCGGATACTTATATTGGCCTTTTCAAAAATTACCTGGAGATATGCGGTAACATTATTCGATCCACTGAATTGCTGTATTGTGGCTATTCCAAACCCCATCATCAAAACTGGGAGGATAGGTTTAGTGAACATTTTTTTATATGTAATAGCCTTTTCTTTTTTAGAAAGCGACTTTTGTATTTGTTCAAATTCATATTCTGCAAATCTGCTATCACCTATTTTGAGCAGAGTTGATTTAGCCTTTATGTCATAATTTTTATTAATTAACCACCGGGGACTTTCCGGAATAACATTTAGTGCAAAGAAAAAAACAATTGAAGGAATTATAGCAAAACCAAACATCCACCGCCAGCTTTCCAGATTGTCCGGATCACCATAATAATAACTTGCGATTGTTGCCAATAGTATTCCCAGAATAATGGTAAGCTGATTGATTGATACCAACCTCCCCCTTATCTTTGAGGGAGCTATTTCTGCAATGTACATAGGACACAGGATGGACGCAGCCCCGACTCCTGCCCCCTGCAAAAAACGCCCTATGGTAAGTTGAAAAGTATTTTGTGAAAATGCAACCCCGGTAGTAGTCACTATAAAATAAGCAGCAATGCAGAGCATAGATTTCTTTCTTCCTAATTTGTCTGCTAAATAAGCTGTCAAAAAAGTTCCAGCCATACATCCCAACTCAAAAATTGCGACAACCCATCCCAGCGAAAAGCCATCGATATTGAATTGACGTTGGAGAAATGGGATAGCACCCGTAATAATCCCCAAATCATACCCGAAAAGAAGTCCGCCCATTGCGGCAATCACACTTACGATAACTATGTAAGAGTAATTATAATTAGCCCGGTTTTGAATTTTGTCAGAAACTGATTCATCCATCTGCGACAGATTTCTTAATGTTTAAAGTATTTCTCAAACTTTTTCCAAAACAATTTGATTCTATTTCGAATATGTCGCCGTCTCGTGGTTCTATTTCATCCGTAAAACTTAATACTGATGTTCCAAAAAAATGAACATGAACATCTCCGGGCTGACGGAAAAGTTCGTATTTGAAATGATGATATTCTAAATTGGCAATGTTGTGAGTCATATGGTTTTCGCCGGTTAAGAATTCTTTTTCCCATAAAGTTTTGCCATTTCTTATGATTCGGGTCAATCCGGAAATGGAATCAGGAAGTGTACCTAAAAATAACTCGGGGCCAAATGAACAATGTCTTAATTTGGAATGTGCAAGATACAGGTAGTTAATTTTTTCCATTTTATGATCGGAAAATTCATTTCCTAAAACAAAACCTATTCTCCTTGGAGTTCCATTGATATCATTTATATAAATCCCTGCTATCTCCGGCTCTTCACCCATATCCAACCCGAATGCTGGTGCTTGAACCGGATGTCCAGGATTAACAATTGTGAAGCCATTACCTTTGTAAAACCATTCAGGCTGCACTCCCGGAACATTATTGATTAGCTTACCATTTCGCATTCCCATTTCAAACATTTTGACTGAATCAGTCAATTCATCCCGCCGTGAAGTTGAAATTTTTTGATGCATTTTATCTCTGGAATCTGCACTTCCATAATGCGTAAGGCCAGTCCCAGTAATCCAGGTCCGGTAGTTATCTGGATGTGAAAGTGGAACAAGTAGTCGGTTTGAAAGAACAATGGAATCATAATCTTCATAAGTTCCAGACAAATGCATGGATACTACTTCTTCGGGGTTAAGATTACTGTCAGCACTGAAGAAAAGTTCATAAGTGCTTCTGAAATTTCTTAATACGTTTACTTTATCCTCTTCCACAACACCGATGGCGCGGTGATTATGTTTGTTTAAGAATTGAATTATGTGCATTTTACCGTGTTATAATGGATTCATCATTAGTGCAGAATTTCCTCCGTCTATCAGATAAGTTTGACCAGCGGCAAAAGCTGCGTATTTGCTGGAAAGAAATACAAACCATCCGCCTATTTCTTCGACTGTGCCAAGCCTTTTAAGTGGAAAGGCATCTAAAGTACTTTTTCTTTTGGCTGCGGGATCAGGAAATGTATCAAACCATTCTTTTACCAAAGAAGTGTCAGTAAAACCTGGTGCGATCCCTACAGTTCGTATCGCAGGACTCCATTCCAATGTAAGACTTTGAACAAGTGCTCTTAAACCTGTTTTAGCAATATTATAGGGAAAGCTTCCGGGTAAAGTGTTATACGCATGGCAGGAAGTATTAATCAGAATTATACCACATCCATCTTTTTCTAGATAAGGTTTACATAAGCATGCAATATTCCAATGCGCTTCCATATTCAGATTCATATTGTATAACCAATCTTCCCTATTGCAAAATTCTATACCCTTATAAATATTTGATCCGGCATTGGACGCAAGAATATCAATCCCCCCATACCTTTCAATGGTTTTGCTTATAAAATTTTCCAGATTTGATTTAATGGTTACATCAGCCTGCACATACAATGGAGTTTTGCCTGATTCTTCCTCGATTGTCTGAATAAAATTTTTTACACTTTCGTCATCAGGATCTTCCAACGCGCATCCGGAAATATTTGCATTTGCCTGGGCATAAAGTTTGGCTATCCCTGCACCAATTCCCGACGATACCCCTGTAATAACAACTGTTTTTCCTTCTAAATTTATATTAAATGACATCTTTGCGGTTACCAATATTTTTATTGACACTCATGGTATATGGAATGCAAAGTAGTCCAACGATGGTTTATATTAATGTAGTATATTTTTTTTTACATGGAGTAAATTACTAACAAGCGTGTGTTAAGTAAGGCTATAATAAATAATGCATCTTTTTTAGATTATTGTTAATCTTTAGATCTGAAATAAAAGCTTCTTTTACAAAGAAGTTGGGCTTTCCTCAATCATTCACCCATTCAACCAGATGTAAAAAATAGCTAAAAGAAAGGTTTAAAACTTAGTCAAGACAAAATGTATAGCATGAAGAAATTTAGTTTGATACTTGGTTTATTTATACTCCATTTGGCCTGTTTGGCGCAAGATGAAATCGACAATAAATATGTGCCGCCGGACGAAAGCGAAGTGAGGAAAAACATAACTGAGTGGCAGAACTTGAAATTCGGATTGTTTATGCATTGGGGTCCATACAGTCAATGGGGTGTAGTCGAAAGCTGGACATTAAATCCTCAGGATTTAGGCTGGAACGAGCGGAAGGGTCCGGCTGGTAAAAATTACTTTGAGTATAAAAAAGCGTATGAGAACCTCAATAGTACATTTAACCCTGTTCAATTCAATCCTGAGAAGTGGGCAAAGGCGGCGAAAGAAGCTGGGATGCGATATATGGTATTTACCACTAAACATCATGATGGATTTTCCATGTTTGATACCAAACAAACCGATTATAAGATTACAGATTCTAAAACACTTTTTTCCTCTAATCCCAGAAGTAATGTAACTAAGGAAATTTTCAATGTATTTAGAAAGCAGGATTTTATGGTTGGGGCATATTTTTCAAAGCCTGACTGGCATACTGAATATTACTGGTGGCCCTATTTTCCGCCGAAAGATGGTGGCGCGAATTACGATCCTGAAAAGTATCCTGAACGCTGGCAGAAATTCAAAGATTTCACATACAATCAAATTGAAGAGTTGGTGTCAGATTATGGTAAAGTTGATATTTTATGGTTAGATGGAGGACAAGTCAGGCCAAGAGTGAAGGGCGAAGATGGTTATAATGAAGACATCAACATGGCCAACATTGCATCAATGGCTCGTAAACATCAACCAGGTTTGATTATGGTGGATCGCTCTGTACCAGGAAAATTCGAAAATTATAAAACTCCTGAGCAAACCATCCCTGATCATCCACTTTCTTATCCATGGGAAACATGCATGACGATGGGTAATTCGTGGGCCTTTGTTCCGCACGACCAGTATAAGTCGGTTCATCAGCTTGTAGCGCTATTGGTAAAGGTCGTTTCACGTGGCGGAAATTTCCTGTTAAATATAGGAGTAGGACCCAATGGAGACTGGGATCCTGTTGCATATGAAAGATTGCAGGGCATTGGCGAGTGGATGAAAATAAATGGTGAAGGGATTTACAATTCCGAGTTTGTCAAACCTTATTCTGCGGATAA
This sequence comes from Flavitalea sp., assembly GCA_035525775.1. Lineage (GTDB taxonomy): Bacteria > Bacteroidota > Bacteroidia > Chitinophagales > Chitinophagaceae > Flavitalea. The sequence continues at coordinate 6,046 of DATLDR010000036.1, forward strand.
TCTCTATTATACAAAACTGAAGAATAAGCCTGTGCAATTTGTATTTATGCTTTCTGATACCAATCAGGTGCATTTTCCGGCCGTAATAAATATTCCCCTTAACGATATAAAGAATGTTCGCAAAGTTACTTTAATGGGGGTGAGGCAAACTTTGAAATGGAAATTCGTTAATAACAAATTGGAGATTAAAATACCATTGGCCTTGCGTGAAAATAATGGGTTGAAAAATGCTGCCGCATTTAAAATTGAATATTAAGCATGCTGGAAATACCAGAAGGTTATTGATAATCCAAAATAATATAGTCGATGAATAGAATTCCTCACATGATTTGGGTCATATTATTATTGCAGTTGCCAATTTTTACATGGGCAGGAGATATGAAAGTTGGAATTGGACGGAAAGTTATCACTCCGGACTATCAACCTTTGTGGATGAATGGATATATGGCACGCAAAGAACCGGGAATTGGTGTTGCTCACGATCTTTGGGTAAAGGCACTCGTATTTGAGGAATCCGCCACCAGCCGAGTTATAATTGTTACCACCGATTTACTAGGATTATCACATGAAGTATCAGAAGTGATAGCAGATCGACTTGAAAAAAAATATGGGATTACTCGTTCACAGTTGGTATTAAATTCTTCGCATACACATTCGGGACCTCCTGTATGGCCATCAGCAGGTATGTTTGATTACTCGACTGAGGACATGCGTAATATAAGCTTATACAGTCATAAACTGATTGAAGATATTGTTGAAGCTGTGGAAATGGGTATGAAGAATCTTACGCCCATGAAAGTTTGGAGCGTTCATGGAAAAACTGAATTTGCAAGAAACCGTAGGGATCCCAAAATTACTTACAGGCCGGTTGATTACGACGTGCCTATACTTAAAGTTGCTACGCCTGATGGAGCCGTGAAAGCTATTTTATTTGGTTATGCATGCCACAATACAACATTAGATAGTGATAATTTGATGATCAGCGGAGACTACGCGGGTTATGCGCAAATAGAATTGGAAAAAATGTATCCTGGATCTACTGCTCTCTTTTTTCTTGGTTGCGCTGGAGACATAGATCCTTTTCCCAGGGGAACAACTAATGATGCTGTTCAACATGGGAAGACTCTGGCAATCGCTGTAAGGCAAGCGCTCGGCGGCGATCTCAAACCTGTTCGCGCACCGATAAGTGCTGAATACGCAAATATAGATTTGAATTTTCCGCCTTTTGACCTCGCATTTTATCAAAAAGAAATTGTAAGCACCAATCCCTTTGCGCAACGACGGGCTAAGCTGATGATTCTAGCCTATAATAAAGGGTATGATGTGAGTAAATATCATTACCCGATTCACGCTATCCGCTTTAGCAAGGATCTAACCATCCTGGCATTAGCAGGTGAAGTTGTAGTTGACTATTCCTTATGGGCGAAAAAGAAGTTTGCGGATGAAAACCTTTTTGTTGCTGCGTATTCTGATGAGGTAATGTGTTATATTCCATCGAAACGTATTCTCAAAGAAGGGGGTTATGAAGCAAAAGAAAGCATGGTATATTATGTTATGCCCGGACCATTTGACGAAAGCGTTGAGCAAAATATTTTAAATGGCATTCAGCAGGTTATGAAAAAAGTTGGCGTCGAACCTTCATCAGAATAGTACCCTAACAATCATCTATGAGATATATATTTCTTATTATTTTTTTGTTCGTTACAGCTTTAGGCTTCAGTCAGCCATGGAAAGAACACGGACCCCTGAAAACAAGTTCAGACGGTCATTTTATTGAACATAAAGATGGCACGCCATTTCTGTGGCTCGGATCAACTGAATGGGCGCTGCACCAGAATTTAAGTAAAGAAGATGTAGAGTTTTATCTTGATAATACTAAATCAGCCGGCTTTTCCGTGATACAGTTGTTTACTGCTTCAGGATGGGCGCTTGGCAAAGAAAAAAAGAATTTTTACGGTGATGCACCTTATATAAACGATGATGCGACTCACCTGAATCCAGCATACTGGAACCATTTATCGTGGGTGATAGATCAATGTGCAAAACGGGGATTTTATGTTCTTCTTGTGTATGGTCCGCCGGTCCGAAAAGATGAATCATTGCCCTTTATTAAAACAAAGGAAGAAGCTTATAAATACGGTCAATCTGTTGGACATATTCTTAAAGATAAACCCAATATAATCTGGTGTAGTGGAATAGACATGGCTCCAGACGATACGGTTAAATTAGGCCCCATGGAATTCGAAGGGTGGAATGCAATAGCCGAGGGAGTTGCAGATGGAGTTAACAACGAAAATAAATTTGACGGGAAGGCGGATTATTCTACTACTTACATGACATATCATCCTGCTGGAGGATGGACATCATCTGCGTGGTTTCATAATGCTGAATGGTGCGATTTCAACAGCAGCCAGGTAGGTTACAGAGGTTGGAACAACTGCGAAGATGTATTAGTAACTGCTGTGAAATATGATTATGCATTGAATCCCAGCAAACCTACAGTCAACCTTGAACCCTGGTATGAAGGATGTAAATGGATAAAGCCGGCAGTCGATGCCTGGTTAGTCCGGGTTCAGGCATATCAAACGATTTTCGCCGGAGCAGGTGGTTTTTCGTATGGTAATAGTTGTATCTATTCTTTTGATTCAACTACGGAGGATTGTGATCACAGCTGGAAATATGCTCTGTCTGACACCGGTCGGTTGCAAATGAAAAATGTAATGCGGCTTTTAAAAATATTTCCCTTTGAAAAGCGGATTCCCAATCAGGGTATATTATCATCAACTTTTTACAATTGCCACATTACAAATGAGCTTGAATCGCATATTGCGGCAGTACGTGCTTCTGATGGGAGCTATGCAATGGTATACTCTCCTGAGGGTGCGTGGTTCAGTGTAGATTTAAAAAATATAGATGGAAGTAAAGCGCAGGCAAAGTGGTATAATCCCCGTACGGGGGCGTTTACAGACATTGGTATATTCAGCACACGCTCAATTGAAAAATTTACGCCGCCAGGTGAAATGAAACGTGGAAACGATTGGATCTTATTATTGAAAAAAATTAAATAGCCATCTGGCGATATGGCGCTATTTCTTGTGAAGGATAAATTTTGTAGCATAAAATCTATTACAACAGCTATTGTACTGCTATTTTTATTGAAAGGACCCCTTTATAGCCAGGGAACCTCAATTCCTCTTAGTTATCCTATTATACCTTTTCCTTCTGATGTTAAGCCACGAGTGGGTAGTTTCAAATTAAATAATAATACAAGAGTTGTATTTGCGAAGGATGAATTTGAAAATGAATTCAATCAACTAGCCGATATTATAAAAAACATTTCCGGTATTTCCCTGCAAAGAGGAAGTGTTGTTGGTGAAAATTGTATCGTATTTAAAAAAGACAAAAGCATTGTTTCTGACGAGGCTTATCATTTATCAATCGGTTCTGAACAGATAATGCTTTCTGCTTCAGGGCCTGCTGGTATATTCTGGGGTATTCAAACTTTACGGCAAATGCTGCCGGTTATTCAGAATACCAGTGAAAAATCAGGGCTAAGTATTTTAGGGGCAGATATAACGGACAGTCCCGCTTTTGCATGGCGCGGGATGCATATCGATGTGGCCCGACACTTCTTTTCAGTTGAGTATATGAAGAAATTCATCGAGCGGATGGCAATATACAAATTGAATAAACTTCACTTGCATCTTACAGATGATCAAGGGTGGAGGATTGAAATAAAAAAATATCCACTACTGATCGAAACAAGCGCATGGCGAACATTTAATGGTGATGATTCATTTTGCATACAACAATCCAAATTAAATCCCGATTTCACAATTGATACTCAACATATAATTTACAAAGACAATAAAACTTTGTACGGCGGCTACTACACTCAATCAGATATCCGGGAAATTATTTCATTTGCAGCAAGTAGACACATAGATATCATCCCTGAAATTGATATGCCCGGCCATATGATGGCAGCTATTAATGCATACCCGTTTCTGGCTACTCAAAATAAAAGTAAAAATGATTTCTCCACGCCAATATGTCCATGCAGGGAATCCACTTTTGAATTTGCGGAGAATGTATTTAAGGAGATCATTGACTTATTCCCTTTTCCTTACGTTCATATAGGTGGTGACGAAGTATCTAAAAGAGGCTGGGCAAAAACACCGGAATGCAGAGATTTAATGAAGAAAGAAGGTTTAAAGAATGTAGATCAGTTGCAGGCATACTTTATAACACGCCTGCAGAAATATTTTGAAAAACACGGAAAAAAGTTACTTGGATGGGATGATATTTTGGAAGGGTCAATAGATTCTACCGCTATTCTTAATTTTTGGCGGGCATGGATTCCCGGTATTCCTAAAAGTGCTGCAGCGAACGGTAATAATATGATTGTGTCGCCAATAAATCCATTGTATTTTGACATGTTGCAGGATGGAAGTACACTATATAATCTTTACAATTTCAACCCAATGCCCCCGGAATTATCAGCAGCTGAAAAACAGAAGGTCATCGGCGCTCAGGCAAATGTGTGGACCGAAAGTATTCCTTCAGAAAATAGAGCTGATTTTATGACCATGCCAAGGATGACTGCACTGTCCGAAATGGTTTGGACCAATCACAAGGATTATGGTGCATATCTTGCGAGGTTAGCAGCCCATTACGTTCGATGGGACAAAATGAAGGTGCATTATCGTTTGCCAAACCTTGAAGGATTTGCAGAAAATAATGTATTCACAGACAGTACGCTATTGATAATTAAAAAGCCCTTGCCAAACCTGGTGGTGCATTATACCATAGATGGATCGGTGCCGGATTCAAATTCACCTGTGTTACCGGAACCGTTATTTATCAATACATCAACAAATATCAAACTTGTAGCATTCACACCTGAAGGTAACAGGAGTGAAGTATATGATCTGCGGTATGAAAAAGTATCATTTATGCCTCCCGTTCATGTTAGTAAAACATTGCAAAAAGGTGTGAAATGCATCTATCATAAAGGTTCTTTTAGATCTATGAAGAAAATGGAAAGAAGCACTGTAACCAAAAGTTATATACTGGATAGTATTTCAGTTCCTCACGATATTCATTCTTCTACTTTCGGTCTGCAATACATCAGTTATATAAATATTCCTGAAACGGGTATTTATAATTTCTTTCTTACCTCGGACCACGGAAGTGTCTTGAGTATAGATAATAAAACCGTTATAGATAATGATGGTATTCACAGTGCACTCCAAAAAAGCAGCGGGGTTGCGCTACAGAAAGGGTTCCATTTTATTTCGTTAAATTATAATGAAAGGGGCGGAATTTATTACAGTTTGCGATTGCAATACAGCAAACCTGGAGAAACGCCTAAAGATATATCCCCCGGAATCTTCAACTATTGAACCTTAAAGAGCACTGACATTTTTTTAGTACTTAAATTCCCAGGCACGCGGCGAATCAATACGGTTGTTTGCAAGAAGATAAAACATCTTTTCCCGATTATCGTTAATCTTTAAATATAAAAGAACACTTTCTTTTGCTATAGTATACAATTTCAAGGTATGAGTACAGGTTGCGGGCGGTGCAATCGTAACCTTGAAATAATAACTAATCGTCCCCTTCTGAAAATGCCTCTAAGATAGTTTTTGAACTTTCTTTAATTAATCATTTAATTCTAACGAGACGGATTCCAAACTAAAAACTGTTTATTATGTTTATGTTGAAAAGTCATTTTGCGTACACTGAACCTAAAGTTTGTTCTTCCAAACACGTTGCGGGAAGAATAATGAATCAGGTAGTAATGCATGCTGGTATTCTGTTGGTCACCTTCAGTCTAATCACTACCCTTCAGGTAAATGCTGCACCGTATGAGCCAGCGAATCTGAATTCGAATTATCAACAGGTAAATATTCTGGTAAAAGGAAGAATAGTAGACAGTAAAGGAAGTCCGCTCGCAGCTGCAAATGTAAATGTAAAAGGTTCAAATACAGGAACGACTTCAAACGACAATGGCGAATTTGCGGTGAACGTTCCGAATTCAAACGCAATTCTGGTTATCAGTCATATTGGTTATAATTCACAGGAGATCGCAGTTAAGAATCGTACTAGTGTAAATATTTCATTAGAGGAATCGAATACGGCTTTAAGCGATGTTGTTGTAGTGGGTTATGGAACACAGAAAAAAATTGATCTCACGGGTTCCATATCTACTGTTACCGCAAAACAGTTTGAAGCAAGACCTGTGACAAATGTAGCTGCTGCCTTGCAGGGAACGATGGCAGGAGTTACGGTTGTGCAGGGCAGCGGTCAGCCTGGAAAAGATCAGGGTGTAATAAATGTGCGGGGAGTGGGCACCCTGGGCAATAGTAGTGCAATGGTAATAGTAGACGGTGTAATATCTACTATGAACGATGTAAATCCCAACGATATTGAATCGGTAACCGTATTAAAGGATGCTGCTTCTGCATCTATTTATGGTTCAAGGGCAGCAAATGGCGTTATTCTGATAACTACCAAGCAAGGCAAATCAGGGAAACCTGTTGTACACTATAATGCCTATGCGGGTAAGCAGAAACCAACGAGATTGCCTGATTATCTTCCATCATGGCAATCCCAGTCGCTGTATAATGAAGGATTGGTAAATGAAGGTTCTCCGAAATTATATACTGATGAGGAAATTAAAAAGTTTAAGGATGGATCGGATCCGGATAATTATGCTAATACCGATTGGTTAAAGTTATTATATCGTGGCTCAGGTATTCAGCAAAGCCACTATGCCGATATAAGCGGTGGAACTGAGAAAACACAAACCTTCCTGTCATTGGGATATTTTTCTCAGGATGGTGTAGTTGAAAATAGTGGCTTAAACCGTTATTCTACTCGATTTAGAATTACAAGCACACTAAATTCCCGCATTACAGTAAACGGCAACATAGCTTTCACACGTGAGGACTTTAAGGAGCCTAATAGCCCAGGTCAGGAAGGCAGTTTCGGAGAACTAATTGATGGCGTTTATGGCATCAGCAATATTATACCATATAAATATTCAAATGGGTATTATGGTATTTCCAGCACTGGTGGAAATCCTATAGCCTTTTTAGAAACCGGTTCGCAAAGCAGGAATGTAGCTTCTCATCTTAGATCAAATATTAATGCCGACGTTGAAATTATAAAGGGGCTACATTTTAAACCTTTATTGGGTTATTTGCTTTCACTTAACGAATCACGGTCATTTATAAAAGACATTCAGTTTTATGATTGGACTAATGGAGAGCCAACACTTTACCTGGGGCCTAATTCCTTAACCTCTGCTGTTGACAACACGAATGTGATTACAGCGCAGGCACTTTTGCAATATGATAAGACACTGGGTAAGCATAACCTTAGCGTTTTAGGCGGATATTCACAGGAGTATACCAAGTATAGTTTTTTAAATGGATTTAGAAATTCCTTCCTCAACAATTCATTAAGTGAATTGAATGCAGGACCTGCAACAGGACAGAAAACAAGTGGCACATCATCTGAGTTGGCTTTACAATCAGTATTTGGCAGAGTAAATTATGCATATAATGACAAATATCTGATAGAAGGTACTCTTAGATACGACGGATCATCACGCTTTTCTCCAGGTCTTCGCTGGGGAGTCTATCCATCCATATCAGCAGGATGGCGTGTTTCAGAAGAACCCTTCTTTCAGCCTTTATCATCAACTGTGTCGGATTTAAAAATTCGCGCGTCATGGGGTTTACTCGGAAACCAGGATATTTTAGAAGGTAATTATTATCCTTATGTAACTACGATTTCGGGTAGTCAGGATTATTCTTTTGCAGGTAGTTTAGCCCCCGGAGTTGCGCCTACAAGCGGTGCAAATGAGCAAATTCATTGGGAAGATGTCGAGTCTAAAGATCTTGGACTTGATGCAACTTTTCTAAACGGGAAGATAACTTTAACTGCTGATTATTTTATTCGCAACACTAAGAATATGTTATTGGAGTTTCCCGTTGGTGCTATTTTCGGGTTCCGGGCTCCCGTAGTAAATGGTGGTAGTGTGCAGAATAAAGGCCTGGAATTAGCCATGGGTTACAGAGCCACATTGAATGATTTTACATTTAACGTAACCGGAAATGTATCCTTTATCAAAAATAAAGTAACAGATCTAAAAGGCACAGGTCCTATTATTAATGGGTTCGATTATAGTTTTGATGAAGTAGGATACCCAATTAATTCTTTCTATGGTTATGAGGCTGAAGGACTGTTTCAAACTCAGGCGGATATTGATAAACATGCCGAGCAGGAAGGTGGAACAATTGGGCCCGGTGATATCATGTATAAAGATAAAAATGGCGATGGAGCTATTGATGATGATGACCGCGGTTATTTAGGAACATTTTTTCCTGAGATAACATACGGCCTTAATGTAAATATGGGTTGGAAGGGATTTGATCTGACCATATTCGGTCAGGGAGCAGGAGGTGTGAAAGGGTTTCTCAGGGGTGAACTGATGGGTCAATTAGGCGGAGGAAAACCGACTTCTATATTTCAGGATCACTGGACACCTGAAAACACTAATGCTTCATTTCCTCGTTTATGGATCACATACACTCAAAATGATCCTGCTCATACTCCATCTTCTTTTTGGATACGCAATGCCGATTATTTTAGAATTAAAAATGTACAGTTAGGTTATACGATTTCATCCTCATGGTTGGCCAAAGCGCATATACAAAAGGCAAGAATTTATTATAGTGGTCAGAATGTTTTAACCATGACCAACTTTTATAAATGGGCAGATCCTGAAACACCCAACGATGGTCGAGGTAACAGGGGGTACAGTTACCCACAGGTTAAAATAAATACATTAGGAATCAATTTTACTTTTTAATTCAAGAAACTGTAAGACATTATTATGAAAAATAAATTCTTCATCTTAAGTATAATACTGGCAGCCTTATTCAGTGCTTGCAAAAAAGATTTTTTGGATCGTTTTCCAACAGATCAGTATAGCAATTCATCTTTGTGGACATCAGCCTCTGATGCTAATGCTGCTTTAAACGGCGTTTACAGTAAATGGGAAAACGGAATTTATGCAGAAGGTTGGTTATTCCGTATGGATGAAGCTTCTGATAATGCAGTATGCCCATATTCCTGGGAGTCATATAGTATGCTTGGAAATCAATTGTTACTTACTCCCACAAATACGGGGGCGGGTAAGTGGGAATACAACACCATTCAAAAATGTAACTGGTTTTTGGCGAACATCGACAAAACTCCAATGGATGAAAATCTTAAAAAAAGAATGATAGCTGAAGCGAAATTTCTTAGGGCTTACAAGTATTTTATAATGTCTCAGCTATATGGTGGCGTGCCGTTAATTACAAAAAATGTTACAATTGCTGAAGCGAATTCAATACCGAGAACTAGTAAAGATTCAGTGTTAAATTTTGTACTGGATGAACTGAACGCTGCTTCTGCTGACCTTCCTGAAAGTTATCCGGCAAGTGATGCTGGCCGCATTACGAGCGGAGCCGCGTGGGCATTGAAGGCGAGAGTAGAACTTTTTAATGAAAAATATGCAGATTGCATAGCTTCCTGCAATAATGTGATTGGAAAATATTCTCTGTTTAATAGTTATGAAGATCTATTTCGTATTCAGAATGAAAATAACTCCGAAATTATTCTGGATGTAGAATACTTACAGGATGATCAGGCTTTGTGGG
>DATLDR010000038.1:0-28222 GCA_035525775.1 Flavitalea sp.
CCAACAATTACAGCATCGTATTTTTTTGACTGTTTTTTTATCTGCATCTCTCCCATATAGCAGGTTTTTCAACAAATTTGTCTCAATATATCAAATACATAAATTATAATAATGAAAATCTCTTTTCACGGTGCAGCAAGAGTAGTTACGGGCTCAAAACATCTCCTTCATATCAACCCTGATAAAAAAGTATTGCTCGACTGCGGCATGTTCCAGGGAATGGGAAAAGACACCATTCAGCTGAACAGTCATTGGGGATTTGAACCGTGTGAAGTAGATCACCTGATCTTATCACATGCTCACATAGATCATATCGGGCTGGTTCCTAAACTTGTTAAGGATGGCTTTCCCGGCAAAATATATTGTACTCCCGCGACCGCCAGCCTCGCGAAATTATTATTGCTTGATTCTGCCAGGATACAGGAAGCTGATGCCAGATATGTGAATAAGCAGAGAGACAAACAGGGACGCGAACATATTGAACCATTGTATACGGAAGAAGAAGCCGCCGCTGTATTCCCTCTTTTTGAAACAATACCGTATAATGATCACTTAAGAATAGATGATCAGATTGAACTGATGTATACTGATTGCGGCCACATCATAGGAAGTGCTGCCGTTAACCTGGTGATAAAAGAAAATGGCCGCAGGACAAGGCTCACCTTCAGTGGTGATGTTGGAAGATACAGAGACATGATACTGCGTTCGCCGCAAACATTTCCGCAGGCGGATTTCGTTGTTATGGAATCAACATATGGCGACAGGCTGCATGATATGGTTGCGGTAGCGACTGATAAATTGTTAGGTTATATCGTTGAAACATGCATCGAGCGAAAAGGCAAACTCGTAATTCCCGCATTCAGCCTCGGCCGTACGCAGGAAATATTATACATGCTTAATCATCTTGAAGTAGAAAAAAGGCTTCCGCCGCTGAATTATTATGTAGATAGTCCGCTATCCATTAAAATAACAGACATGATTAAAAAATATCCTGATTATTTCAATGCGCATGTGCAGGAAGTTCTTAAAAATGATAAAGATGTGTTTGCATTCAAGGGACTGCAGTACCTCGAAAGTGTTGAAGAATCAATGGTGCTTAATAATTCAAAGGAGCCCTGCGTGATCATATCATCATCGGGTATGGCAGAAGCCGGCAGGGTGCGCCATCATATTGCACATAATGTTGAAGATGCCCGTAACACTATTCTTTTAACCGGATACTGCGAGCCGATGTCGCTTGGCGGAAGGTTAAAACAATTGCCTGATGAAGTGGGCATATTTGGAAAACGGTTCAAAGTAAGGGCACAGATAGCAGAGATCAACAGCCTGAGTGCACATGGAGATTATGAAGAACTTTGCCAATGGCTTGCCTGCCAGGATCCTTCTTCAATAAAAAAATTATTTCTTGTTCATGGTGATTACGAAGTGCAGCAGCGCTTCAGTGAAAAGCTTGCACGCAAGGGGTTCACTGATATTCATATCCCTGCACTGCATGAAGAAGTTGGACTAGGGATTACATAATGAAAGTAAAGAGCGAATGACTACAACTAAGGATTTTACGCCGGTAGGATCGAAACAGGAGAGAGAGTTTTTAGAGGGCCCGCGTTCACGATGGAAAGAATTAAGATTTCTTATGAAAGTGATCCTAGAATTTTTTTACGGATTCAGGAAGCTTCATTTCACTGGACCCTGTGTTACTGTTTTCGGATCCGCACGCTTTGATGAAAACCATCCCTTTTATACTTTATCCAGGCAAATGGGTCAGGAGATCGCCAGGCTTGGCTTTACTGTTATTACAGGCGGCGGGCCAGGAATTATGGAAGCAGCCAACAGGGGCGCTAAAGATGTTGGCGGAATTTCGATAGGATGTAATATTATTCTACCTAAAGAACAGCATCCGAATAAATATCTCGACAAATGGGTAGACTTCGATCTCTTCTTTGTAAGAAAAACATTGTTGAGCAAATACTCCTATGCTTTTGTTGTAATGCCTGGAGGATATGGAACGCTCGACGAATTTTTTGAAGCGCTTACACTGATACAAACAGGAAAGTTCCTTAAGTTTCCGATAGTGCTGATGGGAAAAGAGTATCATGCTGACCTGTATTCACACTTTCAAAAACTGGCACAGGAAAGAACTATCGATGCCGGGGATCTTAATCTCTTTTTATTCACTGATTCAGTTGAAGAAGCGATCACACATATACAGAAGTATGCTATTGAAGGATTTGGTTTGAAAAAAAGAAAACAAATGAAACCAAAAAATATTCTTGGTGAATGGAGATAGTACTTAATTTTAGTGATGCCCCCTTATGCCCGTTATTGCTTTGCCCTGGATCTGCATGATGATGATGCACGTATCGCGGAATATGAGTCACATCACGCTGAAATATGGCCCGAAGTACGTGATAGTTTTTACCGTGCCGGTATTGAGAATGTTGAGCTGTACAGAACTGGTAATCGTTTATTCATGCTCCTTGATACGAATGAGCATTTTACGTTTGATAAAAAGAAAAAAATTGATAATGATGATCCCGTTGTTCAACGGTGGGAAGCGCTGATGTCTACTTACCAGCAGCCATTGCCGTGGGCGGAACCGGGGGAAAAATGGGTGCTTATGAAAACGATTTTCAAGCTTAATAAATAATTATGGCTTTAGCAGGAACAACGGTTACCACCAGAAACAATAGCAGCGAACAGAATGGATATCTTATCCCCCTTATCCTAGTTACAAGTTTGTTTTTTCTCTGGGGAATGGCATATGGATTGCTCGACGTACTGAATAAGCATTTTCAGGAAACGCTTAATGTTACCAAAAGCAGGTCTACTTTATTGCAGGCCGCATATTTCGGTGCGTATTTTCTTGTAGCGCTTCCTGCCGGCCTGTTCATGAATAAATATGGATACAAAAAAGGTATCATCCTCGGTTTGATATTATATGCTATCGGAGCTTTTCTGTTTTACCCTGCTGCAGAACAGATGAGTTTTAATTTTTTCCTGTTTGCGACTTTTGTAATTGCATCCGGATTAACTTGCCTGGAAACTGCAGCTAATCCATATGTAACGGTGCTGGGGCCGCCGGAAACAGGAACATTCCGTCTTAATTTATCGCAGTGCTTCAATGGCGTAGGCGCATTTCTCGGACCGCTGATCGCCGCTAGTTTATTTTTTAGCGGGAATGAAAATGATGGCGGCGAGCTAGACACTGTTAAGCTGGTATATATTATCATTGGAGCAGTGGTGCTGGTAGTAGCAGGATTTTTTTTCAGAACACCATTACCTGAAATAAGGGAGAGTGAGCTAACTTCTTCAAAATCGCTCGATAAAAAACCGCTGATAGAACATTGTAACTTTGTGTATGGTGTGTTTGCCCAATTTTTTTACGTGGCCGCGCAGGTAGGTATTGCAGCATTATTTATTAATTATTGTACTGAAAGCGGCAATGGTATTCGTAATGACACCGCCTCTTACCTGCTTTCCATCAGCCTCATGCTGTTCACTGTAGGACGTTTTGCGGGCACTGCACTCATGCGGAAATTCGCACCGAGCAAACTCCTGATGATGTATGCCATCTTTAATGTTGTTCTTTGTTTTATTGTGGCTTTTGTGAAAGGCTGGGTATCCATTTATTCGCTGATGACACTATTCTTTTTTCAGTCGATCATGTTCCCTACAATATTTGCGCTTGCGGTTAAAGACCTTGGTCATCACACAAAGAAGGGATCTTCATTTCTCATTATGTCGATTGTTGGCGGTGCCTGCATGCCTTATGTAATGGGACTGGTAGCAGAAAGATATTCAACTGCTTCTTCATACCTCATTCCCATGCTATGTTTTATTTGCGTAGCCTGGTATGGATGGAAGGGCTACAAAGTAAGAAGTTAACTATTCGCTTATAATTTTTATTAGTGTTCCTGGTGTGAGCTTGTCTTTCAGATTCATACCATTCAGCACTGCCATTTCTTCAAGGCGTTTATCGGGCACACCAAAATTTTTGAGTGATTGCTGAACTGTTGTTGCCTGATTAATGGTTTTGATACGCACACGTTCGGGTTTTTTATTCAGCTTTGAAGCATCGGTCAGTTGTTTGAAGTTCTGCATTGTATTGCTGAACTGGTTTGCGTAGTTGTTGAAATCAGATAATGCAGTCACGCCAATAATATGATAAATATTATTGTTGTACTGAATGAGGTACGACAACGTGCGTAATGATTGTTGCTGTTGCTGCTGTTGCTGTTGTTGCTGTTGTTGTTCCTGTTTCGGGTCGGCTACAAAGGCAAGAGCATTTAATCCATTTACGGTCACCTGTTTTGATTCTAAAGCCTGTAAATTATATTGCTTTAATATCTCATTGGCAGCTTCCTGGAGGTTTGTTCCTTTTGCAAGTGTAAGCATCATCATCGCTTTTCCATCTTTCGGCGCCATCTGAAAGGCTGTAGGTGAATTCATAGTTGACCAGCCCTGAGGAATCGGGAATTGTAATTTTAATAAAGGATGATAAAAAGTATTGTTCTCAACAAAGCCCTGTAGAGGATCTTCACCATAGATCAATCCTTCAATTCTTTTAAGATATGTGTTGCGGTTTTGCTGTGGGTTACTGATGTTCAGTTTTTGTTTCCATTCTTTCGCCAGCCTGGAAACAGTATTATAGCGGTCACCGGGGTTTGGATGGGTAGACAAAAAGTTAGGAATTTCCTGAGCTCCGCTTGCTTCAGAAACCCGTTGCAGCGTCTTGAAAAAGTCGGCCATTTGCTCAGCATCGTAATTGATCTTCGATGAATATTCAACGCCCAGCTTATCAGCTTCTCTTTCCGCATCTCTGCCAAATTTTAAAAGCAGTAAGCCAACACCCTGCGATGCAGTTTCAGCAAACTGTGCAAGATTAGGATTGATGATTACTCCTGCAATAATTCCAAGTTGCCCGAGCATCTGGTTACGTTGTTGTGCAACGGAATGGCGCGCTGCAATATGACCGATCTCATGACCAAGCACACCTGCAAATTCAGCCTCGTTATTGAAATGCGCCATTATGCCCCGGGTGAAATAAACATAACCACCGGGAACTGCGAATGCGTTCAGAATATCTGAATCAACGATCCTGAAATTATATTCGATGTTAGGTCGGTGGGAGATGGCGGCCATTTGTTTACCTTTTTCATTGATGAATCTCTGCAATGATGAGTCAGGATACAGACCAAATTGCTGGAGGATCTGCGGATCGGAGCTTTTGCCCATCTGAAGTTCCTGTGCTTCAGACATCAACACCAGCTGCTTATTGCCGGTAACGGGGTTCTTAGCGCATTGGTTAAATAAAAACAGGCAGGCAATTACTGCTGAAAACCTTATATATTTTATCATGGAAGTGTGTTTAAAACATTACCACTTTATTGTATGCAATGTAAATGCCATGTGTTGGGCGAGAAAAGGAAGAAGGGAGAAAGGAGAAAGGAGAAAGGAGACCCTTTAATTACAGTTCTCCTTCTTCCTTCTCCATTTATCTTTTACGCCGGTTCAAGCTCCAGTTGTTTCACTAACTGAATCTCCCCATTGATCTTAATATCTTCTCCAAGCGCAACGCCTCCGGTTTCAAGGACAGCATTATAGGTAACGCCGAAATCATGACGGTTAATTTTTCCGGCAAGTGAAAAGCCTGCCTTTACATTTCCGTAAGGATCTTTGGTTACTCCACCATATTCAAGAACCAGTTTTACGGGTTTGGTAGTTTCCTTGATAGTAAGTTCACCAAGCAGGTTGAAATTTTCATCATCGATTTTTTGAATCCTGGTAGATCTGAAAGTGATGTACGGATACTTATCTGTTTCGAAAAAGTCTGCGTTTCTCAGGTGTTCGTCACGTTGTGAATTATTCGTGTTGATTGAATCCACGCCGATAGTAGCGCTGATATCCGCATTCGAAAAGTCGTCTCCTTTTGTTTCGACATTCACATCAAATTTGTTGAAGTTGCCGGAAACATTGGTGATCATCAGATGTTTGATCTTGAAACCGATCTCGCTGTGTGTTGGGTCGAGGACCCATTTGTTTGACTTGCTCATTTTTTACTTTTTTTATTTAAATCTTTAATATCACTATATTATCTAACGGTGTTAACCTATTTGCAAAAAAAATTTTATTGTTTTATCCCTGAAATGAAAGCAGTGATAAAGTCCTGTATCACCAACTGGTTCAATTCCTGTTTTGCCTGGTTATTATTCATCATATTGATGGAAATAAGTCCATGAAGCATAGACCAGAAAGTGTGCAGTTTAAGCATAGGATCTGTGTTCTTATTATTACTCTCTGCTATAACATCTTTAATGGGCTGAATGATCAGTGTGGTGAACAGACTTAATTCACTGATCTGGCTTACCGTTTCGCAGGAGGGCATACCTAATCCATACATCACCTGGTAATACGCTCTATGTTCAAAGGCAAACTCCCAGTAGGAATAAGCCATAGCTTCTATTTGTTTCTCCGGGTTGGTCGACCGTTTCTTCGCTTTTGTCATCTCTTCATTCAACATCCTGAATCCCTGTCGGGTGAATTCGAGCAGTATGCCTTCTTTATTAGCGAAGTGGTCATAGATCACGGGAACACTGTATTCGATAGCTTCGGCAATTTTACGGATAGAGAGTGCCTGCCATCCATCTTCCGCCACAATCTGCCAGGCGGCATTGAGAATGGAGGTTCTCACCTCTTCTTTCTGCCTTATTTTTCGTTCTACAATACCCATTTCATATTATGTTTTCTAACACCGTTAGCAAAAGTAAGAAGGTTTGATGTATCATCCAAATCTTGTTTGAAAAAGTGGCGGCATGGAAATTGATCTTAATCAGGTGAAAGTCGTTCCCTGGAGTAACAAGAATACATGAGGTTAACGTTTATGAAATTAGTATTACGAGTGCAGTGGTTGATTTGCAAATGTGTTAATATTGTATATCTTTACCTCCACGAAGAAAACAGGGCGTTAGTTCCAGAGGAAAATTTACCCCAATTTTCCCGAAAATTAACCAGTTATCTTCGCTCCACGACTCCCGATTCACATCCTACTTTTACTGAAAGACCATTCAGGTTCCACCATCCGTTAAAGGCTATTTGCATATCCATAATCCTTCAAAAGGCTACTTATTTCATTCCGTTACCGCGTAATTAATCTAAACACCATATGCAAGCAGCAGTATTACAGCAAAGAGTTGATATCCTCGGAACACCCATCGATAATATGACAATGCAGCAAACGCTGAACCTGATTGAAGATGCTATTGAGAGAAAACAGAGGGTAAGTCACACAGTGGTGAATGCCGGCAAAATTGTTCTCATGCATAAGAATGCGCAGTTAAAGGAAAGTGTCGTGACTGCAGATATCATCAACGCAGATGGGCAGGGTGTAGTATGGGCCTCAAGGATACTCGGTCAGCCTATTGTTGAACGAGTAACAGGCATTGACCTGATGGATAATCTTGTAGGGCTCGCATTCCGTAAAAAATATAAGATATTTTTCTTCGGTGCAAAGGATGATGTATTGAACAATGTGATCCAACATTATTCAGATAAATATTCCAGCAGCATAATTGCCGGATACCGCAACGGATATTTCAAAAAATCCGAAGAGCGGGCTATAGCACAGCAGATCGCCGACAGCGGCGCACAGATACTTTTCGTTGCAATCACTTCTCCCCTTAAGGAAAACTTTCTTTATGAGAACCGCGATCTTTTGAAGGCGGTTAACTTCACCATGGGTGTTGGAGGAAGCTTTGATGTAGTAGCTGGTTATGTGAAACGTGCACCATTGTGGATGCAGCATTCGGGTCTTGAATGGGCTTACAGAGTTTACCAGGAACCTAAGCGTATGTTTAAACGGTACATGGTAGGAAACTGGCAATTCATGATGCTTGTGCTGAGGCACAGGTTTAATTTAGCAAAGTAATTTTAGGGCGGGAGCAGTGGGTAGAAACGCAAAGAGTAAATATATTATTCTCTTCTTTCCACTGCTTCTAACGTCTGCGTTTTGCGTTTTCTCGTTTCTCGATTTTTCTTCCTTATTCCTTCTTCTCTTCCCTTTTTGATAATTGTCAACTGAAAAAAGTATTACTAGCATGATTTTTTCGGGATGAAATACACTAAATCCTTGTTTTGTTGATCTTTAAATGTGTTTTCGTGCACAACGAGGTGGCAGCACTGCAAAAATATATGCCTCCTGGAGAATACTGTATCATCCATATTACTGAAGAAAATATTTGGTGTGGTGTTATCAGCGATGAGCATCATAGTAAATTCATAGATATTTTATCGGGTGAAACACTCGAGCAATTGGAGTACCTGGATGAGGATGAATTCAGAAATATAATAAAGGATAAACAATTTAGTGTGGTGGGTAATCGTGATTTATTTTTATTATGATTTTGGCAAGGCGGAGAGAAGGAAGTTTTAAGGGATCTCCTAAAAATCAAAGCATATTTTCTGTTGGGAGTAAACAATCTCTCCCTTATCTTTGCCGTCCATTTGCAGAGGGGTAACCCTAAAGCAGAAGGATCGGTAGTTCAGTTGGTTAGAATGCCGCCCTGTCACGGCGGAGGTCGCGGGTTCGAGTCCCGTCCGGTCCGCCTTAAAATTTTTAATGCTTTGTAAGCCAATACCTTACAAAGCATTTTTATTTTTTAGGTACAGTATGCGGTACATTTGTTCGGAAATACATTCTTTTGAAGAAAATCATTCAATATGGAAGCCAAAAAGGAAACAGCAATTCGAAAAAGCCGCCAAGCGATAAAATGTTACTCCTGATGTAACTCTGAAAAGACATGCTTCGACGAAAATTGTCGATGAAATGAAAAGAGTAAAAGCTAATGTGTACTTACTTTGGCTCATCCCAAGTTTTCACGATGAATCCTTAATCCGTTGTCAGGACTATTGGGGGTTATCATAATTTTTCCCCATTCATCAGCAAAGGCAAAAATAATGCACCGCATGTTTCATTATTTTTAATTCCCCTCCAACACTCACTTATGAGTTTCGCTTGTCCCTTTTCATCACCTTCCAAAGAATTAACACCAAATTCGCTGATCTTGTTTTCGGCGCTAAGGCAGAACTAAGAGCCATTGCAGAACTTTATGCAAGCGCAGACCCTCAGGAGGAATTAGTGAAAGACTTTACAGCAGCGTAGAATAAATTGATGAATCTGGACAGGTATGACTTAGCGTGATTATAATATTCACCAATAAAAACAAAGGCTCCGAATGACGGAGCCTTTGTACGTTCCGGGTGGAGGCAACTAATGGAACAGAACGGTTCATCTGAAATTTTTCTCCGTTACAATATCGAAAGACTTAATACGTTAAGTTTTGAATCCAATTATAAACCCTAACCCTGCTTATGAACTTTTTTTACAACCCCTCAACATGGAAGGGAATTTCCCTTTCAATTTACCTGGTATTCAGTTTATTTCTCTCCTACTCAATACAGGCGCAAGACAACATCCGCAACAGCAGACCCACCCTTAATCGGATTCCTGATTATTCAACACGTTTTTCTACCGATCTCCACTTTATTGAACTGAATGGCATCTCTGCAGGCGAAGAAACCGAGCAGCAGGTAACTATTGCCGTTACAACCCGGGATAAGGATTTAATCGAGTCCGTTGAGGCTGATGTCGTCGATAATGGGAAAGCCTTTATTTACTATCGGCTCAAGGAAGGCACAACCGGCACAGCTACGGTTAAAGTGGTTGTCACAGACAATGGTGAAACGCCGTCCAGCATCTCCCAGACTTTTCATATAACCTCTGAAGCGTTAAACCGCGAGCTTCCCACTATTCCGTTATTACAGGAGGCAAACAACCATCACCTGAAAGCCTTTCCAAATCCAGCCGTACGGTCAACCCGCATATATTTTTCCACTCCTGAAGATGTACCAAATGCAGCAGTTGACATGTACACACTTTCGGGCATTAAAATCAAGCAACTATTTACTGGCAGTACATTGGGGCGTGAGTCTTATTATGTTGATGTCGACAGCAGGAACCTGGCTACCGGCGTCTACATTGTGCGGCTTACAGGCCCATCACACGCCGCGAATCTCAAACTTGTTGTTGCGAGATAATCTCCCATAGCATCCTCAATTAATTTTCATCCTTCAACTGCAATCATGAAACATTCATTTAATGTTTTGCTTCTATTGTCTTTTATTGTGTTTTGTACTCCGGCAGCGGCCACTACATATTATTTTTCTACTTCCGGTTCCGACTCCAACAATGGTCTGAGCAGCGCTGGCCCTAAAAAAAGTATTGCAGCGGCAAATGAACTGATGGGAGACGGAAACATCATCCTGTTTAAACGTGGCGATGTATGGTATATTCCGCAAGGAACCATCAAACTGGATAACAGGTCCAATTGCACGCTCGATGCTTATGGAAACGGGAAGCGCCCGGTTATCGCCGGTATGGCATTGATAGACGACACATGGACCTATGAAGGCAATAATGTTTGGAGCAATCCAACAGGGTATGCTGATGCGCTGCGTGTTTTCGTGAATAACGTTTCCCGGATCAGTTTGCGTGACAAAGCGAATAACAATCCGGTGGTTACGGATCTTAACACGACAGATGAGTATTTGTTTGACGGGGCTAGCAGAAAACTTTACATCATGCACACGACCTCAAAAACTCCCCCTAAAAACGTTGCGATGATTGCCGCATGGCCAGCGCCACCACTTGTGAGTATGTTGAATACAACTAACATTACGCTTCGCAACATCGAGTTTTGGGGAGGAGGGAATGTATCGACCATTCGTATTTACGCGCCCAGTTCAAATATTCTGATTGAAAAGTGTATAATCACCCGTTCTAATGAAATGGGCATTTTTGCAATAAACATTCAGCAAAATATGAATGTGGTAGAGAACCTGGTGATACAGGACTGCATCATTGACAAGGCATGGACAGTAGCAGAAAACAACCTGAAACCCGAAGTATTTCTTAAGGGAGACGGAGTCGCATTCATGCATGGGGTAAAGGGAAGTGTTGTGAAAAACTGCAAAATTACAAACTGGGGACATGATGGCGTAAGCGTGATCGCTACTGAGTTCATGACGGGTATATATGGAGTAAAGTACAACAAGATTGAAGGAAATGATATTTCCGCAGGAAATTCAGGATATATGCATGCATTTAGTGTTACCGGTTTTAAGGACCTGGCAATGTATAATATTTTTAAAAGGAACTATTGTCATGATTATAGTTCTGGAAACACCATTGCTGGCAATAACAATTTTGTATTCAGCAACATTTTTGCAGACCTGAAAGTATCAAAACTGCTGCAACATAAGCAGGCCCCTCATGCCATGAATGTTGCTACGTGGACATTAATGGACAAAAGCGGAGTCACCGGCCCCCTGGAATGCAAAAACAACTGGATCGTCAATAACACTATCTATAACACAGATAGTTACTCTTTTCGACTCGATCGTTCTGATGAACAGGGAGATGTTACGACACTAATGGATAACCAAATTCACAATAATTTGCTGTTGAATTGGGGACTGGACACCACCTATGTTATCGATCCGCAACACTCTAGTCCGCCGCTACGCCTGGGTCTTCGTATTTTGGTCAGCGTTAGTGCGGGTGCAACTTTCTTTCGGAACAATAATTTCTGGGTAAACTGGGACACTACGAGCACTCGCCGGGTTGCATTATACAGGACGAGCTTCTATAATGCTGCACAGCTGACCAATTGCGCGGAATGTGGTCCTGGCAACGTTACGGGAAACACACAATTGAATCCGAGTCTTGGCAAATTTTACAACCTTACATCTACTTCCAGTGCATTGCTCAGATCAGGTGGTTATTTATACAGGTCTGGCATCGCCGCTTCGGGGTTACCATTGGCGGAGTTAGTTGACTATTATGGCAAGCCGTGGCCCGACCCCGGTATAAGTGTAGGGGCTATTCAATATTAATCAAAGATTTTGGAGACCCGACTGACAGCCTTCAAACGTATACTTCGCGTGTATCAAACGGTAATTTCATAGGTCATTTTTCGAATCCTGAACCTTCAACCTAAACGCGCAGAACGGCAATTCAGCAAGCGCCGGGCAATATCAGTAACCGCAATAATCAAACACACTTAACTTCTCTAAGAGTCAATTGAATCAAGGCGATTTAATTGGTATAAAGAGCGCTATAAAAATAATCTCATTTCATTTCATATTACCAAACTTGCCGAAGTTGCCGTTTTATGTTTTTGTAGAATAAAAAAATCAACCTAACTAATGTTGTAGGAAATCTCTTTTATCGACCATGCCATCTGGGTAACCAAACAACTCCAGTCATCGTTTCTGTACTCAGTACGCCATCTGGAACGTCAGGAGGAAACATCATTACAAGTGTACCCACACCCTTTAAACCGCCATAAGCTCCAGTTCCATGGTTAATCGTCCATGCTCCATTCATAGCCGGAGGCTTTTCACAATCCATGCTCATAACAAATTTTCCTTCTGTTGCGGTCATGGTATATGTGCAGTGAATTGAATCATCACCGTTAGGAACAACCACCATTTCAGCAATGCCTGATGTGTTAAACGCTCCGCTTGTGGTGAAGGTCCCCGTAAGTGTTCCGGGCACCTTAACCGTAGTATTGCTGCCTGTGATGATAATTGCCCTACCCTCATGTTTTTTACAACCCAATAGTGAAATAATTGATATTCCAGTAAGGATGAGCATTAATTTAAATGTCATTTTCATAACTGATAATTTAAAAATCATAAAAATAGTTACCGTGCAAAAATCACTTTAATGCGGTCGAGCGCCTTAGATATTACATACAAGATTTATGAAGCGAAGCGTCCTATGGTTAAGTTCGCGGATGCCACTATAAGAAGCGGATACTTGTTCATTTCCGATGCTGCGTAGAAGATAATCAGTCAATAGTTATTTGCCGGAGGGATTGTAAACTTTTGTTAGTGATTATAAAGCTATAACGATTTATAAGAAAAATAGCATCTTCTATTTTCATTCTTTAATTATTTGAGATACATCAACAATGGACTACAGACCCACGTTGAAAAAAACTACACCACATGCAAGGGACATATCAATGCTTCATTTACGGCCACTCTGACCCAAAAGGACATTGAAAATATGAAAGCTTCTGTATGCGGAGTTGTGTTGATGTCGTAGTTTTTGGGTTGTTTGGCTTTAGCATTATTTAACTTTGTACCAACGCCGGGGCGGCAGTTAACCTTTAGACGGGCTTATTTTGACTTTTTGAGCCATGCCTCCTGCTTTTGTTTACGATAATGTTCTTCTTCTGCTGAAAGGCTATCCAAAATAATATCCGCTGGGCTCTCATTCATTGTATCACCAAATCGGGGTATGGTATCAGGATCCAGTTTGCCATCTAAAATGTCCAACGCATATTTAGTAAACATCGCAACATTTTCATTCCAGGCTTTCTCACCAAATTGTAGGGTAGCCAATCTTTCCGCACCAAAATATCCTTGCCATTGCGGCGACTTTGCTATATCAATAAGGTGTTCCATATTAGACGCTGTGAAAGATTGAGAAGTTTTATAGCCTTCGTTTACAAGTTGCGGTTGCAGGAATAACATACTGCTCGTTTCTGCTACCCCTGCATGAATAGTATAGCCATCTTCCTCTTCCTGTTCTTTTGTTTTTGTTGTTTGAAACCAACTGTTAATAAGTGGATTGAGCCCCATCAGGTTTACCATTTTGCCACCATACGTATCATTAAAGAATTTTGACGCTTGGTCCAGCGCCCTATTGTGATTTGGAGCACCATGTGCATGAATTATAAAAATATATTTGAAACCTTGCTCACCAAATTCAGTCGCTAAATCCATAAAAACAGAACGTAGTGTTTCAAGCCGGACAGTATATGTACCAGGAAATGAATATTTTGATCCAACATCGTTAGCTCCACTATTGCCTAATGGAATAGTTGGAAATATTACCACATTCCAACCCTTTCTTTTTGCCATTGTCTTAGAAAGTGTATCTGAAAACTTTTCGTTCCAATAACCGTCAGTGAATGAAGGTAGATAAGGACCATGCTCTTCGATTATTCCACCAGGTATAATAATAACTGTTTTATCCTTATTGAAAGAGCTTATTGTAATAGTGCTTAATTCTTTTAATTGATAAATGTTTTCTGTACTTCCAATTTCATCTTGCCTATTGGATTGGGTTGATGTATTACATGACAAACAAAGAAATGCCGACATCATTAATACTATTTCAAACTTACAATTGCAATTAATGTTTTTTTTAAATAGTTTCATTTGGATATTATGTTGCTAACCTATAGTTCGCCAAGTACCTTGATTGTTTGATCCAATATAAAATTATAAAGTACCAATTGCATTACACTGCGTTTTTATTATTTTGAAATGTTTCATCATGATAGTTTGTTTATCCTTCTAATTGCCCTAACAGGTTTCTTATTGGTAACGCCCAACCGGAATAAGCTTTATTGAAGATGCCTTTTCAGGAAGCAATCGCATTAAATCTTTTACAGGAACTTTTTTAACTAAAATCGCAGATACGGAAGGTATGCATAGTTGTGCAGTACCTAGTCGGGAATTGATTCAAATTAAGGACGCTAATTCCAAAATGATACTAATTCTCTTACCGGTATGTATTCTTTTAAAGAAATAATTTCCAATATTGGGATTGCCTGTCGCAATTTTACTTATGTAATTTATTCGTTAACAGTAGATTATATATTGGCATTTAGGTTGACTGTTATATGGCATCATTAAAACAACCTTTATGAAATACATTATCGCAACCCTGATCCTCACAACAACAATCTGTTCGTCATACTCACAGTGCTCAGTAGGCGGAAACGGACTCGCGGTTTCCAGTAACATTACAATCGATGGGAATGTATCGGATTGGAATGCAGTATTATCCGACCCCGATAATTATACTTTCGATGCAACACCAGATATGGACGCTCCTATAACGGATGTGGGCAGAGACTTCACAAGATTCGCTTTTACAGAAACTTCGTCTAATCTCTTTTTATATTTTGGCAGAGCTGGTTCTGCAAACAATTCCGTAGATGCTTTGCTTTACCTGGACGTAAACAACAACGGCTTAATGGAAACAAACGAGCCGGTAGCTGCCATCAGCTGGAGTGGTGCAAACGGAAATGGTAAAGTTGATATATACAATTACATACAGAATACTGCAGGCGGAGACGCCATTACAGGTGATGGTGTTAATATGCCAGGTTCGCTTTCATCAAGAACTTCACTCGGAATAATAGGGCATGGTACAGTTGACGGATTAGCCCTGGAAGTTGCTATCCCTTTTTCTCAGATCTACAAGCAAGGTTCATCTAATACGGCAGATAAGTTGATTGCAAATAAACAGTTTAAGTATCATGTGTCAACAATTAACGGATCGCCAGGGTCAGTCCCGGGCGCCAAGTCAATCAATGACAATTTTAACGGATGTTATTCAGGCCTGATGATTTTGCCAGTGAAGATGGAATACTTTGAATCTAAAGAAAAAGGTGGTGACTTTGAATTAACCTGGAAAGTTTCAGATAACGAACATGCTTCAAAGTTTGAAATTCAGGTTAGCGAAGATGGCAAAAACTTTAGTACAATCGGAGCTGTATTTGCATCACAGGAAAATGGAAAACATGCTTACAGTTATACAACAGATAATAAAAAGGGTTCTTATTTCAGGCTTAAGATTATCGATACAGACGGAGCTTATGAGTTTTCTAAAATCATTAGAACGAACAATGACTTGTCAGCTAAACTTGATGTTAAATTCAATAACATTGTACACTCAAACCTTAACGTTAATGTAGATGCTACTGAAGCGATTACAACATTAGTAAAAATTTTCAATGTAGCAGGAATGCAGACTTTCTCGCAGACTATTACTTTGCAACCTGGAACAAACCAGTTATCAATACCATCATCAGGATTTATGACAGCAGGACAATATGTTCTTCATATAAGTACTGCATCTTCGAAATCTGCAGTTGTACAGAAATTATTAAAGATTTAATCTTAGGGGGTTTTATGATCGGACAAGGGATTCACAATTGTGTAATCCCTTTTTCCGTTGGTACTCGTACAAAAACAAGTGTTTTCGTTTATAAGTGTAAGCATTATGATCGTCAAACAATGAAAGCACCAACCTTCTTTGTTTCATAATAATGAAATAGCGTGTGTATTTGGATTTTCCATTATAATGATCATAAATGATTTGATCTCGCTTTGGTGCTAATCAACCTTTAATTCATTTTCTTCTGATCAATTTAACTGCTTGAAATGTTTTTCCATTTACTTTCAACGCCACTACATACACACCGGTTCCATTCGACCTGATGTTACTTACCCTTAAGGTATTTTTTCCTGCCGGCACACTGCTGTAATGCTGCATCATCACTAATCTTCCGGTGATGTCATATATTTCAGCGCTGATCTTGTTTGATGCTGAAAGATTATCAAAATCAATGTTTATATTATCACTGAACGGATTTGGATAAATCTTTACTTTATTACTGTTGAGCAACGTAGTTTGAACAGCTGGAATGGGTTCAATTGTACTGTTTGACATATAAAGTACAGAAGCTCCCTGTACATCAGAATAATCCGTTATAATCATTCCCGCATTGAATCCCCACTGTGCTGCTGCTGTAGTTGAAAAATTAATGAGCAATTCACCATTTGCATCAGGAACCAGGTCGCTGATGTAAACAATTTTTGTTGAATTCATCCATGAGTTAAGATAAACAGTTTTACCATTTACAGTGTATGTAGCTGTATAATTGCCTTTGAACCATCCTGTAGAGCTTGAACTACCGGTGAAACCAATACGGTATTTTCTGGTGTGGTTTAATCCTGACAATTTCAGTTGACTGACCTGAGAATTATCAAGCCAGAAATTCGACTGGAGAACAAGATCAGGAACTACTCCAGTGTTGGCACCAGTATTTACTCCTGCTGTAAACTCTCCATTAAATATTTTAGCGCAGGTTAGTTTCATCCCGGAAGAGTACCCAGCCTGATTGAAAAGATTATCCACAATAAATTCTGTAAGAGGATTCACCTGAAGATTGTTCCATGGCGATACAGCATTTGCGATCGTACTATTGAAATTCACCAACACAATTGATGAAGGTGTGACGATTGAAAATTTGTTACTGTATTCAGATGCATTGGCATCATTTATCGCTCTTATCCTGTACCAGTATTTTATATTTGGAGACAAGCTGCTGTCGGCATACGAAGTGGTATTGGCGGGAAGTGAGATGGTGGTTACGTTCGCATTGAATAGGGAATCTGTTGCCCGCTGTATTTCATAGCCATTTGAAGCATTTTCCATATTTGTTCTGTCCGACCATGTGAGGTATGCTGATGTTCTGCTGATTGGCTCTGCATATAAATGCCCGGGATTGAGTATTGTTACTGATGGATCAATCTCCTCTATAACAATAGCATTAAGGTAAGTATACGCCGAACTGTTAGTGCGGGAAATGGTAACGGTTATTTGTCCCAGTGGGTCGGGAACCAGATTCGTCAGGTCGGCTGATCTAGTTGTGTTATATCGTGCATCCAGGCTCGAAAACTGTGAACTGGTGGCATATTGCGCTGTAGCGATCAGCCCTTCATTCTGGCTTCCTATAAACTCAAGGTTATACAGCATAGACGGATTAAGTCCGCCAATGCGAAGTGTTTTAGGTGTGCCATTATCTGCAAGCCCGCTTTCGAGAACGGCATCAGGTACAATTCCTGAATTATTTCCCGACAGGTGGCCAAGTATGGTGGTTCCACTCCAGGCATTTACAGTGGTTACGGTAAAGGTTGTAGAAATATTATTTTCATCTTTAAGATTGGAGATCACATTTCCCGCTGCTCTGTTACCGAGCCAGTTATTCCATGGTGCGACTGCTGTTTTACCAACTGCGCCCAGGTTTACAAATACAGAACGTGTTTTCGCGTCAGCTACAACTAAAGAAAACGTACTGGTTGAAGAAGCACCGTTATTATCTGTTGCTGCAATGGAAAAGGAATAGAACCCAACATTGTCAAGCGTAGGATTAGCAGTTATCCTGTAAAGGGATCCCCCTGCATTTTCAATGCTCATGAAGGCCGGTTTATTAAGCATTTTTACAGTCACAACATCTCCTGGATCGTCAGTTATAGTGAAATCCTGGGTAACCGTCTGCCCTGATTTTCCATACATGTTCGCCGGTGATGTGATCACAGGTGCATTATTCCCGGCTTTGATCTGGACAATATTGCTTTTAGTCCCTTCGCCTGCTCCATTGTATCCTGCAACATAATAGTAATAAAGCGTAAGCGCAGTAGTGCTCAGATCTGAATAAGCATTATTATTTGCACCTAAAGAAGTGAGGAGGGTAAATAGATTGCCATCAGTTGACCTGTAAATCCTATAACCTGTTTCGTTTGTAGAATTATCCTGCCATGTCAGCGCAATAGAATTATTCGCACCCCCGGTTGAACACAATTGGGCTGGAGCAACCGGTGTTACGGGTGCGGCAGGAGTTGTTGCTGATACATAACCTGAATACAAAGATTCACCACCTGAGGATATCGCCCGTATCTTATAATAGTATGCTTTTGATGCAATAAGGCCTGAATCAGTAAACGATGTGCTGTTTGCCAAGGCAGTGCCTACCGGTACATAAGTGCCAGTACTGGTTGCAGATCTCACCACTTCAAAACCCGTTTCATTTATACTTACATCGTTCCAGCTTAGCCCAATTTTATTGTAAGCAATTGCAGTTGCCGTGAGCCCGTTAGGCAATTTAGGAGCGGGTTCAACAGACGCAGGCGCAAATGTGAAGAAGTTTTTGGGTACCTTTTCTCTTACTAATCCATTGTTATTGGTCCACCAAAGTTCCATATCATATCCATAGGTTCCCTGGAAATATGCTATTGCTATGGTATGATATCCCTGAGCCAGATTGATCGTGCCAAATCTGCTTCTAATGCCATGTATACTGTCGTTATTCACAAGCGGAATAGCGGATGAAGAATAAGGCACATCAATATATACCTTACTGCCATCATCGGATCTTGTTTCAAAAGTATAGGAGGAGGATACAGGTATGTATATAAGCCCTTCCCACACGAATCCAAACCTGGTTATTTCTGTTTTAATTCTTGTATCATTGATATTAACTGAATCTGTTACACCCGTTTTTACCGGGGTGAGTGTATTAAAATCTGGCAATACCGGCCACGTGACAGAACTTGTATAATACCTGTAATTGATACCCTGTCTGTGGGTGTATCCTGTAACCTGGTTACTTGGCGCAGATTCATTGTCGCTGTTATCAACGGCTTTCACTACAAAGCTGTACGACTTTAAACTATCCAAATCAAAGACAGTAAAGTTCGTTTGAGCAGTACTGAACATTTTTACATTGTTAGCATATATATCGTATCGCCTGATGGATACGTTATCTGTTGATGCCGTCCATCTCAATAAAACGGTGGTGGCGGTACTTCCCCTGTATGTCAGGTTAGAAGGAGCAGTTGGTGCAGATAAATCAGCGAGTGTTCTGGCAACTGACTCATTTGTTTTTACAGAAGCCCCCGTTCCATTTACCGAACGCATAATATAATAGTAGGTTGTCCCCGCATTCAGGCCGGTGTCTAAAAAGCTTATAGCGTCGGCTGTAACAGGGGAAACATATTTGTAAGGGCCTCCTGCTGTTAAACTTCTGTAAACTTCAAAGCCGGTTTCATTATTTCCCTGCGTCCAGCTAAGCTTTATTGAAGTAAGATTAACCGGTGTAGATGTCAGGTTCACAGCAGGATCAGGCTGTGGACTTCCGTTTGCATCAACTACTGTATAATTAGGAGAAAATAATGAACCGCATCCATATTGTTCTGAATACCTGGCAATATAAGTACCTACAGGTGCATTATATATTTGAGTTGTGGCAACAAGAACGCTGTCGGTTACCCTATACCATTGATAATTGAAGTATCCTGCCGGCATCTGAAGTGGAACGGTTGTGTTTCCATCGAGGGCAGGAAGAACATTGCTCCTTGTACCATTAATTGTTATTGGAGGTGGAATCGTAGGCGACTTAAGTTTTACAATTGCGGGTTTTGGAGAGAATATTGACCAATCAGATGTTGCCGTTCTTTTAAATCTTACGCTATACGTTCCGAAAGCTTTTACATTTATTTCATTCCCAGCATAAGATATAACATACTCTGGCATCAAAACATTATTGATGCCATTTGCGCGTGTAGCGATAGTTAATCCATCCTTTTGCCACTCATAGGCGTAAAAGCCTTGTGTAATACCCAGTTTTGCGTTTATAGAATCGGCCTGGCAAAATTCATTACGCTGGAAAAACACAAGCGGATTCGCCTTATGCATATCATTCATAGCTGATGGATAATCCGGTTCACGCCAGTGAGCATACCACACAGCATGACCCAGGTCAGGATATTGGGTATATCTGATGTTGGCGCCGATATCTTTCATCCTGTTGTAGCTATACAGCGCCTGAGCCGGTGAAGGATCAGGGTCTTTTCCTCCTGTTGCAAACCATATAGGGATATGTACAAAATTTGTTCTGTTGTTTGTACTTCCCGCTGCAGCGGAAGGGATGATCTTGGCTATTCGCTGCGGAAATATGTCGGCAATTCGCCAAGCGCCATAACCACCTCCAGACAATCCATTGCATAAAACCCGGTCTATATCAACCCTGACATATTTTACCATGGAATCTATCATGGCTATAACCGCTGTGAAATTAGCAGTTGATGCTGTGCCCCATGCCCCCCAGCATCCGTCCTTGTTCACCAGCTGCGGGTATAATAAAAATCCGTCAAAAATATTATTGTTAACAAAATCGCGGAATAAACCACCGCCCAGATACAATTGTTTCTCATTATTATAAATGCCGTTATTGCTCGGGCATCCAACCTCACCTGCACCATGAAGGAAAAGCATCAGAGGATACTTTTTGTTTACACTGTCAATGTTAGCATAGCTTTTCGGAAATTTAATGCGGAACGCCATTGGCGTTCCATTATAATTGATTAAATATTGCTTGAATGATGTAACATCCAGGGATCCACTACCTACAGATATTCCATTAGTTGGTGTAGAAACCCATTTCTGAAGACCTGGTATTGTAGGATTAGGTTTTGTGGCTGATCCTAATACCGAATTTGAATCATACCGAACTATAGGATCTGCAGGGTTAAACACATTTTGTGTGTAAACTGAGTTGATCAGGCTGCAAAGGGCGAATAGCAGGAAAAAAAATATTTTCATGAAGTAGAAATAGGTACGGCGATAAAAACTTTATCAATAAAATTTGAGAGGCTGATCAAAGGAAATAAACTTAGAAGTTATTTCACAAGAGATGGAAGAAGAAGAGTGGTAACGCTAATGTAATATAAAAATAATCAAGATCCAATAGTGAACGTCTTAGAAGAACACATTCGAACTTAAGCACGTACCTTATAAAATCCAAGTTTCGTCTGGCCGCCCGGTTCTGAGAAAGCAGCGATTTTTTTTGACGTATTATGTTTATATTATCTGAAGTTTGAATGATTTTTTCGTTTAAACTCATCCATTATGCAAAAACCCTTATTGTTAATTTTATTTCTGATTCCTGCATTGCTGTTAGCTCAGCGTGTAAAAAAAGCTTCCGCGAAAAAACAATTTGTGCTTTTTGATGTTGAATACACATATACAAAAGCAAATGCGGATAATTCAACACCAAGTAAATCCCATTTTTATGTCAAACACAGTATGCTAAACCCTCTGGCTCCAAAAGACTGGACTTCACCGGTCGATTACCGGAATGGTACTGTACATCTCCGTCTTGAAGTATTAGAAAAACCGGCAGGAGGAGCACCCACTACATGGACTCTCTGCTATATTCCAAACAAAGGCCGGAAGAATGGTTATGGCTGTACCGGTACAGGTCTTTATACTGAAAAGGGAGTCTATGAACAAGATGTGCCAATGACATCCTGGTGGGAGAATGAGTCTATTATCTGGACCGAAGGAATAAAACAAATGGATCTTGTAATCAAGGACGACAGCGGGGGGCAAGGACATGCACATAAACGTGCAGACTTTGAGAAGTTCTTTCCAACCAAAGTTCGTATCACCATGATCCAGGTAGCAGCAGGAGCAAAGTATAATCCTAAATTGTTGCCAAAGAAACCGAGCATGTATTAATAACGGCTGTTAAGTTGGCTAAATATGTTTTAAGGTTGATACCATCAGGTTAGGTTAAAGGATCACTGGATATGCCAGAAAATTGATGCTTTTGCAATACTTAATCTCGCCAACAAAATGATTCTGTCGCGCGAAATTTTCACCTTGGCGAATATTAGCGCTATAATGGATCTTTGCGCTTTTGCGAATCTTCCCCCTTTGCTTGAAATATTTGATGCAAATTCATCACCCCGGAAAGCATATCTATTAAAACTGACCAATATAAATCAGTTAACCTCACCTGTCAATAAAACAATTATTCAAAACATCTTCAGCTATTTGTACAGTGCCTTGAACACCTTTCTCATTAAATTTATCAAGGCTTTTTTCTACCATTGGTTCAACATTGTTTTGCTGTCATTAGCAAAACAAGTGCGATTTTCTAAGTCAAAGAACATCCTTGCACGATTTAAGAACGCCACCCATCAAATCTTCTTTTCCCTTACTTGCAGGAGATTAAGTTTTTCAAACTGCATTTATTCAGATTTCCAGAAAAATATTATTAATAAACGTCATTAATACGATTAAATACATACATTTAGTTAGCCGAACTATCAATTTAAAAACTAACGTTATGCGAATTTGCTTGCTTGAGAGTAAGGGCACATCGTATCAAGCCATGCCCGCTTCACATTTTTTTAAGTACCTGTTATCCTTTTTAATCGCTCTCTCCTTAAGTACAGCCATGTATGCTCAACAGGCAATACGAGGAAGAATAATTTCCTCCGATTCAGCTTTAGCAGGAGCAACAGTGGTCGTTAAGGAAACAGGAGTAACCACACAAACAGATGTAAACGGAAACTTTATTATACAGGCTCCGTCCAACGCTACACTGCAAATAACGTCAGTAGGTTTTTCAACTTATGAAGAGAAAATAAACAATCGCTCCAACATCAATATACAAATGGAATCGAAAGCCCAGGAATTAAGCGATGTAGTAGTGGTGGGTTATGGTACACAACGAAGAAAGGATGTAACAGGTGCAGTGTCAACTGTCAAGGCTACGGATCTGGACAAAGTAAACGCTGTTTCGATTGACAATTTATTGCAGGGGAAGGCTCCCGGTTTAAATATTAATACTTATACAGCCCAGCCCGGAGGAGGAATCAGCGTAAATATTCGCGGTGCATTGTCACCTAAAGGCTCTAATTCTCCTCTTTATGTTATCGATGGCGTGCCTATTACCAATAATAATGCAACAGACAATTTTGGTAATGGACAAACCGGATTCTGGGGGGGTACAGATCGTAATCCTTTAAACACTATCAACCCTAATGATATAGAATCAATCGACATCTTAAAAGATGCGAGCGCTTCCGCTATCTATGGTGCTGCTGCCGCAAATGGTGTAATACTCATCACCACAAAACGCGGTAAGGAAGGAAAGTCAGTTGTTTCTTATAATGGATCCTACTCTATACAGACCACAAAGGATTACCTGAAACCATTGAATGCACATGATTTTATGGTAAATCATAATCTATATGCCGAAGAATATTGGAAGCTCAGCAATAAAATTGCTCCATACGGTACTGCTAATCCAACGTCCGTTCCTCCATTTACTGCAAAGTTTTCACAGGCAGATATCAGTAATGCAGGCGCCGGCACCAATTGGGTTAATTACTTATTAAGAGATGGTTTGGTGAACGATCAGAATGTTTCTGTTTCAGGTGGTACTGCTTTTACAAAAGCATATGCATCCTTTAATTATCTTGATCAAACCGGTATCCTGCGCGGCACCGGTCTTAAACGTTTCAGTGGCCGCATAAATCTCGATCAGAAACTGGGGTCAAGAGTTGTTCTTAAATTAGGACTTTCCTATACGCAAATCGCCAACAAAAATCAAAATACAGGACAGCAGGGTGATCCGGATTCTCCATCACCATTACAATCAGCTTTACGGTATGCACCTACATTTGGACCATATGATTCAACGGGTGAATTAACTCATTCATACCTCGTGCGCACGCCGAATCCTCAAAGCTGGTTGATGATTAATAATACAACGAATACAAAAAGATTGTTTTTTAACCCCAGCGTTGAAGTAAATGTTATTAAAGGGCTGAAAGCAACTGTTACGCAGGGCGTTGATCAGAATAACTCCGTTCATAATCTTTATGTTCCCGTGTCTGCTAAATTTCAGACCGCTTTATCAGGTGTAGCTCAACTGGCCACAAATTATATTAATAATTATAGCACAGAAGGATATTTAACGTATAACACATCATTCGGTAACAGCACTATCTCAGCAGTAGCTGGAGCAGGTTATTACAAAACGAATTCATCAAACTTTGGTCTGGAAGGTGTAGGTTTTTTCACAGATGCATTCGGTACTTCTAACGTAGCCATCGCAGAAAATCGCAATCAGAATGCGATATTTTCTGGTAAATCCGAACGCACGAAACTATCGCAATTCGTGAGGGTAAATTATTCTTTCCTTGATAAATATACTTTAACCTTTAATGGAAGAAGAGATGGTTCAAGCGGATTTGCCCCCAACAAGAAGTGGGGATTTTTCCCTGGGGTTTCAGCAGGCTGGGTGATCAGCGATGAACCGTTCATGCAGGGCATTTCAAAACTAGACATGCTTAAAATAAGAGCAGGTTACGGATCCACAGGAAATGAAAGCATCGTGGTGAATGGTAATTATGCATACTCATTATATGGTACTTATTATGGCTGGCAATTTCCATTTGGTACACCCAGTCAGATATCAACTGGTATATTACAAACACAAACTGGAAATCCTAACCTTAGCTGGGAAACTGATATTACCTCAAACATTGGCATAGACTTCAGCCTGTTGAACAACAGACTTACCGGATCTGTTGATTATTACAGACGCAGGGCAAATGATCTTCTGGATTTCTTACGACTCCCATCAGCAAATCCTATCGGACAGCTTGCAGCAAATATTGGCAGCACTCAAAGTAAAGGAATAGAAATAGGTATCAAAGGCTTGATCATCGATAAACAGGCTTTATCATGGACAACAAACATCGTATTCAGCACCAATAAATCTTATTGGGTAGAAAGAAATCCGGAGAATATGTCACTTAATCCATGGGTTGGATTACACGATCCGATTCATGCGGTATACGGATGGAAAACAAATGGACTTATCACTCCTGATAAAGATATTCCAACGTATCAGCCCGACGCACTTCCGGGTAACCTGAGGTATGTTGATGTAAACAATGACGGCAAACTGGATATCAGCGATGTTCAGTATCTGGGTAACACCGATCCGAAAGCGTTTTATGGTTTTGGGAATACACTCACGTGGAAAAGTTTTGATTTGAATGTTTTTATATATGGTAGCCTGGGTGGTCTGCAGTCGGACAACTGGTTAAAAATCGGTCAAGTTGGTGGATCTGTTGGCTTGTCGAATTCTGCGCCATCTAACGCAGAAGAACATTCGCTAAAGTCATGGTCAACTTTCAATCCAACGGGAACGTATCCGGGAATTGCTCCTGATCTGGCAGCCGGAAATAATCCAACGCACGTGAATGATTTCGGGATGCGTAAAGTTTCATTCGGCCGTCTTAAAAATATAACGCTTGGTTACAATCTTCCTTCCAGCCTGCTTGCTAAAACTAACACTATCCACAGCCTGAGAGTATTCGTTGATATGCAGAACATCGCAGTGTTTGGTAATTACTCGGGACTGGATCCTGAAATGGAACAATTTAATTTTCCATATCCTGTAGCACGTACAACCGCTTTCGGAGTAAATGTTCAATTTTAGAAACACACAAAAATTAGTGTATGAAACAGATATTAAATTTTTTGCCATCAGCAATTGTTGCACTGGTAATTTGTTCATCCTGCAATAAGCAGTTAGAACCTAAAATAGAAGATCAGTTTTCTGAAGAAAGCTTTGCAAGAACAGAGGCCGATATAAAGAGTGCGCTTACTCCTTTCTATGCAAGTTTTACAAGTGACTGGGGTGGAATTGATCCCGGTACCGGCGTATTTAATTTTAGTTTTGGAGTCAATTATCTCGGCTACGACTGGATGACCCGTATTATGACAGATCAGGATCTGGATTATTGGTATCAACCATGGTCTACCTATACATGGGGGCCTTCAAGTCAATTGAGTAACGATGGTACAAGCTTTTATAATCGTATCCGCTTTATTGCACGCGCCACTGATCTTATTGATAAAATCTCAAAGGCAAAGATTACCGATGACTTGAAAGCCAAATATTCTGCGGAAGCAAAAGGGCTTCGTGCGTGGTACATGTTTATTCTGTATGATATCTATGGACCGTTAAATGTGAAACTCGATCCTCAACATCTTTCGGATACTGCAATAAGTCCGAGATTAAGCCATGATGAATATGTTGCTGCAATGGAAAATGATCTTACAACCGCTATCAATGGCTTACCTGACAGGTATAATACTGATGCGCAAAACTGGGGACGTCTTTCAAAAGGCGTTGCCAGGATGATTTTGTTTAAACTTTACATGCAGGAAAAGCAATGGGATAAAGCGAAGCAGATTGGATCGGATATTATGGGCATGGGTTATTCTTTGATGGGCAATTATAAAGATGTATTTATTCAGCCTGCCAATAATGAATTGATATATGCGGTACCCGGTAACACTGGTATGGTTCAGTATTGGTATGATATGATCATGCCTTACGATGCAGTTTCGGTACTCGGTGTTAACATTCAGGCTGGCTGGTTAGGAGATGGAATGGCCTGGTCGTTTTATGATAAATATTCCAGTGGAGATAAGCGACTTGAAACAATTGCAAGCGAATATGTGAACAGTTCGGGCACGGTCACCGATCGCAGCAACGGACTGGCCGCAGCAATTCCGATGAAGTATGTTAATTATACTCCCAATCATCTTGGCTTCGAATATGTGATTTACAGGTATGCAGATGTTTTACTGGGCATGGCAGAAATAGAAAATGAAATAAATGGTCCTACAACAACAGCTGTTGATTATGCTAAGGCAGTAACAGACAGGGCACAAACAACGATTCCTTCATCTGCTATAGCAAGCCAGGCTGCTTTCCGTGATTTTATACTGGATGAAAGAGGAAGGGAATTATATTATGAATTTGGCATCAGGCGCCAGGATTTAATTCGTCATGGTAAATTGATACCTGATGCAAAAGCACGGGGAATCAATACCGCCAACGATAATATGGTTTTGTTGCCCATACCTCAGGATGTAATAAATGAAGGAAAAGGAATTATTACTCAGAACCCGGGTTATTAAAGTTTGTTTGGTGCAAATAGTTAAAGGTTTTGGATTAGCGACAATGATCGTTGTTTCGGCTGCAATGTCTATTGCTCAGACGCCACCGCAACAGATCAGTATCTATCCTGATTCTATATTGAATGATGTAAGCAATCATCCTGTAGGAATCAATGTAGACTTTTTTATGGATAATGATGATTTTTTGAAGCCTGCTCATTCTACGACGGAAGCATTAAAATCGATGGGTGTGCGGTACTTAAGGTATCCGGGAGGCGAAAAGTCTGATTTATATTTATTCTCATCTCCTCCTTATGATAAGGCAGAACCAGTACCCGCCCGTAAAGGAAAAGAGGCGCTGCAGGATTACAACAGAGTAGTTGCGCCAACGTATATGCAGTTCAACAGGGAGGTGCTGAATTTTGATAAGTATATCGAAATGTGCAGAGAGGTAGGCGCTGAACCTGTGGTGGTAGTAGCTGCGGATATGTACCTGCTTGATCTTCCGCCGGGCAATACTTTGCCAACGCGTGATGGGTTAATTAAAAATGCTGTCGAGTGGGTGCGTTATTCCAACATCAAAAAAAAGTATAACGTTAAATACTGGCTGATTGGTAACGAAAGCTGGCATAAGGATAATAAGAATTCAACAGCTGAAATTTACGCCCATGATGTTGTGGAGTTTTCAAAAGCAATGAAGGCTGTTGATCCGTCTATCAAAACCGTTGCAAACGGGAA
>DATLDR010000040.1:0-2870 GCA_035525775.1 Flavitalea sp.
GAGGATTACTCTTAAAACACTTGATCAACGTAAGCACTTTTTTATTTTCTTATCATTTCCCTATCTTTCCCTCACAACCAAAACTATGCATAGGTTTTTTGTAGATCCCCATATTGCCAAAGCCAAAACACTGCATACAGATTTCTATTCAGACCCTGGTCTTTTCCAGGTCACAAAGCAAAAAATATTTTCCCCTACATGGCAATATATTACAGACAGTAACCAGCTTAAAGAAACAGGTGATTGTTATCCTTTTACTTTATTGGAAAATTATCTTGATGAGCCTTTATTACTCACAAGAGACAAAGAAGACCAGTTCCATTGCTTATCCAACGTATGTACACACCGGGGAAATATTCTCCTAAATGAAAAATGCAAGTCTGGTACTATTCGCTGTAAATACCATGGAAGGATCTTTCAACTGGATGGAAAATTTCATTCGATGCCCGAATTTAAGGAGGTGGAAAATTTTCCCTCTGCTGATGATGATCTGCACCAATTGCCTTTACATCAATGGAACAACCTTTTATTTACTTCACCACAGCCGTTGTACCCCGCTGATATTTTCCTGCAGGATATGGCGAACAGGCTTTCATGGCTGCCTGTGAATGAATTTATATTTCGCCCCGATCTTTCAAAAGAATTCTCAGTAAATGCCCACTGGGCGTTGTATTGTGAGAACTATCTCGAAGGGTTTCATATCCCGTTTGTTCATGCTGATCTTAATGCTGTAATTGATTACGGAAATTATTCAACAGAATTATCCCGGTATTCTAACCTGCAATTGGGGATTGCAAAAGATAATGAAGATTGCTTTATCATTCCCTCCTCTTCACCCGACCATGGAAAAAACATTGCTGCTTATTATTTCTGGGTATTCCCAAATATGATGTTTAATTTTTATCCATGGGGACTATCCATAAATATTGTAAAGCCTCAATCTCTTCATAAAACAAAGGTTTGCTTTCTAACTTATATGTGGGATGGATCAAAATATAATGTGGGTGCCGGCAGTAATCTGGATAAAGTGGAAATGGAAGATGAGGCCATTGTAGAGAATGTGCAGAAAGGAATACGATCCCGTTTTTATGATCATGGGCGCTACTCAGTAACACGTGAACAGGGTACGCATCATTTTCATCGTCTCATCTGCGAATTCATGAATACATAATCATAGAACCGGAGCAGAAGTTGGAATAAAGTATTAAATTTTCATTATCAAATTAACTAACGGGTACTCCACTTTATGAGTAAGATCCTTTTTTCATTTGCTGTGTTGTTTATCTCATTACATTCAATTGCCCAAAAAGCAAAGGCGGATAGCCTTGCCTTAAAATTATCACAGCAAAAAGCTGATACCAATAGGGTTAGATTAATGTGGCAACTTGCCAGTGTAACAAAGAATTTTGATCCTCAAAAAGCATTGGCTTTATCACGTCAATCGCTATTCCTTGCTGAGAAAATAAAATACACGGAGGGGAAATCAAGAGCGCTTGGCATCCTGGCAGGTACATTTATCAAGATCGGCAACTATCCAAAAGCGCTGGAATATTATCTTGAAAAATTAAAACTGGAAGAAAAAAGAGACAACCCCTATAACATGGCGAGCGCTTTAATGAATATAGGCTCTGTATATGTTTACCAGGAAGAATATTCAAAGGCATTGCCATACTACTACAGGTCGGATTCGCTGATCACGATCAACAAAATAGATACGTTAAAATATTATAGCCTTCAAAATCTTGGAGATGTTTATGACAGGCTTAATATATCGGATTCTTCATACAGCTATTTTACAAAGGCGCTGGCAGTTGCAAAAAAAGAAAAGGATATTAATTTCATGGGGGCTTCTATGACTGGCCTGGGACATAGTTTTCAAAAAATGGGGGATTATCCCATGTCATTAGCAAATTACAGGTCGGCGATCTCATACCTGAAGGCTTCCAATGATGATGACCTTCTTTGTGAAGCTACCCTGGGACTTGCTAAACTATTTCAAAAAATGAATAGCAAAGATTCGGCTTCTTATTATGCAAAGCTTTCTTTTTCCGTAGCCCAAAATGGAAGCTTTATGCTTCGGGCCATGGAAGCCGCAAAGTTTTTAACCAGTTATTATAAACAATTAAAAAATATTGACAGTGCCTTTTCCTATTTAAGCTCTGTGCAGGTACTTAACGATTCTATTAATAGTAAAAGCAGGATAAGAGAATCGCAGGTAATGAGCAGTAATGAACAACTACGGCAAATAGAGATTGAAGAAAATAAAAAGATCGCTCACCAGGTACGAATACAGGAATTGCAATTACTATTGATAGGAATATCTATACCGGTATTTTTCCTTATTACACTATTATTAAGCCGGATAAGGATGAATGTAAGGATAGTTAAGATCCTCGGTGTTGTTTCCCTGCTTTTTCTTTTTGAGTACCTGACATTGTTATTACATCCGTTTGTAACAAGGATCACAAATCATAAGCCGGTATATGAATTACTTATTTATGTAACCATTGCAGCCATATTAATTCCAATCCATCACCGTATAGAGTACTGGCTCATTGAAAAACTGGCTCATAACGAGGAATTGCTAAAGCTCACAATGAAAAAAGCAAGATTTAAAATGAAAAATCCTGCTTAACAGTTTTAGTAAGTATGTCGGAATTTATTTTTTATGGCCTTTTGACGTATCTGTTGCAGCCCTGTCTGGATTTACTATGGGCTTGGTTTTAGCAGTGTCCATTGCGGAGGTATCAGCTAAAGCAGAATCCGTTACAGCAGTTGAATCTGTTTTAGTTTCTTCTTTAGTGCTGCTGTCATTGCAACTAATTGCAAAGGTTAACATCATAACTGCGCCAATGATAAATAGTAAGCCG
>DATLDR010000049.1:0-20810 GCA_035525775.1 Flavitalea sp.
GTGGTCGAGAAATTAGAAACAAATAAGATAAGGCAAAAGATAAGTATCAACATCAACCAGGCACTTCCGATGATCAGGACAGACAAAATGATGCTGGAACAGATTATTTACAATGTACTCAACAATGCATGCCAGTATACACCGGCAGCAAGTACCATACGTATTACGGCACTTCAGCATGCGGATATCCTGCAGTTGACCATTGAGGACAATGGTGCAGGTTTTCCTGAAGATGAGATAAACAATGTGTTTGACAAATTCTACCGGCTGAGAAACACAAAGACCGGTGGTACCGGGCTCGGCTTATCTATTGTGAAAGGTTTCACGGAAGCACTCAACGGTAAAGTTCAATTGAAAAATATTCCATCGGGCGGATGCAGATTTACCATTGAAATACCATGTGAAACATCTTACATCAAATCAGAAAGATGAACAGAGCAGAAATACTGGTTATTGATGATGAGGAACCGATCCGTAAACTGCTCAGCATCACATTAGAGGCAAACAATTATGTTGTTACTGAAGCCGCTACTGCAAAAGAAGGCGTCATCATGGCATCCAATCATCCACCAGATCTCATTCTCCTCGATCTGGGGCTGCCTGATAATAATGGCCTTAACTTATTAGTTGAATTGCGCCAATGGTTCACCAATCCAATAATCATACTTTCTGTTCAGAACAGTGAGGAAGTGATCATTCACGCGCTCGACAGCGGAGCAAATGACTTTCTTCCAAAACCTTTCAGAACAGGTGAATTACTTGCGCGTATCCGGTCTGCACTGAGAAGCAGCCTGAACGAAGACACAAATACAGTGATCACTTGCAACGATCTTGAAATTGATCTGAATACAAGGACCGTTAAAAAGAAAAATGAACTGGTAAAACTTACCGGCACCGAATATAACCTGCTCAGTCTTTTTGCAAGAAATGACGGTAAAGTATTGACTCACCAGTTTCTTTTGCGTGCTGTATGGGGCCCCGGCTTTATTAACCAGTCGCAATATTTACGTGTTTACATTGCACAGCTAAGAAAAAAAATAGAATCAGATCCTAACAGACCTGTGTATCTTATTACTGAATCAGGAGTTGGCTACCGCTTCCTCATTAAGTAGTGCAACACTGTAATATCTCATAATCAATTGAATTATACCTTTGAGTAGAGTAATCGGGTTTTCAGGATCAAAAAATATCAAACGAAGCAACGAAGCCACTGAAGAGCGGCTATTTCAAGGTAACCACATGAAAGGAATTATACTTATAGTGCTGATGGCTTTTGCCTTTCCATCATTTGTTGCAGCGTGCGACATTTGTGGCTGCGGCGTTGGCACCAGCTATATCGGCATACTTCCTGATTTCAATAAGCGGATCATTGGTTTGCGTTATCGTTACAATTCTATTTTCAGTCATATAGCACCAGGCGGAAACACTTCCTATCTTACTACGAAAGAATTATATAATACGATGGAGCTGTGGGGTGGCTGGAATATTAATAAAAAATTCAGGGTGATGTTAGCCTTGCCTTACAGTTTTAATGAACAGATCAACCAGGGATTAAGGGCATCAAAGAATGGGCCGGGAGACATTAATGTATCAGGTCAATATGAATTGCTGAACAGCAGGAAAACATTGGATAATCATATGATTGTTCAAAGTCTTTGGGTAGGTGGGGGAATAAAATTAGCAACGGGTAAGTATAATCCAAACGACAAATCAACATCAAACAGTAACGCCAATCTGTTTCAATTGGGAACTGCCAGTACAGATTTTACAGCTAACGTTATGTATGATGTGCGCTTGCAGGATGCAGGGATAAACCTGTCAGCAACATATAAAAGGAATACTGTTAACAAATATGAATACAGGTATGGAAACAAATTGAGCACTACTGCTCAGGTGTATTATAAGATCCGGATTGATCATGCAGTTACGATCGCTCCTAATGGTGGTGTACAATATGAGACAGCAAAGCAGGATACAGACCATCAGCTAACAGTAGATATTTCCGGTGGCAGGTTAATGATGGCGACTGTTGGTGTTGAAAGTGCATTTAAAAAAATATCCTTAGGCTTCAACTGGCAAACACCATTGTCGCAAGAGATGGCGAAAGGGATTGTAAAGGCTAACAACAGGTTTATGACACATGTTTCTTTCCTTCTATAGTTTGTACAGGTAACTGGCATGGTTTTTTTTAGTAATACAGGAATTTCTGGTATTATCACGACAAATTACCCCATATTCATCTTTTCAATAGAAAACCATTAGCACATGAATGAAAACGATATGAATTCCAAACTCGGAGAGTTTTTCATTAAAACTCTCCAGGAAATGTACTGGTCAGAGGTTCACCTGGCAGAGGTTCTGTCAACTATGGCCAATGTTGCTGCATCTGCAGAATTAAAAGACGCTTTCGCTACTCATCATGAAGAAACAAGGCATCATGTAGAGCGGCTGGAAAACATTTTTGAAATGTCTGGAATCAAGGCACAGTCACGGCCTAGTTTAGGGCTGCAAGGACTTTTTGATGAAGGATGGCAAATGATTAACGAAACTGAAGCAGGAAGTGCACAAAGAGACGTTGCACTGATCATCGCTGCACAGAAAGCAGAACATTATGAAATTGCGACATACGGAAGTCTTGTAACGCTTGCAAAAACATTAGGGCATAAAGAGATCGCAAATGAATTGAAAAAAACACTTGAAGAAGAGAAGGAAACAGATGCTCTGCTCACAAGTATCGCAACTGCCGGGATTAACGATGAAGCGAGTGAAGAACCAGCTTCTATAAACCAGTATATTGAAAGCAATGCATAATCAATTAGCAGCCGTCAGAACCTTTGATCTGGTGCTGAACGTTGCAGGAAAGGAATGGAAGTTCGAAGTTCGCCGGTATCCTTCAACAGATCCAAGATTTGAA
The DNA here is from genome assembly GCA_035525775.1 of Flavitalea sp. Lineage (GTDB taxonomy): Bacteria > Bacteroidota > Bacteroidia > Chitinophagales > Chitinophagaceae > Flavitalea. The sequence goes on from DATLDR010000049.1 coordinate 2,915, forward strand.
GGTATTGCATCTTACAATAATCAACAGCGCCTTGATTTTATTATGATACGTACTTCAATTGGTAAATGGTTGATGCACGGAGGCGCTTTACCATATGATATGGTTGATCATTCCCAGGAAATAGGTAACGCATTCCATGAACATGGTTTTTAAATGAACCTCCCCTCTGCCGTATATTATCTGCCAGTTAAAGAAATATCATTAAACACCGAGCAACGTTGAAATAAATTTTCTGATGGTCATATGTTCTTCCTGTGTTGTTGGCTTGGTAAGAAACTTTTCTGCGCCAAGCTTTAAACATAATTGCATTTCCCTGTTGGTATCAGCAATTGACCATATATATACGGGGATTGACATCAACCTTGGTTCATTCTTGATCGCCTGCAATGTTTTCGGCCCATCCCAGATCGGCATCCTAAGATCAAGAAATATGAGTGATGGCAATAACTGATCACTGATTCCACCCAGGTATTGCATTAGTTCCAGACCATTGGTAAAACCCAGAACATTGATGGAAGGGTCTATTGTATTTACCAGGTATTTAAAGTCCCACCTGTCGGTATGGTCGTCATCAGCATGCAGAATATATCTCATACTTTCATGTTATAAAATCTTATACCAAAGTAAAAAGTTAAATGTTATAAGTTAAAAAGTAAGTATGTGGTAATATCTGCCATAACAATGCATGCATAATATTGTCATCATCCGCATTGTTATCCGCGTACGCATATATTTCACAGATACGGTTTCTCTAATAAGCCATAGCGCGCCAACAGGTGTTTAAACTTTTCACTTTTTACTTTTCATTTTTCACTTTTCACTTTTGACTTTTAAGGTTTAACTTGTACTAGCATGTTAGAAATGGTTATTGAAGCACGCAGTGCCGCGATCAGTAAATCAATAAACGTAAAACGCATACTTCCATTCCGTCTGCGAAGGATGGTTGGGCCTTTTATTTTTATGGATCATGCAGGGCCTGTTCTTGAAACACCAGCAATTGTTTCCTCACTTGATGTATTGCCTCATCCGCATATCGGCTTGTCAACAGTCAGCTATCTTTTCGGCGGACAGGTTACCCATCGGGATAGCCTTGGTGTTGAGCAGATCATTCGCCCCGGTGAAGTAAACTGGATGACAGCCGGAAGCGGAATTGCACATTCCGAAAGATTTGAGGATCCTATAGCGCTCGCAGGAGGACAACTGGAGATGATACAAACATGGGTGGCACTGCCGGAGAAAGATGAGGAGGCTTCTCCTTCATTTAATAATTACAAACCTGATGAGTTGCCCGTATACACAAATAAAGGCGTATGGATGCGGCTTATTGCAGGTAACGCATATGGTTTAAGAAATGATGTTAAAACCAACTCGCCGCTATTTTATATACATGTAATGTTGAAAGATGGTTCATCGGTTGATCTGCCAAAAGAACATGCTGAACGTGGCTTCTACATAGTAAAAGGAACTGTTGAAGTATCTGGAAATAGTCATAAGGCAGGAAAGATGCTGGTATTTTCAAAAGGTGCTGACCCTCAAATAAAGGCGAAAGAAAATACAACTTTAATGATGCTAGGAGGTGAACCATTGGGTGAAAGGTTCATCTGGTGGAACTTTGTTTCATCACGCAAGGAAAGAATTGCCCAGGCAAAGGAAGACTGGAAACAGGGAAGGATAATACTACCACCGAATGACAATAAGGAATTTGTTCCCCTGCCGGATGATAAATCGAATCCTGCAGGAAATACACCTAAGCCTGAACCGCTTTCATAATGACAGTTTCAGTGAATAATATTAAAGGCTTACCATTCAGCTACCAGTTTATTTAATCGGAATCCCCGAATAATCAATTAGCGATACCATACTTACTTAATCAACTTAACAATAATAAAACTTAAGATAATTAGTGGAATTTGTAGTTGGTGCAAATGACGGTAACAGGTATTTTTGAGATAAATCTTAATCTTTGCGTTTCAAGCTGTTACTTATTTTAATTTTGTTTTCTGTTGCCAAAGTGTCTTTTGGACAGAATTATCATCACAACGTCTTTTGGCTTCGGCTTGCGCTTGCTGATACAATTAACAAAAAAACAAAACTGGAATTATTTTTACAGAAACGCACCCAGGGCATTTCATCTGATCAATCCAATATGTTTAGAAGTAGCTTGTATAACAGCATATGGTTTTGGGTTACATTTACTCTTAGTAAGTCTTCTAAAGTATCAGTTTCTCCAATTGGATATTTTGAGAATTATACCCTCAATGCAAAACCTTTAGATGAAAACAAACCTCCGGTTAAGGAATACAGGTTTTCGGTTCGTTATACAAATGAACAAAAAGGACGCATAGTCAATTACAGCAACAGGTATAGCATTGAGTACCGGCTCAGGGATCTGGAGTATAATGGAATATTTCGTCCTAATTTTCGGACCCGATATATGGCTAAATTGGAGAAACCGGTGTATGGACTATTAACGAAAAACAAACCGGTAACATTTGAGTTACATGATGAATTGTTCATTCAGTTTGGTAGAGCCGTACATAACAATCCCAACGTATTCGACCAAAATAGATTATACGTGGGATTTAATTATGAGATTTTCAAAAATTTTGAATTGGATTTAGGCTATATCTACGTCTTTCAGGAGCGGAAATCAGGCGAGGAATTTGATAATGTAAATATGGTTTGGCTCGTGCTGACCTTCGATAATCTGTTCTCGCAATTCGCAGGAAAAGGAAAGCATTGATCAATTAATTCTCTTCATAATGTTGAACTATTGCAGCGAACTTTGCAATTTGTACAAAAATAATACACTGGGGAGTGTTCTCGGGAATGGATTAAAGCACGAACCTCATGCTAAATATCTATCACTCATACATTGGATTATAAGTACTTTTGACAGAAGATTTAATTGATTTGTGAAGTTTCAAAATTTTATATGAAAAGGATAACTATGTTACCAAAGAAGCACCTGTGTACATTGATTCTACTGATTTCATTTGTCATGGTGCATGCGCAACATAATAAAAACAATCATGAGGAAAAGAAAGTGAAAAGTGGTAGCACTGTTGACACAGCAACAATTGAGAAAATAATAGGCATTAAAGGAAAATCCAACAAGGGTGAATACAAAGTAACCGTTCCACAAAACGATCTGAGTGTAATGGTAGACAGTTTCAAAATCGTGCCGGCAATGGGTCTGGGTACATGGGTGGCATTTACACCATCGTCAAATGGTGTAATGGTTATGGGCGATATTATTGTTACTGAATCTGACCTTAAGCCGGTTCAACAGGAAATAATCAGGCAGGGTTTAACCATTACAGCTATACATAATCACTTTATTAGAAATCATCCTAACATCATGTATATGCACATTGATGGCTCCGGCAACATTGATGAGATGGCCGCGAAAGCTAAAGCTGTTCTTGATAAAGTGAAAGAAGTGCGTGGTAATGATCCTTCCAAGGGAAGTGCTTCTTCCCAACCGGTGACCAATACCCTCGACACTAACGCGCTGAATAAAATCATAGGCGCTGTTCCTGAAATAAATAAAGGTGTGTATAAGTATACGATCGGACGTCCAGATATAAAACTTTCAGAACACGGCACCCCCGTAAGCACTTTTCTTGGTTTCAATACATGGGCGGCGTTCCAGGGGAAACCGGAAAAGGCGGCGGTTGCCGGTGATTTCACTATGCTTGAAGATGAAGTAGCCCTTGTGATTAAGGCGTTAGTGGAAAATGATATAGAAGTGGTAGCTGTTCACAACCATATGGTGCATGAAAAGCCAAAAATATATTTTCTTCATTACTGGGGCGTTGGCAATGCTGAACAACTTGCCAAAGGACTGCGGGCAGCCCTAGATGTTTCAAAAAATATTGGTGCTCACAATAAATGAGGCTTCCACATCGGCTTGGAATGTAGACAAGAAACCGAACACAGTTTTCACCCTTACGTAAAAAAAAATGCCTAAAAGTTTGTTTTGTAACCGAATGCCCTTATCTTCGAATCGCTTTGCTTTGGTGCTGAAATGTTTAGTCACTTATATGTTTTTTCATCATTGCAGCCCAGTTTTATTTTGTTTCAAAAGCAAAGTTGAATTGTGAGAGCCATCAGTGTCGATGGCTCTCTTTTTTTATGCAATAGCTCGTAGCTTTGTTTTGCTCATTTAGTGCAACTATTAAGTGAAGTAGTTCTGAAACCGGTTAGCTAATAGGCAACCAGCAAAAAAAGCCAATAAACAGTTAGTTTACCGGCTTACATAACACTTTATAAGTACCCCAGACGGGAGTTGAACCCGTACGGCCCTTTCGGGCCACTGGATTTTAAGTCCAGCGCGTCTACCAGTTCCGCCACCAGGGTATCCGGTAAAAAAAAATCCAAACACATGGTTTGGACGCTGAGCGGAAGACCGGGCTCGAACCGGCCACCCCGACCTTGGCAAGGTCGTGCTCTACCAAATGAGCTACTTCCGCAGGTTTTGTCCGCCAAATGCGGATAATAAAAGATCTTTTTACAGGACGGCAAAGATAATTAACCTATACTGTCAGCAAAATTTTTATCGCTTATTTATACTTGGGATTGTATAACGTATTCTCAGGAACTTCCACCTTGGGCTTACCCTCGTACCGGTGATTATAAAGGCTGTAACATCCTCCAACGATAAACGCTATCATGCAGAACACCTGCAGGTAAAACAGGAATACTGAAGAGTTCACCCAGTTATGCGAGAAATCTTTTTCGCGGTAGTCCTTTTCTTGTATCTGATCCATCCTTTTAAGTTGCCCTGCAAAAGTAATGGTTCATATCAAAAAAATTAACTTTTACCCTTAACTATTTCACTGAACGTTTTCTTACCCTTTACAAAATGCTCCCACACCACACTCCTCTTCAAATATCCCTGCAAAAGCACATTCCCTTTAGGCAATCCTACACCATTATTTCGGTGCTTGATCAGCCAACCCAAAAATGCCACATGCGCCCTGAACACCGCAACAAAATATCTGCCCTCGCCAGCTAACAGCGATTTCACCGCTGATACTGCGTCCAGCATAAACCGGTACATTATTTTTAAAATAGCTTCCCCGGCAGGTAAGTTCTTTGCCATCATTACCAGGTTATTCCTGAAGTTCAGAAATACCTTTTTCGAATTTCCTTTCGGCAATGTGGCACCGCCTACATGATATACAACACTCGACGGACATGAATACACCATAAAACCTTTCCGCTGCAACCTCCAGCAAAAATCTATCTCCTCCTGGTGTGCGAAAAAATAATCATCCAGTCCCCCAAGATCATGATATAATTGCGCGCGCACAAACATAGCCGCACCACTGGCCCAGAAAATTGGCGCTGCTTCATCATACTGTCCATTATCAGGCTCACATACATCAAAGATCCTTCCGCGTGCAAAAGGATATCCTAACCTGTCCAGCCAGCCTCCACACGCCCCTGAATATTCGAAATAACCCCTATTCTGCTGCTGCAGCAGCTTTGGCTGACACGCGCCGATCCGCCGGTTATTTTCCATCATCTCAATTACCGGCTCTATCCATGATGGCATCACTTCAACATCGGAATTGAGCAGCACATAATAATCTCCTTCAACATTCTTCAACGCTTCATTGTATCCTCTTGCAAATCCATAGTTTCGTTTTAGCTCCAACACTTTCACAAGCGGATAGTAAGACCGTAGAAATGGAATGGAATCATCGGTTGAAGCATTATCGGCCACTACTACTTCGAAATTCGAATAAGTTGAAGCCATCACAAAAGGAAGATACTGTTCCAAATATTTCTGTCCGTTCCAGTTTAAAATAACTATCGAAACAAGTGGTGCCAATTGAAACCCTTCATTTAAATTGATAAATAAAGCAAGCAAATAAACGCTTTTTATAAATTAGATAAATGATTCAACCGCTTTTTAACTGGAAAACCGGGCTCGCTATCATTGCGATAGCTATTGTGAGCGGTACCATTTTCTATTCACAGTTTCTTGCAAAAAAAATAGCGCTCGAAGAAAGAATGAAAGTGGAAGAATGGGTAGAAGCAGGTAAGCTGCTGGTAAACGACCCGTCAGGCATGAGCGATAAACTGGTGAGCATCATTATCACGCAGAATAAATCTATTCCTATAATTGTGACCGATGAGAAAAATAATATCCTCGACCACGTTAACCTCGATTCAAATGAAATAGCACAGAACCCCGGCTTTCTGCAAAAAAAATTAAAATCATTCCGAGCAAAGAATGATCCTATTGAATGGATCAACCCATCGAATACATCAGAAAAAAACTTTTATTATTATGGCAACACCACACTGCTAAACCAGGTACGCTATTACCCTCTTATACAATTGTTCATCGTTGGTTTATTCATAACCATTACACTTATCACCCTAACCACCAGTTTCCGGTCAATGCAAAACCAGGTGTGGGCAGGTATGGCGAAAGAAACCGCTCATCAGCTGGGCACACCGCTAAGCTCTTTGCAGGGATGGGTAGAAATGCTGAAAGATGCGCATGCCGACGAAATGATCGTGAGCGAAATGGAGAAAGATGTGAACAGGTTAAAACTGGTGTCGGACCGGTTTGGAAAAATCGGCAGCATACCGCAGCTCGAAGAAAATGATGTGGTTCAGCTGGTGAGTAAAATGATTGACTACATCAAGAAAAGAGCACCGGGGAAAATATTGATCACACTCGATGTGCCTGATGCAGCACCAATGATTGCTCCGATTTCGCCTCCATTGTTCGATTGGGTAATAGAAAATATTTTGAAAAATGCACTTGATGCGATGGAAGGCAAAGGAGTGATTACTATCACTATGAAAGAAACCGCAGCAGAAATCCATATTGATGTAACGGACACCGGCAAGGGAATTTCTAAACAGAATATAGGGCAGGTATTCAAGCCAGGCTTTACAACAAAAAAACGCGGATGGGGGCTCGGCCTAAGCCTTTCGAAAAGAATTGTTGAACAATACCACAAGGGACAATTGTTTGTGAAGAATTCAGAGCCCGGAAAAGGCACTACCTTTCGCATCATTTTGAAAAAGTAGTGGATACATTCTATAAAAGAGCACACGCGCTACAGATCTTCGGCGCTGCTATCGATGCAGTGCATCCTTCAAATTTGATTTCAACTTATTTGTCGCTCGATGACGACCGGTTACTTGCGGGAGAAAATATCTTGTCATTTTCTCAATTTGAAAATATTTACGTTGCAGGCGCTGGTAAAGCATCAGCAGCAATGGCGTTTGAAGTTGAAAATATATTACAGCATCATATAAAAGAAAGCGTGGTTGTTGTTCGTGATCAGTTCCCGTTCAAACTGAAACATACCAGGATGATCATTGGTGGCCATCCACTTCCTGACACCCACAGTGTGATCGCTGCCGAAGAGATCACAAAACTGCTCAGGAAAATAAGAAAGAACGACCTGCTTATTTTTTTGTTAAGTGGTGGTGCTTCTTCACTGATGACAGACATTCCTGAAGAATGTACATTAAGTGAAGTAAATACTATTTTTGACAAGCTGATAAAGTCAGGTGCTGCGATACATGAAATAAATACGGTACGCAAGCATTTAAGCAAACTAAAGGGAGGTCAGCTGGTAAAACAATGTTCAGGCGCTGCAGTAGTGAGTCTTATCATCAGCGATGTTCCGGAAAACGATCTGCAGGTGATTGGGTCTGGCCCAACTGTAGGAGATCAGTCTACCTTCCGTGACGCAATGCAAACTCTTGACAAGTACGGCTTGCTAAAAACAGCACCCTATTCGATCATTAACCATTTGCAAAAAGGTCTGGATGGCAATATCGAAGAAAACCCAAAGCCCGGGGATCGGATATTTGCCAAAACCCACAATAAAATAATTGCAGATAATAAAAAAGCGCTGGATGCGGCAAAAACTGCAGCTGAACAACTGGGATACGAAGTACAGATCATAACTGAATCGCTGCAGGGGTTAGCGGAGGAAGCGGCAACAAGCTGGATAGAAGATGCACGGTCACAGCAAAGAAAAAATATCTGTTTACTTGCAGGTGGTGAAACAACCGTACATGTAAAAGGCAATGGAAAAGGAGGAAGAAACCAGCAGTTTGCACTGGCAGCGGCAACAGCTTTAAAAAATTATTCAGAAATTACATTACTTGCTGCGGGTACTGATGGAAGTGACGGCCCTACTGATGTGGCAGGAGCAATTATTGATAGCAGTACATATAATGAGCATGCTGAACAATATTTGCAGAATAACGATGCTTATAACTTTTTTATTGAATACGGCGGACTGATCAAAACCGGTGCAACACATACCAATGTTATGGATTTGGTAGTGACACTGATCTAAATTAATTACAATGCAAATTTTCGATACGGCCAGAATAAAAGCCTGGGATGAATACACAATAACACACGAACCAATTGCATCGATCGATCTGATGGAGAGGGCCGCAAGGGCATGCTTTGAATGGCTGATGCTCCATGATTACAAGTCGCGGAGCTTTTCTATTTTCTGTAGTAAAGGAAATAATGGCGGGGATGGGCTGGCGCTTGCACGCATGTTGTCGAATACAGGTCACACAGTTTCAGTGTATATACTTGAATTCGGATACATTGGCACTAATGATTTTCAGTTGAACCTGGCAAGGCTGCACGAAACCCAGGTGAACATCAGTTATATTTCCGTTGCAGAGAATATCAAAAAAATAAATGAAAATGATGTTGTGATCGATGCCATACTGGGAACTGGTCTAAACAGAGCGATCGATGGATTAACCGCAATGGTGGTGAATCATATTAACGATGCCGGAAATGAAATTTTATCAATCGATATTCCTACCGGATTGTTCGCAGACAAAAGTTCACGTGGAAATACTGTGATCCGTGCGCAGCATACATTGTCTTTTCAATGTTATAAGCTTGCCTTCCTCATGCAGGAAAATCAACCGTACATTGGTGAACTGTACATTCTTAATATCGGTTTACATGAAGAATACCTTAACACTGCAACATCAGATTTTATTCTTGTTGACTTATCGCTCGCGCATGATCTGTTGAAGCCGCGCAAAATATTTTCACATAAAGGCGATTACGGTCATGGAGCGCTCATCACCGGTAGTACAGGCATGATGGGTGCATCCGCTTTATGCGCGAAAGCATTCATGCGAAGCGGGGCAGGAAAGCTTACCTGCCATATTCCATCTTCGGGAAATATCATTATGCAGGTAGCAGTTCCTGAAGCGATGTGTAAAATTGAACAAGGCGAAGATTACATCAAATCACTGAGCGCTGTAGAAAATTATGATGCGGTGGGTATAGGTCCGGGTTTGGGATTGCATGATTCACATACAGCATTGCTTGCATCATTGTTCAAGGCATATAGAACACCTGTTGTGATAGATGCGGATGCTTTGAATGCGATCGCAAAGTCGCCCGCACTGCTGAAAAATGTTCCTCCGTTATCTGTTCTTACACCCCATACACGCGAATTTGAAAGGTTGTTCGGATCTTTTGAAACAGACTTCAGCAGAATGGAAGTGGCACAGGCAAAGGCCAAAGAATTAAATATTGTGATCGTATTAAAAGGCGCTTACACTTTCATTGCTACACCTGGCGGCATGGGGTATTTCAATAATTCGGGTAATCCGGGCATGGCTACTGGAGGTACTGGTGATGTGCTTACCGGTATTATTACCGGTTTGCTTTGCCAGGGATATGCATCTGAGCATGCTGCCATTCTGGGTGTGTATGCACATGGACTTGCAGGCGACCTTGGTGCCGCTTCACTTTCACAACAATCACTGATTGCATCGGATGTTATTAATTACCTAGGTGATGCTTTCAAAAAGATCAGTTAATTATTTCTGTACTATTTTTTTCATACTGTGAATAATGCCGGTATGGAGCCCTTCATGATAATGCAGGTACGACAGTGCTTCAGTGAAGCCATAAATGTTGATCCCGGAACGTGTAACCCATGGCGTATATGGATCAAAAAGATTTTCGCGGTAATCTTTTTCAAAGGTGTCGAGCGTAGATAAAAGCAACATTTTAATAGTGTCTTCCACATCGCTTTCTATAAAATGTTCAGGCCGCGTGCCGGATTTAAACATATTAAGAAAATGTTCCGGGATAGTAACCGGCCTCCCGATTCTAAGATAACAGATTGTTTGCTGGGAGGCTACGAGGTGACCCATGTTCCAGATGATATTATTATTGAAACCATGAGGTACTATATTGATTTTTTCGAGTGACAGATCCCTCACCAGTTCGAGCATGTAGGCTCTTGTTTTGCGGATATTATCTATAGCGTGCAACATGAACAAATATACATTGTGTTACTTGTGATATCTTCGTTTTCCCTTAAATTTGCGGTCTCTCAAAAAATGCGGAGGTGGCGAAATTGGTAGACGCACTACTTTGAGGTGGTAGCGCCGTAACTGGCGTGGGAGTTCGAATCTCCTCTTCCGCACTGCTGAAACCCGCCGTAACAAAGGCGGGTTTTTTTAAAATTTTACCACCTGAAAACAGAGCACTTAACATTTACAAGATTCATCGCGGCGATTGTAATCGTTTTTTTTCATTTTGGTATAAAGGCACCTCCTTTTGATAATAGTTTCTTTCGCCCGCTGATCGTCAACGCAGGTTTATCAGTAAGCTACTTTTTTATTTTGTCAGGCTTTGTAATGGTAGTTGCTTATTCAAGGAAACACAGATTTTTTAACACCGCACAATATCTCACGAACCGGGCAGCACGCATATTGCCGCTGTATTACATCGCAATGATCCTGATGCTTGTTTATTATTTCATCAGGGTGAATATTTTACATACACCTTCTAATTATAATGTTAACTCCGGCGACACTCTGCTCAATGCCTTGTTGATACAGTCATGGATCCCTGAAAAAGCTTTTACAATAAACCCTCCAGCCTGGTCGTTGTCGGTAGAAGCTTTCTTTTATTTATCATTCCCATTTATACTAAGCAGGCTCATCAAAAAACTGTCAGTGAAATCATTTGTTATGATGGTTCTGGCCTTTTTTATTTTCAGCCAGCTGTTATTTCATTTCCTGATTTATGAGTGGCCTCAGAATATATATTACTTTTACTTTGTACCTATTCTCCGGCTTAATGAATTTATGGTGGGCACAGCACTGGGCACTTTGTTCCTGGCACAAACAAAACCTTTGAAATATTCCATTTATGGAATATTGCTGATAATGATCGTATCGATCTTTGTTTTACGAACTGATATTTCACCGGTTGATTTGCACAATGGATTATTTGCATTGTTTTTTGCTCCGATGATTTACCTGCTGGCATTGAACCAGGGAACCGTGAACAAAGTATTCAGCAGAAAACCTTTAGTATTTCTTGGTAAAATAAGTTATGGAGTGTACATCTTTCAGTTTCCCGTGTACTTTTTTTTCACTTCGGCACTCACCTTTGCCGGATATAAGATTAATCCGCCTTTGTTCTATGTATACCTGTTAATATTACTAATCGTTTCTGCGTTAAGTCACATTTATATTGAAGTTCCCTTGAGAAAGCGGATCAGGAAATTGAACTACTCTACCCAAACCACAATTTAGCAATAGCGCTGGTAAGTGACACAAGCTCAGTATAAGAAGGAGGCTTACTTAAAAAACAATTAGCGCCTAAAGAATACGATGCGCTACGGTCGGTAATCAATGTTGAAGTGGTGAGAACAATAGTAGGAATATGATTAAACTGGGGATTCGATTTTATTTCTTTCAGCACCTGCATGCCAAGCATTCCCGGCATATTAAGATCGAGTAGTATAAGTGATGGGTACTCAGTATCGGCACATTCAGAGAGCGTTTTCATAAGTTCATCCCCGTTTTCAATAAACACATAATCCATTAGCGTGTTATTCTCGAGAAAAGCGTCAAGTATTATCTGTCTGTCATCTGGATCGTCATCAACAATATATACAAGGTTTTTTGGATTTGGTTTCATATAAGCATATTAGTTACCAGTAATAAAAACATTTATTATGCCTGTCTATTCGTTATAAAAATATTGATAAAAAAGGAAAAAGCAACATCTTGCATAAAATACTATTGATGGCAACTGATATAAAATGTCCGAAATGTAGTTTTGCGTTTCCAATGGAAGCGGCTGTGGCGGAAGAATACAAAAAGGATCTGCACAATAAAATGGTAGCCTATAAAAAACAAAAAGATGATGAGGTAAAAAAACACAGGGAAGAGATAGAAATCAAGGAGAAGAGCATGCAGGATCTTCTGCTAAAAACGGAACAGGAGCACGCACGTAAACTTATGGAAGAAAAAAACCACCTTCGTCAGTCACTCGAGCAGGACCTACGGAAATCTATCACAGGCGACTTTGAAAACAAGATCCACCTGTTGCAGCAGGCAAGCATACAATCAGATGAAAAACTCCGTGAAGCACGAAAAAAAGAACTTGAATACCTGAAAAAAGAACAGGAACTGCTCACTAAAGAACAGGAATTGCAGATCAGCATACAGAAACAACTACTGCAGGAAAGAATATCACTCACAGACCAGATAAGGAAAGAAGAATCTGAAAGGATCAATATGAAAGAAACGGAGCTCCAGTTAAAATTAAGAGAGCTTGAAAAACAACTTGAAGATCAGAAAAAACTGGCTGATGAAATGAGGCGCAAAGCCGAGCAGGGGTCTATGCAGCTGCAGGGTGAGGCACAGGAACTTTTACTCGAAGAAATATTACGTGAGAATTTTCCTACTGACCTCGTAGTAGAAGTAGGGAAAGGTGTTGAAGGCGCAGATTGCATGATGATCATCAGAAGCCATGGAGGTATAGAATATGGAAAAATAATATTTGAAAGCAAAAGAGCCAAAGGATGGAGTAACAACTGGGTGGAAAAACTGAAGACCGACATGCGCAACAAACAGGCCGACCTTGCCATTCTTGTAACACAGGTATACCCACGCAACATGGGATGCTTCGGCGAAAAAGATGGTATCTGGATCTGCTCTTTTAAAGAAGTGTCAGGACTCACAACTGTTTTAAGGAATGCTATAATCAGGATAGCGGAGACCAGGAAAACGGAAGAAAACAAGGGTGAGAAAATGCAGATGCTGTATAATTTTCTTACAGGCCTGGAATTCCGCCAGCAGATGGAGGCGATAGTCGAAGGATTCACCGAGCTTGAACAGTCCATTATGAAAGAAAGGGTTCAGATGGAAAAGATCTGGAAAGAGAGAAAGAAACAACTCGATAAAGTTCTGCTGAGCACAGCAGGAATGTATGGAAGCATTAAAGGAATAGCAGGCGCATCAGTAAAGAGTATTCCATTGCTTGAAGGTGAAAATGGAGTTGAAGAAGAACAATCAGTTAACTGATAACATACGCAAGCACCATATTATCGAACGTTCTTGCATGCACTTTCAAAAATATATTTTCTTCTTTTTTGAATAAAAATGGAATTGTTATCCAACCATCTGATCTTGTAACGATCACTCCATCCAGCACCATGTGCTTTCTGAAGTCTACATTTCCAGCACCATACCATTTGAACATGGCTTCTTTAGCGCTCCAGATAATAGTGATCATCTGCAGGTGAAGTGCTGACAGATACCGCCACTTTTCGAGGTATTTGCTTTCATCATCGGTCAGAAACTTCGTTGAAATGCCTTTAAGGCGGGGCGATACGAATTCAATATCCACCCCTACCCTGTTTTTGGTGCTGGCAATGGCTCCTGCAAAATTGCCGCAATGTGAAATGGAAAAGTGATATTCATCATCTTCCAGGAAAGGTTTACGAGTATCTGCGATCATGATCTCACCAAGAGGAAAATCTTCGAAAAGTTCAGGTAGCAGTAGTCTGCCTGACAGATGCTGAAGTCTCTTGTACGGATGAGTAACCTGTTGCTTCAGTGGAACCTTTTTAAGAAAAAAACTTTCAGGTTCTTCAATCTTCCAGATTCCAAGCTTTGTAACCTCGTTAATACTATGTTGAAAAAATATTGGCACCCACTACTTTTACATTGCAGATTTAAGACAATATTTACAGTCCATCAAAATAAACAAGAGGCTACACATGATACTATCAGATTCGAGGATACTGGAAGAAATAGATAAAGGCACAATTAAAATAATGCCTTATAGCAGGGAATGCCTCGGCAGCAACTCCTATGATGTACACCTGGGAAAAACACTTGCTACTTATCGCGAGCATATCCTCGATGCAAAAAAACATAATGAGATAGAATACTTCGAGATTCCGGAAGATGGTTTTGTTTTGTACCCGCATATCTTTTATCTGGGCGTTACACAGGAATATACTGAAACACACGCTCACGTGCCATTCCTTGAAGGCAAATCAAGTACAGGCAGGCTCGGGATCGACATCCATGCCACCGCCGGCAAGGGCGATGTTGGTTTTTGCGGAAACTGGACACTGGAAATATCCGTGAAGCAGCCGGTAAAAGTGTATAATGGAATGCCGATAGGACAACTTATTTACTTCCCCGTTGAAGGAGACATCAATGTTAAGTACAATCAGAAAAAAAATGCTAAATACAGCCACCAGCCCGATAAACCGGTGGAAAGCATGATGTGGAAGAATAATTTTTAAACTTTACCGTGCTGCTTATAATAAGCTATGAGCATGGACACCACCTCACTGTAGCTCATTTTGCCTGAAGGCTGCTGATTGGCTTTCAGGTATTGAGAATACAGCCTGTCGATAGCGGTTTCAACCGGATTCTCATAATGCTCGTAAAATTCTCTCAACTCTTTAATATCATTCTTAACCCCTGGCAATAAATTACCGCGAATTTCCTTGAGCGACATTGAATCGGTGTAATACAGATAACGGCCTGCATAGGCAAACATTTCAAAGTAAACAGAATAAAGGAAAGCTGAATCATTTGACGAAGTCGCAGATAAGTAACCGGCGAAATTTGCTTCGCTTTCTTTTGCATATCCCAATTGATGACCAATTTCATGACATGTAGTAAACGGTCTCACAAACGATGGAACAGTTGTGTTCACCTGCGCCTCTCCTGAAAATGGATTGTAGTAACCGGTAAAACCAAGATAATTACCCAGGTAGCTGTATAATGAAGGCTTCACAGCCGGATGATCATATTTTATAATCGGAATGTTGTCTGAAAGTGAATGGTATGATGAGACGGCATGATCAAAAAGATATTTTTTCTTTTGCAATTTCTCTCTTGAAACCATGGAAGCGGGCTGCAGCTGTTTCATTTTTTCAGCGACCAGCCTTGTTACCTCAGTAAGATCCTCATTGGTATAATTTAACTGATCCAGGTGTAGCTGGTAGGCGATGCCACGTCTGTTGTAGTTCAGTCCCCATAATAAATTGAATGAAATATAAACAATGAGCGCAGCGGTGAGAATATTCATACCCACTTTCATGAAGTATTTGCTGCCAGCCTTTTTTGACCTGATCGTTCCAATGAATTTTACAAGGCTATATATCAGGTAAATACCGAAGGCAGCATAAAGCAGGTCGCCGATGCTGAAAGGGATCCATCCGAGCAAAATACGTTGCGCTGCGCTGATGTATGGATAAATTCCGGTGGAATAATATTTTTCTACCGCAGCAGGAAATGCGGCAAATGTCCTGATCATTGCAGCCACGATCAATAAAAAAATAAGGATACGCTTTCTGATACGATCTTTTAAGGATAAAAATACGACGGCAAACAATGACAAGTTGTATATCATTATTTGCCGGTACTTCTCTCTTCTCCCTTCTTCCTTACATTTGCTTCATGAACCTCGAATTCAATAAGAATGAAGACGTGATGCGGCTATCCGTTAGCCAGTTGCGTCAGCGCCTCAACCAGGTGGCGCTTGGCGGAGGAAAGAAATCTGTAGAAAAGCAAAGAGAAAAAAATAAAATGACGGCGCGGGAACGTATTGAATACCTCCGCGACCAGGATAAACCATTCATGGAAATAGGGGCATTGGCAGGCTGGGAGATGTATGAAGAACAGGGAGGATGTGCTTCAGGCGGAACCGTTGCCGGTGTTGGTTATGTAAGCGGCAGGCAATGTGTTATAGTTGCGAACGATCAGACGGTTAAAGCCGGGGCGTGGTTCCCGATTACAGGCAAAAAAAATCTGCGCATGCAGGAGATCGCCATGGAAAACATGCTGCCTGTAATTTACATAGTCGACAGCGCTGGAGTTTTTCTTCCAATGCAGGATGAAATTTTTCCTGATAAAGAACATTTCGGAAGGATCTTCCGCAATAACGCCCGCATGAGTGCTATGGGCATCAGCCAGATCGCTGCAGTTATGGGACCTTGCGTTGCGGGGGGTGCTTATCTTCCGATCATGAGCGATGAAACCCTAATGGTAGAAGGCAATGGTTCAATTTATTTGGCAGGCCCTTACCTGGTGAAGGCTGCCATCGGCGAAGATATCGACAATGAAACACTTGGCGGAGCAGGCACGCACACTGAAATATCAGGAATTGCCGATTATAAATTTAAGACTGAACAGGAATGCCTTGATCACATTAAAAGAATGATGTCGATGATCGGCAACAAAACGAAAACTGCAGGGTATGACAGGATCACGCCTGTTAAGCCTGCAAAAAACGTTAATGAATTGTATGGCATCATACCCGTTGATGGCAGCAAGCCATACGACATGATGGAGGTAATAGAAAGAATAGTTGATGGTTCCGACTTTGAACAATTCAAGGAAGATTATGGAAAAACGATCATCTGCGGATACGGGCGTATAGACGGTTGGGCCGTGGGCATTGTGGCCAACCAAAGAAAGATTGTAAAGAATGCAAAGGGAGAAATGCAGATGGGTGGCGTAATTTATAACGACAGTGCAGATAAAGCTGCAAGGTTCATTATGAACTGCAACCAGAAAAAGATTCCACTTGTGTTTCTGCAGGATGTTTCAGGATTTATGGTAGGATCGCGAAGCGAACATGCCGGCATCATCAAGGATGGTGCGAAGATGGTGAATGCCGTAGCAAATTCTGTTGTGCCTAAGGTCACCTTTATAGTGGGAAATTCTTTTGGTGCAGGAAACTATGCCATGTGCGGCAAGGCTTATGACCCGAGGTTTATTTTCGGATGGCCTACGGCGAGGATAGCAGTGATGGGCGGAGATCAGGCTGCAAAAACGTTACTGCAGATCCAGGTAGCGGGAATGAAGGCAAAAGGAAAAGAAGTATCGCAGGAAGATGAAAAACAGCTGCTGCTTGAAATAAAATCCAAATACGACAAACAAACATCGCCCTATTATGCGGCTGCCAGATTATGGGTGGATGGCCTGATCGACCCGGTTGAAACCAGGACTATTATTTCACAGGCGCTCGATGCAGCGAATCATAATCCTGATATTCCTGAATTTAAAACAGGCGTAATACAGGTTTGAGTGAATTAATCATATACACCGATGGTGCTTCACGTGGAAACCCTGGTCCTGGGGGTTATGGCGCTATCCTGCAGTTTAAAGGAAAGGAAAAAGAATTATCAGGCGGTTACCGGCGAACAACGAATAACCGCATGGAACTGATGGCAGTGATCGCCGCATTAAAAGCTCTTAAAAGAACTGGATTGAACATCACTGTATTTTCCGACAGCCAGTATGTTGTAAAAGCAGTATCGGAAGGATGGCTTCGCAACTGGATCGCCACTAATTTTAAAGGCGGCAAAAAGAACAGGGACCTGTGGGAAGAATATGCACAGCTGTCAGCAGAACATAATATTAAATTCAAATGGGTTCGGGGTCACGCGGACAATCAATTCAACAACCGTTGTGATGAACTCGCTACTCTGGCAGCGGATGGAAAAAACTTATTGGTTGACGAGGGGTTTGAAGCCAGCAACTAAACGCCAGGCACCGAATAAAATGCCGCTGAATGCAA
>DATLDR010000066.1:0-7161 GCA_035525775.1 Flavitalea sp.
TCAAATCCCAGTAAATGAAAAGCTTCATTGGTTTTTTTGAAATCAATATTCAGTATAACCCCGCCGAGATCGAAAATGATATTTTTAATGTTGTGCATCAGCAAAAATATAAGGTATATTTATCTAATCTATGAAACAGTTAGCGATCCCTGCAATCGTTTGCATATTTTCAGTTTTCATCAGTTGTAAAAAGAACCTTCCATCCCTACTATAATATAAGGTGGTCCAGGATCTCAATTAAGTGATCCATGGCTGAGAACCTGCAACCTCGCCTGCAGCGAGGCGCAGGATGACGGGAAAAAGCATATCCGTTGTATCTTAATAAAAACTTATGCTTAACTTTTACCAAAGTTAACGCCATGATCATAGTACATGATATTTTCGTATGCAAACCTGGCAACGCATCCAAACTCGCGAAGAAATTCAAAGATGCCATGCAGGGTTCCCAGGAATTCGTAAACATAATGACAGACATGACCGGTCAGTTCAACCGCGTCATTATGGTTTCTCAGTATGACAACCTTACTAAGTACGAACAGAACTGGGAGAAGTATAAAGCCGATTCAGAACAAATGAAGAAGATGACGGAAGCAATGGCAGGCTACACAGAAATGTATCTCACCGGTTCAAGAGAGATATTCCAGGTATGGTAAAGCATCGGAATAAATTGGTTCGCTGCATTTTTTATCTCTTCTTTATCTCCTGCGCTGATAACAAAATAAAAAACAAAGACATCAGCGAAGTAGCCGGTACTGATGAAGTACTCAGCTTCATGAAAACTTTTGAAGGCCGCGGCGACCTTACCGACTCTTCACATTCAGTTGCCGCCACAGAAGCGGTAAAACAATTTAATCTTTCAAAAGATCTGTCCGTTGACCTTGTACTCTCTGAACCACAGGTAACACAACCTGTATTCATCACGTTCGATCCGCAGGGCAGGTTGTGGGTGGTACAATATAACCAGTACCCTTATCCGGAAGGTTTGAAAGTATTGAGCATGGACTACCACACGCGTGCAAAATTCGACAAAGTGCCGCTTCCCCCACCAACAAATGCAAAAGGAGCGGATAAGATAACTGTATTCGAAGACACTGATCATAACGGCACTTTTGATAAATCAACAGATGTAATTACAGGACTTAATTTAATAACTAGTGTTGCTTTCGGGCATGGACAGATATGGGTACTTAATCCTCCTTATCTACTCGCGTATCCTGATGCCAATCATGATGGTTCGCCGGATGGACCACCTGTTGTTCACCTGAAAGGCTTTGGCATAGAAGACACTCATGCAGTAGCCAATAACCTGAGGTTTGGTCCGGATGGGTGGCTATATGGCGCACAGGGAAGCACTTGTACTGCAAATATCAGTTCTGACGTATCTAAAAATATCAGTTTCAATGGTCAGGCTATCTGGCGGTATCACCCTAAAACAAAAACATTCGAAGTCTTCGCGGAAGGGGGTGGTAACACTTTTGATATAGAAATCGATGAGAAAGGCAGATTGTATTCGGGTGACAATGGAACATCGCGCGGACAATATTATAAACAGGGTGCATACTTCGTAAAGAATCCGGGAAAGCATGGCGCATATACCAATCCATATGCTTTCGGTCACCTGGCTAACATGGCACTTGAAGGAGAAGAGGTTCGCTTTACGCATGCGTTCGTGAAGTACAATGGCAATAATCTGCCGCAACGGTACAATGGACAAATGATAGGGATCAATCCATTACAGAGTTATGTACAGTTTACAAGGTTTGTGGAGAATGGCTCAACATTTAAAAATGTTGACGAAGAGAAGATCATGCAGACAAATGATCATTGGTTCAGGCCTGTTGATATTGTAACGGGGCCTGATGGCAATGTATACATAGCAGACTGGTATGATAGCCGGATTTCGCATGTGGATCCCCGTGATACGTGGGACAAGAATTCGGGCCGGATATACAGGTTGAAATCTGCAGCGGGTAATCAACAGGCTGCGCAATATATTGATCTTTATAAATTATCAGATCGTCAATTGCTTGATTTGCTTTCACATAAGAATATTTGGTTCAGACAGCAGGCGCTGGCAATATTGGGTGATAGAAAAGATAGTTCACTGCTGCCATCACTTATAACGATGCTACATGGTGAAGATGGGCAGCAATCGCTTGAAGCGTTGTGGCTCATCAATTTGTCCGGCGGCTTTACAGATGATGTGGCACTCCTGGCACTTCATCATACTGATCCGTTTGTGCGCATGTGGGCCGTGCGTTTGATTGGTGATAATAAAAATGTTACTCCAACAATTTCAAATGAGCTGGCACAAGTTGCCATGGTAGAGAAAAATCCGGAAGTGCGCAGCCAGCTGGCAGCAACAGCAAAGCGATCAGCAGGAACAGCTGGAGTGAGGATCATTAAAAATTTATTGATTAAAGATGATTCATCCGATCCAGATATTCCATTACAGTTATGGTGGGCTATCGAAGCACATGCTGAATTGGACAGGAATGCGCTGACGAGTATTTTTGAAGACAAAAAAATATGGAGACAACCTGTAGTATCGACAATAATTTTGAGCCGGCTGGTGCAGCGATATATCATTGCAGGCGGCGAAAAAAATAATATGGCATGCGCACGCTTGTTCCAGCTTGCCCCTTCAGAAAAAGATGCTGCTGCACTTTTCAATGGCTTGCAGGAAGGACTCCGCGGCAGGGAAATCAGTGAATTATCGCCTGAATTAACAGCAGCAGTAAAGCCTTACAAAAAGTTATTCAGTGAACAAACATTGGTAATTGAAGTAAGAACCGGGAACAAGACGGCATTGAAAAAAGCATTACAAACCATCAGTAATGATAGTGCGAATTTAGCTGAACGTTTGTCAATGATCCGGATCTTTTCAGAGATCAAAGAGCCGGTTGTAATACCTGTTTTATTAAAGCTGATACAAACATCATCAACTTCCGGTTCATTGAAACAGGCGGCACTATTGGCCCTCGAAAATTATAACAGTAATGACATCGGTGTAGCGGTTGTAAATGCTTATCCCGACAAGCTTCGTGCGGATAACGATGTACGTGAAGCCGCTTTATCGCTTTTGGCTTCCCGGTCCTCATTAGCAACACAACTTATTGAGGCCATTACAAAAACACATACCATTGACGCGTCAGACATTCCTCCGCATATAGTATGGCAATTGAAATTACTGAAGGATAATGCTATTGTTAAATCTACTGAAAACTTGTGGCCAGGTATACGCTCCGCTACTCCTAAAGAAAAGAATATTACTATAGCACGGATTACTAAAGCCCTGAAAAGCAAAAGGGGCGATAACAGTGCCGGTCATCCGCTGTTTATAGCCAGGTGCGGAACCTGTCACAGATTGTTCAATGAAGGAAGAAGCATAGCACCCGATCTTACCGGATACGACCGGAGTAATCTTACAGATCTGCTGAATAATATCGTTGATCCTTCGGCATATATCCGTGAAGGTTATAACACTTGGCATATCACAACAATAGATGGAAGGATTATCATCGGAACACTGAAAGCGAAGAATGAAAAATCTGTTACGCTGCAACCGTTTACAGGAGAGCCGGTTACTGTAAGCACAATGCAGGTTAAAAGCCTTGAACCCCTGCAAACATCCATGATGCCTGAGTACCTGCTGGATGGATTGAACGACAACCAACTCAGCGATTTCTTTTCGTACCTGATGAAGCAATAAATAACATAAAACAGCTTCCATGAAAAGATATTTTTTGTTTGCATGTACAGCCCTGGTTGCATGCAATGCTACTGAAACCCCTTCAGATGAAATAATACAGTCCATCAATCTTAAAAAGGGTAACCTTATATGGTGTGGTCCGGACAAAGCAAATTTTGGTTCTGTACAATTCAACATCACTGCCAATAACGATGATGTTAAAAAAGAATTTAACCAGGCGGTGGCTATTCTTCATTCGTTTGAATATGATGAAGCGGAAAAAGCGTTCGCTGGTGTAATAACCAAATATTCATCATGTGCAATGGCTTATTGGGGTGTCGCCATGTGTAATTTTCATCAGTTATGGGAACCTCCAAAGGAAAGTGACCTGAAGAAAGGAGAGCAGGCTATTCAAATTGCACGATCTATTCGTAATAAAAGCCAGCGGGAATCGGATTACATCAATGCTTTAGCCGTTTTTTATTCTGATTGGAAAACTGTTGAACATAAAAAACGCTCCAGGCTGTACGAAAAGGCAATGGCAGATGTTTACAGCAAATATCCGGGTGATGATGAAGCTGCCATATTTTATGCGCTTGCATTGAACACTACCGCAGATCCTACTGATAAAACATATTCGAATCAGCGTAAAGCCGGTGAGATATTAAAAAAGGTATCAGCTGTACATCCTGACCATCCTGGAATAATTCATTACATCATTCATAATTACGACAATCCTGATCTCGCGGAGATTGCGCTGCCTGCTGCCAGGAAGTATGCAGCTGTTGCGCCGGCATCTGCACACGCGCAACATATGCCTTCACACATTTTTACGAGGCTTGGATTATGGGATGAAGCAATAGCCTCTAACCTGGCCTCTGTCAACGCTGCAAGATGCTATACTGAAAAAGCTGCGC
Source organism: Flavitalea sp. (assembly GCA_035525775.1). GTDB lineage: Bacteria > Bacteroidota > Bacteroidia > Chitinophagales > Chitinophagaceae > Flavitalea. Next base: position 4,609 of record DATLDR010000066.1, read on the forward strand.
TTGATGGCAATTTTGATGAGGAGTTGCATGGCCTCGATTATCTTATGTACGCCTACCTTCAGAAAGGCGATAATCAGCATGCGTTGGAACAATTGAATTATTTAAAAAGCATCAAAAAGGTGTCGGCACGTAATTTTAAAGTAGCATATGCCTATGCGGCTATACCTGCACGTTATAATCTTGAAAATAAAAGATGGCGCGAAGCAGCTAACCTTCAGTTGTTTCCTGCAAATTTTCCATGGGATAATTTTCCCTGGCAGAAAGGAATAATAGTTTTTACCAGAATGCTTGGTAAAATACATACTAATGATATTAAAGGAGCAGAGCAGGAACTCACCGGTCTTAAAGCATTGCAGGCAAAAATGTTGGAACAGAAGGACCAATACAAAGCCAGTCAGCTTCAGGTGCAGATCACCGCAGGTGAAGCATGGCTTCAGTTGAAAAAAGGTCATCCTTCAATAGCAGAAGAATTAATGAAGAATGCTGCAGATATTGAAGATGGTACGATGAAGCATCCTGTCACTCCAGGTGAAGTAGTGCCAGCAAGAGAATTGCTTGCTGAGATGTATATGGAAATGGGTAGGCCTGCAATGGCAGTAAAAGCATATCAGGCAGATTTAAGCAGGCACCCGAACAGACTTAATGCTATCCGTGGCGAATCTATGGCTTCTCATCTTGTGGGCCTTCGAAAATAACCATTGAGGAAATAGTACCTTTCCGAAAATTTTATCGGTCATGAAGCAAACTTTTTTCCTGACATTAATCATCTTAGCTTTTCTTTTAACGCGTTGCGGCGGTTCTGGCAACCAATCATCCTCCCCAACAGATTCAGCGGCAACAAAAAGCGACTCATCAAGGACAGTCTCTATTAAAGAAGAAAATGTTGACATCACCGTTGACACCACTACGATGAAAAGTTTTGCAGCATACAATGAAAATGGCGGAAAGCAACCTATAGTACTGATAGTACCTGAATGGTGGGGATTAACAGATTTCACCAAATCGAAAGCCAGGCAGCTTGCTGAAAACGGATACTTTGCATTAGTAGTTGACATGTATGGTAACGGCAGTACGGCAGATAATCCTGATGCAGCCATGAAATATGCAGGAAGTTTTTACAAAAATCCCCAACTGGCTACAAGCCGTTTAGAAGCCGCTTTGGCAAAGGCTAAAACTTATGCGCAGGCCGACAGTTCCAAGACCGCTGCTATCGGCTTTTGTTTTGGAGGATCAATGGTGCTGAATGCAGCAAAGATGGGCATGCCCCTGGATGGAGTGGTGAGTTTTCATGGCGGGTTGCAGGGAGTTGCACCTGCAAAGAACGGAATAAAAGCAAAAATCCTGGTATTAAATGGCGCAGCAGATCCGTTTGTTCCTGCTAAAGACATTCAAAATTTCAAAAAGCAAATGGATTCTGCAGGTGTGCCATATACGTTTAAGGATTATCCTGGTGCGTTGCATGCATTTACGAATCCTGCTGCCGATGAAGTTTCAAAAAAATTCAAGTTGCCTGTTGGTTATAATGAAGCCGCTGATAAAAATTCATGGATTGACATGAAAGTATTCTTTGCAGAATTGTGGAAGTAACATGCAAACAAAAAATCCTGCATATGGTGTATGCAGGATTTTTCTAAAAAGTATACAGTAAGTATTTCTTTTAACGGTTTGTTGTAGTATCAGTCCTTGAAGTACTGTCTGTACCTGGAGTATTACCCGACTGAGTTCTTGTTGTATCCGATGTTTCTGCGCCTGTACCACCGTCGGTTATTGCTGTATCTCCTGTTGGTGAAGAAGAAATGCTAACTGGCGTATCTGACTCATGTGTCGATTCAGAAGATGACCCGCACGCATAAAGAGAACCTCCCACGATCATCACTAATAATAATTTTTTCATATCTGCTTAATTTGATTCAAGTGTATAGGTCAAAAAATTGTACCAGAATTATCAATTGAAAATGAGCACATTATGATAAACTTTATTGAACAACGATCATCATAGGTGTTGAATTTAAACCTCTATTAACATAATGCTCACATTAGGAGACCAGATTCAGAGGAAAACGTTTTCACGGAGCTTGTGTCTCTTCTTGATGCCAAACTGAAAGGAGCGATGGTGCTGACCATTCCTTTTAAAATTAAAATAAATTGTACACCTGCATGATAACATACAATGCTATAGTTAAAAGGTTTAAGCAGCAGGGTGAGAAAACCGGGTGGACCTATATTACCATTCCGGAAGCTATTGCTATTCAGATAAAGCCGGGAACCAGGAAGTCATTCAGGGTTAAAGGGAAAATTGATGATATTAAAATTGAAAAGCAAAGTCTACTGCCAATGGGAAATGGCGATTTCATTCTTGCATTAAAAAAGGAATTAAGGAAAAATATCGGTAAAGCTGTTGGCGCTACTGTTAAAGTGCAGCTGACAGAAGACAAACGCGATGTTGAAATTTTTCCTGAACTGATTGCCTGCCTTCACGATGAGCCTGATGCTTATAAAGCATTTATAAAACTGCCACCATCGCATCAAAGATATTACAGTAAATGGGTGTCT
>DATLDR010000093.1:0-2819 GCA_035525775.1 Flavitalea sp.
ATTGACAACATCCAGGGATATATTCACCAGCTTGATATGTTCAGGAACCCTGAAAGCCTGCGTTCGATAATATTGCCAATACCTACTATCCCTGAAAGCATGAACGCAACAGACCTGATAAACAAGTTCAGTAAAGAGCGAAAAAGCATTGCATGGGTAATTGATGAATTTGGCGGAACCGCCGGTATTGTAACAATGGAAGACCTGCTGGAAGAGATCTTTGGGGAAATAAAAGATGAGTACGATACCGAAGATTTTGTTGACAAGCAGATATCGGCCGATGAATATATTTTTAGCGGCCGGCTTGAGCTGGATTATATTTCAGATAAATATGGACTTGAGTTTCGTGATAATGAGGAAACCGGGACATTATCCGGCTATATCATCAGTGAGCATGAGGAAATACCAAAGCAAAAAGAGAGGATCATAATTGATGATTATGAATTTGATATTTTAAGTGTGAGCGAAACAAGAATTGAGACCGTTAAAATGAAGGTGCTGAAATAAATTCTAATGAGAATAGTTCGTTCGTTTAAACCTCTTATAGTAATCCTTTTCCTCCTTGTAAGCAATTCCCTCTTTTCACAGGTTAAAGATCGTCCGTTATTTACGTTTGGCGTAGTAGCAGATGTACAATATGCTGACCAGGACAATGCCGGCACGAGGCATTACAGGTCTTCATTGCAAAAATTTAGGGAAGCAGTAAAAGTATTTAATCAACAGAATGTCGATTTTGTTTTAAGCCTGGGTGATTATATCGATAAAAACTTTAGCAGCTATGATTCTTTAAATGTTATTGCGAAAGGATTGAAAATGCCTTTGCGCCATGTGTTGGGTAACCACGAATTTTCAGTAAAGGATGAAGAAAAAGGTAAGGTATTAGGAAAAGAAAATCTACAAAAGCCTTTTTATTCATTTGTAAAAAATAAGTGGCGGTTTATCATATTAAATGGAAATGATATCAGCCTGTTTGCTAACCTGAAAGGAAGTGCTAAGTATGAAATTGCAGATACTCTCTTAAAAAAGCTAAAGGCGGATGGTTTACGTAATGCGCAAACCTGGAATGGAGCAATAGGAAAAGAACAGCTCGAATGGCTTAAAAAAGAATTGACAATTGCACAAAAGAAAAACCAGCAAGTAATATTAGCCAATCATTTTCCCTTATATCCTGATGATGAAGCAGAGCTTCTTTGGAATGCAAAAGAAGTAAGGGCTCTAATAGAAAGTTTTCCTAACGTGTTTGCTTATTTAAATGGTCATGTTCACCGGAGTCAATACTTTGCAGAGAATGATGTGCATTATATCAGCTTCCGCGGAATGGTAGAGATGGATGAAAATGCTTTTGCAATCGTATCTGTTTATAAGGATCATTTGGAAATAACTGGATACGGCAAGGAGATAAGCAGGATATTAAATCCGCAGCCTGTTCAAAATAACAAGTGATTTTATTGGAAATTATAAATTTGAAAGCCCTGTAACATTCTCATTATGATAGTAGCGATAGATACAAGGTTTTCAAAAACATACCAGGAATTTATTTATCAATGCTTTAAAATCATAACTGCAAATCATCCTAAGCATACTTTCATATTTTTAGCTGATACCGAATTTGATCTCTCTTTTAATTCTACTGGAAATATTATACCAGTGATTGTTAAACAAACAAAGATCTATTTGTTGTCGCAACTCAAAACCTCATCTCTTTTAAAAAAGTATAAGGCTGATATATTTGTCACAGGCCAATTGCAAAATACTAACATCCCCCAATGTTTAGTTGCTTTAAATAAAACAGGATTCAAATCTTTGAGGAGAGCAAAGGTGATCGTTACAGATTCGGAATTTTCAAAAAACCAAATAACAGAAAAGTATAACCTTGTTGAAACCCGGGTTGACGTAGTTTATAATGGTGTGGATGAAAACTTTCAACCGGTTGAATTAGACGAGAAAGAAAAAATAAAAGAGCAGTATGCAGATGGTAATGAATATTTCTTATCTGCAGTAACAACAACACCCGGATTATTGAACCTGCTGAAAGCATTTTCTATTTTTAAGAAGATGCAGAAAAGCAACATGCAGTTATTGATAACAGCGGAAGCGGGAATGATCACAGAATTTTCAGAAGCACTGCGACTCTATAAATTTAAGAGCGAAGTAAAATTGATCGAGAATATTGAAAAGAAACAATTATTAGGTATCACAGGTGCTGCTTACGCATTTGTTTATATGGAAGAAGAATATTTTCATGTATTTCCAGCAATGAGATCTAATGTTCCTGTTATAACTACTGATTCAGATCTTATGCATGAAATTGCCGGTGATGCAGCTTTATACTTTTCCGGCAATGATCATAAAGACCTGGCTGATAAAATGATGCTGGTGTATAAAGATGAAAACCTTAGACAGCAACTTATTGAGAAAGGGAGGGAACAGGAAAAAAAATATTCATGGTATAATTCAGCAGAACTGCTTTGGAAGGCTATTGAGAAAGCGGCTAACTAATATATCTTTGCATCATTATGAATCAATCTTCAATAAAAATAGAAGTACTTCTCGATCCAAATAAAGTTCCGCAGAAGATAAGCTGGAGTGCAACAGATAGTAACGCTGATATGGCACAAAAAGCAAAAGCAATGTGTATAGCCTTTTGGGATGGTGCAGATAAAACAGCATTGCGTATCGACCTGTGGACAAAGGATATGATGGTGGATGAAATGACAGATTTTTTTTACCAGATGTTCTCAACAATGGCAGACACATACCAAAGAGCAACCAAACAACAGGAGCTGAGTGAGGATATAAAAAACTTCGCGAAAGAGTTT
>DATLDR010000111.1:0-64109 GCA_035525775.1 Flavitalea sp.
CCAAACGATTTTTTATTTGTGTTTTTATAGCGCAGGTATTGCGTAACTGCGGTAAGCACTCCCAGCACAATAGCAACAAAGATCTGTATGCGGTTATAGAAAAACTCGGCTTCGTTGCCAACTGTGAATCCTGTATTAAAAAGTTTATTGATTACAGGAAGTGAGGTAAAAAGAATGATGAATACGGCCGAGAGAAAAAGCACCAGGGAGCCGATGAACATCCAGAATTCGCGCGAGTAATTATTTTCTTCCTTGGCGATGTATGGAATATTTTTATAGCGCCACATGTAAAGTATCAGCGATGGCACCAGAAACACAAACACAAACCCACGAAGCTGCCAGTTGAGGCCTGATCCTGTAAAGGCATGCACGGAAGTGTCCTGGAGATCACCACTCCTGGTGAGATATGTGGAATAAAGTATCAGTACAAAGCTGGCAATAAAGAAAAAGTAAGTGGGCCGTAACGAATGTCCGGTTGAATTATAAATGATTTGTGTATGTATTCCTGCAACCATTACGAGCCACGGAACAAGTGAAGCGTTTTCTACCGGGTCCCATGCCCAATAGCCGCCGAAGCTGAGGGATTCGTAAGCCCACCGGGCACCCATCATTATGCCCAGGCCTAATATACCTGCTGAAAAAAGCGACCATGGCAGTGAAGCAGTTGTCCAACCGTAATGTTCTTTCTTCCATAATCCGGCAATTGCATATGCAAAAGGAATTATTGTAGAAGCAAATCCCAGAAACAATACCGGTGGATGGATCACCATCCAGTAATTCTGCAGCAACTGGTTCAGACCGTTGCCATCCTGCATGCTGGCAAGGCTCAGATAATTCGCCTGATTAAATATTGGCGCATCCTGAAACACCTCCCTTGTCAGCAGGAACGGATTATTGCCAATTTTAATGTTAAAAACATATATTCCAAGGATCATGGTACCTATGCAAACCTGAGCAAAGCTCAGTACTGTCATAACCGGAGCTTCCCATTTCCCTGCTTTCCTGATAAGAACAAGTCCCAGCACGCCCTGCCATATAGCCCAAAGCAAAAAGCTTCCCTCCTGTCCTTCCCAGATACTGCTGATAAGGTACCCGGGATTCAGAGATTTATCGGAATGGTTCCAGGCGTAATGATATTCAAAATAATGACTGGAGATAATGTAGTAGATAATACCGAATATGCTGAAAACAGAAAAGGCGTCAATGATATACGCGGTTCTTGCCAGTTTTCTCCAGCTTAACTGGTCTTCTGTTAACCTGGCTGTTGTTGCGCGGAAATAAGAAAAAGTTGCAACAAGGGATGATACGATAGATAGTACCAACAAAAAATGTCCCAGCTGCCCTGGTAAAAGATGTTCACCAATATAATTCATTCCCGGGTGTTGAAAGTTGAAGCTTTAGTTGCGGCTAAGGTTGTTTTGGGCCGCTTTAGGATCATCTTTATATTTTGAAGGACATTTGATCAGGATGCCGTCTTTTCTTTTGATTTCAAAAACATCTCCTTTCATGGTTCCTTTCAGCACGATCCTTTCACTTTTTTCCATGTCGAAGGGTTTTTCGAAATGATACTCCACCCTGGCCTTGTTGCCAAGAGAATCTACCACATTGAAGGCGGTAAAATTTGCATTCCGTGCCGGGTCGTACTGAATGGGGTTTGGAACTGAACGGTCGAGCTTGGCGATAACGGTCACGGCTTTACCCTGTTTCTGCCTGGCAGAAGCAATCGTTTCATAGGTGGAAAGGTCGCCCATCATGCTGATCAGCACGGCTATTACAGCGGCAATCGCGACAAGCATGATAATATGTATCTTCTTCATAATTTTTTATTCGCATGCAAAGTTACTCTAAAATCCGTCGTCTTGAATGCAATACAATACATACGGGTAGGATTTTTGTTACTACCTTGCAGCGTTTTAAAAAATTGTGAAATAACTGATGGTAGATTTCAAAAACTTCGATCCGAATGCGGCCAGTAACCCTTCGAACAACATTTTTGGGTTCCCAACAACGGAAGAAGAAGCAAGGCTGGTGATTCTGCCTGTTCCGTGGGAAGTAACAGTGAGCTATAATGCCGGCACGGCAAGGGCTTCCGAACATATCCTAAAGGCAAGCATGCAGGTCGATATATTCGATCTGGAATATCCGGATACATGGAAACAGGGTTTTTATATGCGGCCGGCAGATAAGAAGATCCTGATGAAAAGCGATTACCTGCGCAAGGAGGCCGAACTGTACATAGCTTATATTTCAAGGGGTGAAGACCTGAAAAAAAATTCATTCATGTGCAAGTCGCTCAAAGATATCAACGAGGGTGGTGCATACCTGAATGAATGGGTGTATGAACAGACAAAAGGATTAATGAACCGCGGAAAGCTCGTAGCGTTGCTGGGAGGTGATCACAGCACTTCGCTTGGATATTTCAAAGCGATAGCTGAAAAAGTAGGCAGCTTCGGCATTCTTCAGATAGATGCTCACTGTGATCTCAGGAAATGTTATGAAGACTTTGATTACAGCCATGCAAGCATCATGTACAATGCACTTGAAGAAATTGATGGTATAGAAAAGGTTGTACAGGTAGGCGTACGTGATTACAGCGAATCAGAATGTGAATATATAAGAGCCAGCAATAACCGTGTAGTAACCTTTTTCGATAAAGACATAAAACGAAAACAATACGAAGGTGATAACTGGAAGCATATTGCCGACGACGTCATTAACCAGCTACCGCAAAAAATCTTTTTAAGTTTCGACATTGACGGGCTCGATCCTAAACTTTGTCCCAATTCAGGTACTCCCGTTCATGGTGGATTTGAAGCAGATCAGGTATATTACCTGCTGCGCAAAATGATTGAAAGCGGACGCCAGTTTCTGGGTTTTGATCTTGTGGAAGTAGGGTCAGGTGAAACAGACTGGGATTCAAATGTGGGCGCCCGTGTATTACTTAAACTTTGTAACCTTCTTGCTTCAGCGAACAATTGATACAGTGGCGGAAAGCACTAACTATCCATATATCATCGTATTGAAGAATGAATCGTCGCGCTATGTAAATGTTTTTGGATTTTTGCTGACAACCGGTTCCGCCGTTTTATTCGCCAGGGAGATGTTTTTCAGGAACATGATCATTATACCCTATTTAGCAGGGATAATATTTATTGCCGGCCTTCTGTTATGGAATGCTTTTTTATACTACAGAACTGATAAGGAAATATATTACAGCAAGGCGCTACTCATTGCAGGCCTGGTTTGGACAAAGATGCCCTACTTTGAATGGCTGGTAATTGTTTTTGCGTTTCTTACTTTACTCGAATACCAGGCCAAGCGTCCAGCCGAAATAGGGTTTGCAGAAAATCACATTGTGATCAATAAACTGTTTAAGAAAACAATCAGGTGGAGTGAAATTGATAATGTAGTGCTGAGAGACGGATGGCTAACAATAGATTTCAAGAATAATAAATTGCTGCAGAAAGAAATTGATGACGGAGAAAGTGAAGCGAGTGAGGAGGAGTTTAATGAGTGGACAGGAAGGAGAAGGGAAAAGGAAGAAGGAAGAAGGGAGTAGGGAGAACAGAGAAGTGAAAACTGAGAGATAAGCGGTTTTTGCGATTCTTTGCCCATTTACGTGAAATATCAAATCAAAACGTTTGCTCTTTGCCGATTAAATAAATAATAAATTAAAACATACTTGACCATTACTTCTCCATACTTACTTTTCTCTGACGGCAAGGGAAATATTTTTGAAGACAAATCCCTTTATGCCACAGGTCGTTCGGGATGGGATGCTTTTGAAGTACCCGGATCCGACTGGATTCAATTGCCTGAAGGCGGATCATTGTACGAATTACCGGGAAGAAAAGGAATTGGCATTGATGTTCACACAGGCGAAATGCGGTTGTGTGAAAAAGGATGGGCTGTTGCAGCATTCATTCCGCCTGCACACACCGGATTATTTCTTGCAGCTTACGAAACAATGCATGGAGCACCAACACTTCCCTTATTTTGTTACACCGCTGCAGGATGGCACGACGACAAATTTTATGTACCTGCAATCCGCATCGAACAGGATATACGCCAGGAATGTGCAGGATATGATGATAAGATCATCAGTGAAGGGGTAAGAAATATTATCACCGCTTACCCGAACAACAGACTATTACAGCACCTGTCTGAAAAATGCTGCCTTACGTATCATTGTCCTGCTGCCCGTAATTATTTTTCAGGAAGATGGGAGTGTCCGGTTCCATCATCACCTGCATGCAATGCGAATTGCGTCGGATGCATATCGTTTCAGCCTGAAGAAGAAAGCATCATATCAACACAGGACCGGCTTAAATTCAAACCAACCGCAGAAGAGATAGTTGAATTTACTGTGCCGCACCTTGAATACGCACCATTTCCTATTGTAAGCTTCGGGCAGGGATGTGAGGGTGAGCCGCTGCTCATGTGGGAAACCATCAGGCAATCTATAATGGAAATGCGCAAGCATACCCAAAAGGGAAGTATCAATATCAACACCAATGGTTCAAAACCTGCGGCAGTAAGAGCATTATGTGAAGCAGGATTAAATTCAATCCGTGTCAGTACCAACTCTGCCCGGAAACATATTTATGAAAGCTATTACAGACCGAATAATTATCAGTTCGAAGATATTGTTGAAAGTTTAAAAGTTGTAAGGGAATATGGCGGTTGGACAAGCATCAACTATTTTGTTTTTCCGGGAATGACGGACTGTGTTGAAGAATATGAAGCACTAAGAAAGATGATCACCGACACGGGCCTGCGAATGATTCAATGGAGGAATTTTAATATTGATCCCGACTGGTATCTTGGCAAGACTGGGGTGCAGGATACCGGTGAAATCATGGGAGTAAAACAATTGATGGACCTGATAAAAGAAGAATTTCCTGATTTGAAATATGGTTATTTTAATCCGCAGATAGAAAGGATTAAGGGTAATTTCGAGATGGATTTTGCGCATTATTAATTAATAAGTTAAAAGTGAAATGTGAAAAGTTAAAAGTTAAAAGGGATACAATCAATATGATTTCTTCACTTTTAACTCTTCACTTTTAAGTTTTCAGTTTTTAACTATTATCCTAACTTAGCCATCATGACAACCGCCGACAATTTCGAAGCAGAAAAAAATATACGCGCATCTGTATATACACTGATCGTATGTGTTTTGCTGCTAGTGCTGTTGTTTGCTTTCAGATGGACTCTTGCTTCGATTCCTCCACCTCCCGAAGAAGAGGGTATTGAAGTCAACCTGGGTAACAGCGAGCAAGGGCTTGGCAACGATCAACCCCTCCTTCCCGGCAAGCCTGCACCTGCCGATCAGCAGTCATATAGTCCTCCGAAAGTGGTCAATACCCCTGTTGAGGCCGTAAAAGATTTTGAAACAGATGATAAAGATCCTGATGCGCCGGTTGTAAAAAAACCAACTGTAGTAAAACCGGATGCTACCAAGGTTCCGGAAAAAGAAATTGTAAAAGCGAAGCCTGTTAGAAATCCACAGCCAACAAATGATCCTCCGGCCCCTGCTCCACCCAAACCAAAAGCAGTTTTCCGGGGTGTGAACGGAACAGGCACAGGGGGTAATGAAGCCGATAACTACAAGAAAGGCGGCAATGAAGGTATTGCCGGAGGTCGTGGCGACCAGGGTGCGCCCGGTGGCAATCCCGAATCTGATAATTATAAAGGTGGCGGTGGTACTGGTAATTCAGGTGTTTCAATGATCAAAGGACTTTCAGGAAGAAGGATCATGCGTACACCGTCATTTGAAGACGACTTCAATGAAAATGCTAAAATAGCAGTTGATATAAGGGTAGATGCAGCAGGTAATGTTATCTCAGTTGAATATCAGCCGAAGGGTTCTACTACTTCAGACCCTAACCTGAAAGCAATTGCATTGAGAAAAGCCCGCCAGGTTAAGTTCAATGCCGGCAATGACGAATCCGCCGGAACATTGCAATTCAATTTCAGACTGAAAAGTTAATTTGCATTTTTGATTACAAGGATGACGTACACTGAAACAATCGAATACCTGTTCAGCAGATTACCTATGTTCAGCAGAATGGGTGCGGCGGCAATAAAGTCTGATCTCGTTAATACTCTAAAAATCTGCAACTATCTCAGCGATCCGCAAAAGAAATTCAGATCAATACACATTGCGGGCACGAATGGCAAGGGTTCATGCAGTCACATGATAGCTGCCATTTTACAGGAATGCGGATATAGAACAGGATTATATACTTCTCCACACCTCAAGGATTTCAGGGAAAGAATAAGAATAGATGGGGAAATGGTAAGCAAAGACTTTGTTGTGGAATTTACTGAACGGATAAAACCGTTAATCGAAGAGATCAATCCATCATTCTTCGAGCTTACAGTGGGAATGGCTTTTGAATATTTCGCAATTCAGCGCATAGATATAGCCGTTATAGAAACAGGCCTTGGCGGAAGGCTCGACAGTACCAATGTCATCACCCCTGAACTATCCGTTATCACGAATATCGGCATGGATCACATGAATATTCTCGGTGACACTCCGGAGCTTATTGCCGCCGAGAAAGCCGGCATCATTAAAAAAAATGTTACTGCAATAGTGGGAGAATCTTCTGACATTACTGATAAAGTTTTTTTAGCAACCGCTGCAAACAAACACGCTCCGATTGTTTTTGCGGATAAAAGATATTATGCAGCAGACTGGCAGCATAGCAACGGATACCTTATAACAAATGTAGTCAACAGCCACGACCAGAGCAGGGTTACTTACGAGCTCGACCTACCCGGCTATTACCAGTTAAAAAACATGGTAACAGTTTCAGAAGTTATTCATCAGCTAAGAGCAAAAAAGTTTGACCTGCCACAGGATAAGGTAACAAAAGCACTGAAGCAGGTAAAAAAAACTACAGGATTGCATGGTAGATGGGATGTTATTCACCAGCATCCGATGATAGTGCTCGATGTAGCGCATAATGAAGATGGCATGCGACAGCTGGTAAAACAACTGGAGCTGTCCGATTACAGACAACTGCATATTATCATCGGAATGGTGAAGGATAAGGAGATTGACAAAGTACTTGCACTGCTACCACAGGAAGCCGCATATTATTTTACAAAAGCACAGATCCCAAGGGCACTCCCAGAAAATATACTGCATGAAAAAGCCATAGCCTCAGGTATTCACGGCGAAGCATTTCCAGAAGTGAATATTGCTTTAAAAAACGCGCTTGCGAAAGCAGCGGCTGAAGATCTCATCCTTGTTTGCGGAAGTGTGTTTGTTGTGGGTGAAGTTTTGCCAGTCCATACATGATAGTACACACGTGAAGTGCCTGTTTAATTTCATTTTTTTCAACAAGCGACATCAGCTGATCAAGTTCCAGCAATTCGACTTCTATTTCTTCATTATGATCCAGGTTTTGACCGGCAACTTTTTTACCACCCGTCGCCAGGTACATGTGCATCCAGTTATTATTTGTTGAAGGATTCGGCGATACTTTTCCTAAGTAGGTATAATTGGTGAATGCATACCCTGTTTCCTCGAGCAGTTCCCTGGCAACAGCGCTTTCAAGATCTTTGTCAGCATCATCTACACATCCGCCGGGAACTTCAATTATTGTTTCCTGTATTCCGTGCCGGTACTGGCGTACCATTACTACTTTATTATCTTCTGTAACAGCCAGTGCAGAAACCCATGTTGGAAATTCATAAACGTAATAAGGACTTATTATTTTCCCCTGAGGTGTTTCACAAACATCTTTCCTGATAGTAAACCACGGAGCCTTATACAGATATTCAGAAGAAATTATTTTCCAATTCAATTTATTCAGTTAAAGGTCAAAAGTTAAAAGTCAAAAGTTAAAAGTGAAAAGTGAAAGGAGCATTAGGGATTCAATTCAAATTTTCGCGTTTCTCACATGTGCGGTATGATGTCTTCCATGCCATGCATACATACCAAGAAGATACCAAAGTGTAAGTTCCTTCTGGTGTTCCGGATGAAAAACTTTAATTGTTTCCCATTGTTCGTGCGTAAGACCCTTTATCGCTTCATACCAGCGTGCATGCAAAGCATGCAGCAGTGTTAGAGAAATGTTTACAGGCAGAGCGGAATCTGCAAGTTCTGCCCATAATTTTTCCTGGTATGGTTTAATCGCGGGCATATTTTCGGTCATTGCCAGCTTGAAGCGTATATATGCGTTCATATGGCTGTCGGCTACGTGATGTATAAGCTGCCTGATCTTCCATCCACCTTCTCTGTAAGAAGAATCAAGCTGATGTGCATCGAGATTGATAATTGATTGTTCCAGTGAAATAGGTAAAAATTTTATATCGTTCAGCCAGTCTGCAAGAAGTTTGTGAGAAAAAGGCTGGGGTTGATATTTACCAATGGGATACCTGGGATCATCGGTTTGTTCGTTCATATATTAAATATTATTGACTGAATTCGTGACCGGTAAGATAGATGAATACATCTTCGAGATTCGCTTTTTTTACTTCTTTCGGCCTCTCAAATCCAGTGTCAACTAGCTTATCAATCAACATATCCGGAGTGTCCAGTGCAATGATGTTGCCAGCATCCATGATCGCCACCCGATCGCACAGCGCCTCGGCTTCGTCCATGTAATGTGTCGTAAGGATCACCGTTGTTCCTTTTTCCCTGATGTCCCTGATGAGTTGCCATAAATTCCGCCTGGCCTGCGGATCAAGACCAGTTGTAGGTTCATCAAGAAAAACTATCAGGGGATCATTTATCAGTGTGGTTGCAATCGAGAATCTTTGCTTCTGGCCACCACTAAGTTCCTTGAATTTATTTTTATGTTTTTCTTCCAGGTTCACAAGCTTCAGCAGATCCATTGGATTCACCTTCCGGTTATACAGGCCAGCGAATAATTCAATGAGTTCCACAAGCCGCAGGTTTGGATAGAATCCTGAAGTCTGGAGCTGAACACCAATGATCTTTTTTATCTGGTCGGGATGTTTATCAAGGTTATAACCGTTCACCAGCACTTCGCCTGAAGTTTTTTCACGCAGCGTTTCAATGATCTCGAGAGTGGTTGATTTGCCTGCGCCGTTCTGTCCCAGTAAGCCAAATATTTCCCCACGCACAACATCAAATGAGATACCTTTTACTGCCGAGAAATTGCCATAATTTTTAACCAGGTTCTTAATGCTTATAATCGTATCATTCATATTATGAATTTAATGCCATTTCCAGCTCTTCCATCATTATTTTACTTCCTATGTATAATGGGCTTCTCTGGTGCAGCAACTCAGGCTGCACTTCAAGAATTCGCTTCTTACCGTCAGTGGCTTTTCCACCAGCCACTTCAACAATAAAAGCAAGCGGATTACATTCATAAAGCAATCTCAGCTTACCCTGTGGCTTGTCAGCTGTTCCGGGATACATAAATATACCACCTTTAATAAGGTTCCGGTGAACATCAGAAACCATACTGCCGATATACCGCTGCGTATATGGGCCACCGTTAGAAGCCTCTTTGCGCTGGCACTGATCAGTATATTTCCTTACCCCTTCCGGGTACTGGTAAAGATTACCATAGTTGACAGAATATATCCGGCCTTGTTCGGGACATTTTATATCAGGATGACTTAAGCAAAACTCTCCAATTGAGGGATCCAGTGTAAATCCGTTAACACCTCGTCTTGTTGCATATACCAGCATTGTCGAAGATCCATAAACAATATACCCCGCCGCAACCTGTTTGATCCCCTGCTGCAGAAAATCATTTTTATCGGGCACAGTTCCCGGCATTGTAACACGCCTGTACACACTGAAAATGGTTCCTATTGACACATTTACATCTATATTTCCACTTCCATCGAGCGGATCGAACAGGCATATATATTTCGACTGCCTGCTTACATCATCATCAAACAAAATAAAATCATCCATTTCTTCACTACCGATACCTGCGCAGCTGATGCCATGCCTTAAAGCTCCCATGAACATATTATTGGCAAATACATCAAGCTTCTTTACATCTTCGCCCTGAACATTAATTGCACCGGCGTCACCGAGAATATCCGCGAGCCCTGCCTTATTCACTTCAACATTCACTCTTTTTGCGGCCAGTCCCATATCGCGAAGCAGTCCGCTCAGCTCGCCTGTAGCTTTCGGAAACATTCGTAATTGCTGTATGGTAAATTCATCAAGGGTAAGAACTTTACGGTTTACGTTGATCATGAGGTAAGCAGTATTTAATGAGCAATAAAAATGCGACAAATGTAAGCGATTAATTAATTTTCAGTTTTCCCAATGCAAAACCAACAATGAAAGTATTCAAATTCGGTGGCGCCAGCGTCAGTACAACAGAAAGGATCGGCAAGGTTAATGATATTCTTAAAAGTTTTTCGGGAGAAAAAATACTCGTAGTGATCTCCGCCATGGGCAAAACTACCAATGCATTGGAAAAGGTTGCTGAAGCCTTCTATGCTGGTGACCAGCTTGAAGCACTCCGGCTTTTCCAGATCATCCGGCAGCAACATCTTGACACAGCAAACGAAATGATCGTTAACTCATTTGCTGAAACATATCCCCGCCTGGTCGACATTTTCACAGAAGTTGAATGGCTGCTGCATGATAAACCCGTAAGGGACTATGATTATTATTACGACCAGATAGTATGCACAGGAGAATTATTATCCACCTGTATCATGAGTGCCTGCTTCAATGAAAACGGCATAATAAATAAATGGATAGATGTAAGAGACATCCTGCGCACTGACGATAACTTTCGCGACGCAGCCATTGATCTCCATTATGCAAAGAAAAAAATTGCAGAAAGCGTACTACCCACCTTTGAAAATGTTGACATTATTGTTACACAGGGTTTCATCGGTTCGACTGATGAAAACGAAAGCACTACACTTGGACGCGAAGGCAGCGATTACACTGCTGCGGTGTTTGCCAATCTGCTTAACAGTTCCGGTCTGTCAATTTGGAAAGATGTTGAAGGTGTAATGAATGCAGACCCAAAGCAATTTCCGGATGCTGTATTTATCAGGCACCTTAATTATGAGGAAGTAATTGAAATGGCTTATTATGGCGCACAGGTAATTCATCCAAAAACCATCAAGCCGCTTCAAAACATGAAAATACCTTTATATGTCAAATGTTTTCTCAATAAACATCTGCCGGGCACTGTTATAGACAATAACCCTGTTCAACATCTCCCTCCTATTATCGTAGTGAAGCAAAACCAGGCACTGGTTCATTTTCATACAAAAGACTTTTCTTTCGCAGGAGAAAAACCATTGGCGCAATTATATAATCTCCTGGCAGAGTTACATATTCAGGCGAATCTTTTACAAACCGGTGCAGTGAGAATAGACATCTGTATAGATGATAAAGCGGACAAGATCGAAAAACTCGCCTTGTCCGCTTCCGAACTATTTGATGTGCAGGTTGAAAAAAACCTGTCAATGCTTACCATCAGACATTACCAGGAAGATCTGTTACGCAACCTTACTGAAGGCAAGCGTATCAGGTTACGACAACAGTCGCCCGAAACAGTTCAACTGGTGATGCACAATTAAAGCAATACAGCAAGCAGGAAAATAACCAGGAATACTCCAAAGCCTATCCATGCCCACTTAATCACGGCAGTATCACCGATCAGGTAAGCAATCAATACACCGATGGCTGATAACAGCAAACCCAGAACAAAGCCTCCTATATTAAAATCAGAGGAGTCAAATGCATTGGCCATATCAGCTGAATCGATGCTTTCATTGTTTTTAATGGCTTTCCTGATTTTTTTCTGCGCCAGCTTCAGTGAAATTTTTTGTGTAAGAGACAGTTTTTCTCCCGTAAGCTCTTTGTATTTTTTGGGGGTAAGCGCCAAAAAATCCTGAACACTCAATTTTGAAAAAGGAGCAGCTACGGTGCTTTCACTTTTTGGAGGAGCAGGTTCAGGTGATGGCAATGTTAAAGCGGAAGATGAAAGGTTAAAGATCATCAGCGCGAATGCCAGCAAAGAAAATCTAAGAATGTGTTTAGAATAGTAAGTATTGGCCATATGCTTTTTTGTTAAATTATACATAAAATCCATGCCAATAAAAAACCCCGTCTTTTATAAGACAGGGTTTTATAGTTTATGACGTTTTGTATTTATTTGACTTCTTCAAATTCTGCATCCGTAACATTTTCGCTTCCGCCTTCATTTGGTTGTTGTTGACCGCTTTCGAATCCTGTGTTTCCAGGTTGTGTTCCACCAGCCTGCTGGGCTTTGTAGATCTCTTCAGACGCGGCTGTCCATGCATTATTCATTTCAGTCATAGCTGCATCAATACCTGTGATATCCTGTGATTTATGTGCGTCTTTCAGCTTTTGAAGGGCACTTTCAATCGGCGCTTTCTTATCAGAAGAAATCTTATCACCAAAATCTTTCAGCTGCTTTTCAGTCTGGAAAATGAGGCTGTCTGCCTGGTTTATCTTTTCAACTTTTTCCTTTGCTTCCCGGTCAGTTGATTCGTTGGCTTTTGCCTCAGCCTTCATCTTTTCAATCTCTTCTTTCGTCAATCCGCTGCCTGCTTCAATCCTGATCTTCTGTTCCTTCCCAGTACCCTTATCCTTTGCGGTAACATGCAATATTCCGTTTGCATCAATATCAAAAATCACTTCAACCTGAGGTACACCTCTTGGTGCTGGCGGAATGCCATCAAGGTTAAACATTCCAAGGCTTTTATTCTGTGATGCCATTGGTCTTTCACCCTGCAGCACATGAATCTGCACGCCCGGCTGGTTGTCGCTTGCAGTAGAGAAAATTTCCGATTTCTTGGTTGGTATAGTTGTATTGGAATCGATAAGTCTTGTCATCACTCCACCCATTGTTTCAATACCCAGCGAAAGAGGGGTAACGTCCAGGAGAAGTACATCTTTTACTTCACCGGTAAGCACTGCGCCCTGTATTGCTGCACCTACAGCCACTACTTCGTCGGGGTTAACACCTTTGCTTGGCTTACGGCCGAAGAATTTTTCAACAATTTCCTGCACTTGTGGAATCCGTGTGCTGCCACCTACCAGGATCACTTCGTTAATTTCAGATGCTTTCAGTCCTGCATCCTTAAGTGCCTGTTCGCAAGGTTTTAGGCATCTTGCGAAAAGTGTGTCAGCAAGCTGCTCAAATTTAGCACGTGTAAGCTTTTTAACGAGGTGCTTCGGTACTCCGTCAACTGCTGTTATATAAGGTAGGTTGATTTCTGTTTCACTTGATGATGATAATTCTATTTTAGCTTTTTCAGCCGCTTCTTTTAAACGTTGAAGCGCCATCGGATCTTTACGAAGATCTACGTTTTCGTCTGATTTAAATTCATTGGCCAGCCAGTCCATGATCACCTTATCGAAGTCATCTCCTCCCAGGTGAGTATCACCGTTGGTACTTTTCACTTCAAATACTCCTTCACCCAGTTCAAGTATGGAAATATCGAATGTACCGCCACCAAGGTCGAACACTGCGATTTTCATGTCGTGAGCCTTCTTGTCAAGTCCATAAGCAAGTGCAGCTGCAGTAGGTTCGTTCACTATACGGCGTACAGTTAAACCAGCTATTTCACCTGCTTCTTTTGTAGCCTGACGCTGGGCATCGTTGAAGTATGCCGGAACTGTAATAACAGCTTCCCTGATTTCCTGCCCCAGGTAATCTTCTGCTGTTTTCTTCATTTTTTGAAGAATCATTGCTGAAAGCTCCTGCGGTGTATATAAACGGCCATCTATGTCAATACGTACGGTATTATTGTCACCCTTTGCAACTTTATAGCTTATGTGGGACATTTCTTCTGTTACCTCATCAAAGCGGCGACCCATAAATCGCTTAACCGATGATATGGTATTATGTGGATTGGTGATGGCCTGCCTTTTAGCCGGATCACCTACTTTTCTTTCTCCGTTTTTAAGGAACGCAACTACTGAAGGAGTAGTGCGCCGTCCTTCTTCATTCGGTATTACCACAGGCTCATTTCCTTCGAGCACAGCAACGCAACTGTTAGTGGTTCCAAGGTCGATTCCTATTATCTTTCCCATGAATGTACTTTTTATTGTTCAGGGATGATTATCAATGATTATGCCGTATGGAAATAAATGAAAAATTGTCAGCCTCAGGAGATTTCATTCTCTGTTTTGAACGTAAAGTTCTTTTGAGTGAGATAACTGAACGATACTACAATGACAGTGGTAAGGATCTTTGAAACCGTGGGGTAAATATGAAGATGTTCTACGAAAAGCTTGATGAAAATATAATTCAGGAATACGCAAAGTACTACCAGCAGAAAATAGCGGAACAGCTGCACCCTGCCCCGCAAGATAGATCCGGGAAAAACAATGTGCCTGTTGAGCAGGTAACCGGTAGGAAATGAAACAGCAAAAGACATCAGGAATGCAGCAATATGCGGACTTATGGGTCCGGCAGGCGTAAAAACCACCTGTTTCTGAATCACAAAATTGTAGAAGATGAAGAAGAGAAAAATATCAAGAATTGTGTTACCGCCGCCGCAGGCCGCATATCTGAAAGTCTGGATCGGCATCAATTTTCGGAAAGGCGGGTAGAAGAAATCTATAAATGATATTATCCATGCTTTAAGCATTGTCGCAAATTTAGGAAATGGCCTGAATGATTTTAATCAATAAAAACTTAAGTCTGCTATTAATCAATGTAATTAATACATATTTGTTAACTATTATCCCCTCAACCTTTAAGAAGCTGCGCATACCTGCGCAGCTTTTTCATTAGAACCATTGTGTTACTTTTGCCGTCTCAAAAATAGCCATGGGAATTGTTTTCCTCATACAAGCGACTGTTGCAGAAGAAATAAAGAATGTATTTGGTATAGAGCTGAAAGCCGGAGAGATACAGGTGAATGAAACCAGGTCTGAGTTTGAAGGTGATTACACAGTAGTGTTATTTTCGCTGACAAAGGTGCTTAAAAAATCGCCGGAACACATAGGTAAAGAAATTGGCGAACAGCTTGCATCGAAATATGCGCACCTTTTTTCTGCTTTTAATGTAATTAAAGGATTTCTGAATCTTTCTGTTTCGGATGAATACTGGTTGCAATTCCTTACGCTTAATTTTTCCAATGACAGATATGGAAGAAAACCTGCCACTGGAAAAAAGATTGTTGTTGAATACTCATCACCCAATACCAATAAGCCGCTTCATCTGGGGCATCTCCGGAATAATTTTTTAGGGTGGAGCATTGCCGAAATATTTAAAGCAAACGGATACGATGTAAAAAAAACTGCCATTGCGAACGACAGGGGAATACACATCTGTAAAAGCATGGTAGCCTGGAAACAATTTGCCGGGGGTGAAACGCCGCAATCGAAAAATTTAAAAGGAGATCATCTTGTAGGTGATTATTATGTGAAATTCGGTATTGAGCATAAAAAGCAGGTGCACGAGCTTATAGATAAAGGGATGAAGGAAGAAGACGCTGAAAAGGAAGCTCCGATCATGAAAGCTGCGCAGCAGATGCTTGTACAATGGGAAGCAGGTGATAGTGAAGTGCTGGCACTATGGAAAAAAATGAACGAATGGGTGTACAGCGGTTTTGAAGAAACGTACAAGCGTATTGGCAGCGACTTCGATAAAACATATTATGAAAGCAATGTGTACCTGCTGGGAAAGCAAATGGTGGAAGAGGGTTTAAATAAAGAAGTTTTTTATAAAAAGGAGGATGGAAGTGTTTGGATCAACCTTACTGCTGATGGTCTCGACGAAAAAATAGTCGAGCGCAAGGATGGCACTGCCGTATACATTACCCAGGATATTGCGCTGGTAGAATTAAAGCATAAAGAATTTGGCGGTGAACAAAGTATATATGTGGTGGGAAATGAGCAGGATTACCATTTTAAAGTGCTGAAGCTGATAGCCCGGAAACTGGGCATCGAAGGCTCCGATGGCATTCATCACCTTAGTTATGGCATGGTTGAGCTGCCTTCAGGAAGAATGAAAACAAGGGAGGGAACTGTTGTAGATGCCGACGACATCATTGATGAAATGGAAGCTATTTCAGCAAAGCATACGCTGGAACTTGGCAAAGTGAAGGATTTTACAGATGAGGAGCTGAAGCAGCTTTATACTACAATAGGACTTGGCGCGCTTAAATTTTTTATTTTAAGAGTGGACCCGAAAAAAAGAATGGTATTCAATCCGGAGGAATCTATAGACTTTCATGGTTATACCGGGCCATTTATTCAATACACATACGCCAGAACAAAATCAATACTAAGAAAAGAAAAGCCATCATCGGGCAACAGGGGTAGCAGTTTGCTGGGTACAGAGAAGCAACTGATAATAGATCTTGAAAAGTATCCGCTGATAATCAGCCAGGCGGCTGAAGAAATGAATCCCTCCATAATCGCTAATTATGCGTTCACGCTGGCGCAATCATTCAACTCATTTCTTACCGAACTAAAAGTGCTCACTGCAGAAACACCTGAAAAGAAAGAACTGCGACTACAGCTTGCACAATTTACCGCAAATGTGATATCATCTTCTATGGGCCTGCTCGGTATCCGCGTGCCGGAGAGGATGTAGGGGGCAAAAGGCAAAAGGCAAAAGTCAAAGGGCAAAGGGCAGAGGTTTTTTGATTACTAATAATTGGATTTTCGAATGAATACAAAAACCATAATACAATTAATGATTATACAATAATGATTTTACAACATTTATCCCCTCTGCCTTCTGCCCTCTGCCCTCCGCCTGTACGCAACCCACTCTAAATCTTCCACGTATACACTTGTCAAACATTCAGGAATAATTGACGTAATTTTTAAGGACAAATAAAACGTGTTGGATAACCTTCGGGAAATTATTGAGGCATGTTCTAAAAATAATAACGCTTCACAAAAAGTGTTGTACGAGCGGTACTATGGGTATGCGCTGAAGATAGTATTCAGATATGTATACCGCTATGAAAGAGCAGTTGACGCCGTAAATGATGGATTCGTGAAATTGTTCAGGCATATCGACCGCTTTGTCACTGATGATTACGAACACCTGGAACAGCGATTCATGGGATGGATGAAAAAAATAATGATCAATGTTGCCATTGATGAATTAAGAAGAAGCAGCATGCTGGTAGAGATCGGGGGAATTCCTGATCATCTATGGGAAACGGCCGATAAATCACTTTCACCTGATCAGGCTGTTTTATACAAAGAACTGGTATCTCTTGTGAAACAATTACCTCCGGCATACCGTGCAGTATTTAATATGGTGGTTATAGATGGTCTCTCACATCATGAAGTGGCGGACCAGCTGAACATTTCGGTGGGTACATCCAAATCGAATCTTTCACGTGCACGCATATTATTACAAAAACATATCAAAGACCTGGAGGCATCTGCAATATGAAATATTTTGACGACGATATGGATGAATTGTTTAATAAAGCGGGAAGTCAGTATCCATTAAAGTCGGATCCTAAAGATTGGGACCGTGTACGTAGTGCTTTACTGGAGGAGATTCCACCAGCTGATAAAGTACAATCCCGCAAAAACTGGAAAAGATTATTTCCACTGCTTTTGCTTTTAATTATACCTGCGTTTTATCTTTTTCTAAATAATATTATTTCCAACAAACAAAACAACGAAGACACCGCTTATAATACAGACAAAAAGAAAAATTATATCGCTGACAGTGCCGATGAATCTTTTGGGAATAAGTTTACCGATAAGAATACGAATAATGAAAAAAGTATCATCAATTCAAAAAAATCTGTTAAAGCCCCGGTTTTATCATCATCACCGGTTACAAACAATCAAAATGAACGTATTAATAAATTAAGTGATCGTGAAGTGAACCGCTTATCCTATGTCCCGTCTGCAAAACAAAGTTTAGTGAAGACGAGTGGGTCTGAAGGGTTATTGAATGTACAAGGGGGATTGTCAGGTCCCCCCAGGGCGGGCAGTTCAAAAGAAGGAGTTGCTGATACAAAAGATACTAAAGTGATCACCGGGGAAACTGAGGTTTTAAATCAATTGAAGTCATGGAATAAAATTCCATTACTCAGCATGAATCTCAGGAATTCAAATGGACCATCTGTTGTGATACCGGTGAAAACACCAGTGGCATTTTTGAATCAATCAAAAGGATCCGTACCCAAGTTTGGTAGGAAAAGCAACAATAAAACCAGTTTGTATTATGGAGTGATGGCTGCACCAGATATCACGAGTATAAAAGGACAGGCAGTAAAAGGTGTAGGTTATTCAGCGGGAGTGATCATTGGATATACTATGAATGATCACTGGCAAGTGGAAGGTGGAGCGATGTGGAGCCGCAAAAAATATTTTACTGACGGAAAATATTTCAGCAAGGAAAAGGCACAGATTCCGGCAAATGTAAAAATCAACTGGCTTGATGGCGGATGTGAGATGTTTGAATTTCCTATTGCAGTGAAATATAATCTTTCTGCCCGCAAGAATAAATTTTTCGCTGGTGCAGGTTTAACCTCTTACATCATGAAAAAAGAAGATTATGATTTTTCAGCAGTGTACGGCGCGGGAGGATATGACTATGAAGGATATAAAATGTACAAACGTTCGGGTGATCATTTGTTTGCGAATGTTCAATTAAGTGCAGGCTATAAATATTTATTGACGTCAAAAATGAATATAAGGCTTGAACCATATTTAAAAATTCCCTTGAAAAAAATTGGTATCGGTGACATGCCGGTCACAAGTACCGGTTTGTATTTCTCTATTACGAGGGGTTTCCGGTAAATCACAAAATATAACAGCAGAAAGAAACCTTTATTCAACGAAGAGGGCATTCTCTTTCCAACACAAAAACGTATAATATTATATAAATCAAACTGCACCAATGATAAAAGTATTCACTACCCTGGCCATCATTTCTGTATTTGCCTATGCATGTTCTAAAAGCGGCGACACCACTTCCGGAGAAAATCCCAATCCGGATCCTCCTGGGGGCGGCGGACCATGTGATACAGCAAATATGCACTACCTGGCAGATGTGGTGCCCATCCTTATGAATAATTGTTACAGGTGCCATGGCACAACTACGAACAACGGAAGCCAGGGTAGAGTGCTTGAAGGTTATGAAAACCTGAAACCTTTTGCGGAAAGCGGAACACTATTAGGAGTAATCACTCATGCGCAGGGATTTACTCCAATGCCACAGGATGCATCAAAACTTTCGGAATGCAATATTAATAAAATCAGATCGTGGATCACGAATGGAATGCAGAACAACTAGTATGTAAAAGTGAATATGAATATTACGCTATGAAATGTTTAATTATTATTCTGTTTATTATCATGCAGTGCAATTCCGCACAGAGCCAGATACTGATGACAAAAAGCGGAACAATAAGTTTTCATTCACATACATTCCTTGAAAACATCGATGCGCTCAATAATAAAGTGATGGCAGTGATTGATGGTGGAAAGAAGAATATTGCATTCAGTCTTTTTATGAATCAATTTGAATTTCCAAGAAAGCTGATGCAGCAGCATTTCAATGAAAATTATGCGGAAACCAACAAATTCCCTAAAGCAACATTCAGTGGTGCTTACTATGAAAGCGCAGACCTGTTTAAAGACGGAACGTACCCCATAAAAGTTAATGGAAAGCTCACCATTCATGGTGTTACAAAAGAAGTTGTTATACCCGCAACACTGAATGTAAAAGGCGGTGTAATTTCAGGAACTGCTGCGTTTAAGTTGAATCCTACGGATTACAACATAGACATACCTTTCATTGTAAGCGATAAAATTGAAAAAGAAAATACAGTTAAAGTAAAAGTAGAATGGATACCAAAATTTTAAGCCAAAAACTATTATTGCCCTTACTGTTAATCATTGCCCGGCCATGTTTTTCTCAGGACTCGCTCCTTTCCATACTTGAAGATTCTTCAAGGTATACATCTGCCACGTTTCCCGTAAAAGGAACGTTTAAGGCCACACATCTTATCAACTCGCAAACAGTTGAATCACCTGCAAAGAACGATCTCAACTTCATCATCATGCACCGGTTCGGAAAACTTAATGATGGAGCGTATAATTTTTTCGGACTTGATAATGCATCCATTCGCCTGGGACTTGATTATGGGATAACTGATAAACTCGGCATAGGTATTGGCCGAAGTTCATTCGAAAAAACATTTGACGGATACATTAAGTTCAAATTATTTGAACAAACGGAAGGTGCCAGAAATTTTCCTGTAACTATCAGTTTGATGGGTGCTATCAACCATATGACTCTGAAGCAGGATACTTTTGTAAGTGCCGGAAATAAAAACGCATACATTACCCAGCTAATGATCGCACGAAAGTTTTCTTCCAGGCTTTCAATTCAGGTACTCCCCGCATACATTCATTTTAATAGGTATCCTGCATTTAAAGATGCTAAAGATGCCGTTGCCACCGCCATCGGCGGCAGGTTCAAATTCACAAAGCGAATGAGCATTACTGCAGAATATAATTATCTTTTTCCTGGTATGCTCGATGCACTATATCTAAAAAATTCATTTTCGCTCGGTTATGAAATTGAAACAGGGGGCCATGTTTTCCAGCTTGTATTTACAAATTCAGCAGGCATGATCGAGTCGCAATACATTACTAAAACAACCGGTAACTGGGGAGATGGAGATATTTTTTTCGGTTTCAATATCGTGAGGAACTTTTCTTTCGGAAAAGATAAAAATAAAAAAAACGAATGGTAAGGCAAATTACAGTCCGCCGCCTCCCATTTGCTGACGTTTAGTTCTTAGTGAAGGATCCATTTCAATTGCTTTGTCGCATAATTGCTGTCCTTTCTCTTTTTCTCCTTTTTTCTGGTAGCACAGCCCGATCATGTATAAGGCTTCCGCATTCGATTTATCCTGCTCAAGTACACGATCCCATAGGTCAATCGCTTCCTGGTATTTGCCTGCTTTGAAACTGGCCTGAGCGACCTGGTATAATAACTCAGGGTCTTCGGGTTTTTTCTTCAGTACCTCGCTCAAAATTTCGATTCCCTTCGCATTCTGCCCTCCATTGATATACGCATTTCCGAGATTTTCAAGATAATCATTTGTTTTTTTAAATCCCTTTTCACCGGCGAGCAAAATATACTCGAGTGATTTTTTATAATCAGGAATGGCATAATATACAAGCCCACATTCATATATCCAGTTGTTCTTCGAAGAATCCATTGAAATAGCCTTTTCCAGGTAACCGGCGGCTTTTCTGTAATTGTTCATATCAACATACGCCCTTCCCATTAGGTAAGGTACCTGGGGATTCTGTGGTTCTTCTATTGCAGCTTTCGTTAATAGTTTTATCACTTGCGCGTAATTATCTTCCTGGTACTGCTTTCTTGCCTGTTGTAAAGATGATTCTGTCTGTGAGAAGGAACTAAAGGAAATAAGTGATAAGACTATTAATACCAGGATTTTCATAAAAGGACTTAAACGGATAATAAAAATCAAGAAAATGTTATTTTAACACTATAGCTCCCAACGGTGGCAGGTGCAGGTTTATTTCATACCATTTCCCCTTTTTATCAACAAGCAAAGGTTCTATAGATGGATTGTACACATCTCCCGTGCCATAATATTTTTTACTATCACTGTTGAAAATTTCTTTCCACTTGCTTTTACCTGCGGCATATACTTTCCAGTTGTGCCTTACAACAGGCGTGAGGTTCAGTATCACAAGCAGTTCCTCATCAGGATCCTTTCCTTTTCTTCTGTAAACGATAACACTTTCCTGTCTGTGATTCAGGGCAACCCATTCAAAACCTTCCTGCTTGAACTGTCTTTCGTAAAGAGCAGGCTCTTCTCTCAGTAATATATTGAGGTCGCGCATGTAATCTTTCAGCTTTCTGTGAGGCTCGAAATTTAAAAGATCCCATTGCAGCTCACTTTTGTAGTTCCATTCAGTGGTAGATCCGAATTCATCACCCATGAATAACAGCTTGCCCCCCGGATGCGTAAACATATACGCATACAAACATCGGAGATTAGCGAATTTCTGCCATTCATCACCAGGCATCTTATACAGCATTGGGCTTTTCCCGTGCACTACCTCATCATGACTCAATGGCAGCATAAAGTTTTCATCATAGAAATACATCATGCTGAATGTGAACTTATCCTGAACATATTGCCTGTTAAGCGGATCGAGCTTAAAAAAATCAAGTGTGTCGTGCATCCACCCCATCATCCATTTCATACCAAAACCGAGTCCGCCACCAAAAGTTGGCCTGCTTATGCCTGGCCAGTCAGTTGCTTCTTCAGCGATCATCTGTACATCCTCAAAATCGCGGTATATTGTTTCATTAAGGTCTTTGATGAATACGATTGCTTCAAGATTTCCATCACCACCAAACTCATTGGGCTCCCACTCTCCTTCTTCACGTGAATAGTTCAGCTTGAGCATGGAACTAACAGCGTCGACGCGCATACCATCAATATGGAATTTATCGAACCAGAATCGGGCGCTTGATATTAAAAATGATTTTACCTCTCCCCTTTTGTAATTAAAAATATAACTGTTCCAGTCGGGATGAAATCCTTTGCGCATATCCGCATACTCGTAAGTATGCGTTCCATCGAACATATATAAGCCATGTGCATCGTATGGAAAATGTGATGGTACCCAGTCGAGGATGACACCAATGCCTTCCTCATGAAATGCTTCTACCAGCTTCATGAATTGCTGGGGCGTACCAAAACGTGATGTGGGTGCAAAATATCCCGTGCCCTGATAGCCCCAGCTACCATCAAAAGGATGTTCCATCACTGGCATCAGCTCAACATGGGTGTACTTCATTTCACTCACATATTTCACGAGCGCATCTGCAAAGAATTCGTATGTGTTATAAGATTCCTCATTGTTCTTATCAGGCCGCATCCAGCTGGCAAGATGCACTTCATAAACGCTCCAGGGTGATTTGAGTGAATTATGTTTTTTTCTTGATTTCATCCAGCTCTTATCGCTCCACTTATAATCAAGATCCCATGTTTTAGTAGCCGTTGCCGGACGTATCTCCCAGAAGTTACCATATGGATCACCTTTTTCAGTGACCGTGCCCCTGTAACCACGCATATGGTATTTATACATGGCTCCCTTTTGTACATTCGGAATAAATCCTTCCCATATGCCGGAATTTTCCATTCTTACAAAAAGAGGATGTGAATCCGGATTCCATTCATTAAATTCACCCACCACGGACAGATAAGATGCGTTGGGCGCCCATACAGCAAAGTAATACCCTTTTGTACCGAGCACTTCCATATCATGCGACCCGAATAATTCATACGCACGGTACAACGTACCATGCTGAAAATTTCGGATATCATCATCGGAAAATAGTGAGTAGTTCCATACAGCTTTCGTTGAATCCACAAAATGAATTTCTTCGTATTTTTTCCCTCCACCCGACATATCGAAATATTAAATTGTTTTCGGAACTATTATTTTACTGCCGCCCGGATCATAAACATATATTACGCTGACAGCTGCGCATAACATGAATATTCCCGATAGCACCAATGCATATACTGGCTGATTGTTATAAACATTTTTTACAAGAGGCCCTCCAACAATACCATTAAGTATTTGCGGGATGGTAATAAAGAAATTGAAGATACCCATATAGATTCCCATTTTACCTGCCGGTATCGAAGAAGAAAGAATGACGTAGGGCATTGCCAGAATACTTGCCCAGGCAATTCCAACGCATGCCATTGAGAAGATCAGAAATTCTTTATTCGGCGCAAAGTAAAATGAAATAAGACCTATTCCGCCGATGATCAGTGAAATTGCATGTGTGTTCTTTCGTCCTAACCGGCGTGCGATTTTCGCGAGGAACAAAGCATAAACTGCTGACACAAGGTTGTATACGCCAAAAATAATTCCTGTCCAGCTCTGGGCGCTTCTGTACATCTCTGAGCTTTTGTCTTCAATAGGCAATCGTAATATATGCGTAGAGATAGAATCTGTAGTAAATACCCACATACCAAATAATGCGAACCAGCTGAAAAATTGAACAAGGCCCAGTTGTTTCATTGTGCGCGGCATCCTCGCGAAGTCGGTAAAAATAGAAGATAGCCCCGCATGAGGTTGTTCTGTTTTACCGTGAAATTTTTCATACTCAACAGGATCATACTCTTTTGTTTTAATTACTGTCCACAGTATGGTACAGATGAACACTGCAGAGCCGATATAAAAAGAATACTTGATATTATCTCCCACAACGCCTGCGGGTGCATTCTGTGACACGTCAAACCATTTGTTAAGAGCAAAAGGCAGCCATGATCCGATCACAGCCCCTACACCGATCAAAAATGTTTGTATAGAAAAGCCAAGTGTTCTCTGTTCGTCGGGAAGTATATCTGCCACTAGCGCCCTGAAAGGTTCCATAGCCAGATTAAAACACGCATCCATGATCATTAGAAATCCTGCACCTATAATTACGAGGGGCGCTATGGTGCCTAAGATGTTAGCATTTGGCATTAGCGCTAATGCAGAAGCGGACAAAATTGCACCGGCCAGGAAATATGGTTTTCTTCTGCCAAGCCGGTTCCAGGTTCTGTCGCTGTAATGGCCAACGATAGGCTGAACGATCATACCAATAAGTGGTGCGGCGATCCAGAACCATGAAAGATGTTCTACGTCTGCTCCATAATTTCTCAGTATGCCGCTGGCATTGGAATTCTGTAACGCAAAGCCAAACTGAATACCAAGAAACCCAAAGCTCATGTTGAAGATCTGTGCAACAGAGAGATGAGGTTTTTTCATCAGCCCCGCTTGGGAGGGTGATGAGATCGTTGTGTTGGTAGCCATAATTGAATTATCAGCCAATAACAAAACCGTTCGGAACCACTGCTCCTTTCTTTATCACAACTATTCCTTCTTTCACCGTGTAAAGTGAGTGGTCGGTATTTTCGAGGTGTGGGCCTCCGTTGATCTGAACATCATCGCCAATGCGGCAGTTTTTATCTACCAGTGCATGTGATATGGTACATCTGTTGCCAATGCCAACATTAGGGATGCCATGCTGGTGCGCATTTTCTATTTCTTCTATGGTTTCGAAATAATCATTGCCCATGATGTATGTGCTGATGATATTCGATCCGTATCCTATTCTTGAACGGATGCCAACAACGCTGTTTTCTATTCGTGCTGCATTCACAATGCAACCTTCAGCTATAAGTGAATGCTCCATAGTGGTACCGCTGATCTTTGCGGGAGGAAGCATGCGAGCACGCGTGTATATACTTCTTGTGTTATCGAAAAGATTGAAATCAGGAATATCCTTTGTGAGCCCAAGATTAGCTTCAAAGAATGAATAAATGTTTCCGATGTCTGTCCAGTAGCCCTCATACTGAAAGCTTGCAACTTTGTATTTGTTAAGCGACTGTGGTAGGATCTCTTTACCGAAATCTGTTCCCTCCTTGAATTCGTTTTCAAGCAATTCGAACATTAGGTCCCGGTTGAAAATATAAATACCCATTGATGCGAGCCAGTGCTTGCCTGCGTTTTGCATTTCAGGACCGGTATCGCTTTTCCATTCGTTTAGCAACTCCGCGCCTTTCGGTTTTTCTATGAATGAGGTGATGAAACCTTCATTATTCTTTTTTAAGATTCCAAAATCCGGTGCCTCTCTTTCAATGACAGGTATCGTTGCAATGGAGATATCTGCATTGTGGTCAATGTGGCTGTTCAGCATGGCCATGAAATCCATCTGGTACAGCTGGTCGCCGGATAAAATCAATACATATTCGCTTGGAAAAGTTTTAATGTGCCTGAGTCCCTGGCGCACGGCATCTGCGGTGCCCTGGTACCACGTAGGGTTATCAGGAGTTTGCTCTGCTGCGAGTATGTCAACAAATGCTGAACTGAATGCGCTGAAATGATAAGTATTTTTTATGTGCCTGTTTAAAGATGCAGAATTAAATTGTGTAAGCACGAACATTCTGCTGATACCGGAATTGAGACAATTTGATATAGGAATGTCTACCAGCCGGTATTTACCTGCAATAGGAACCGCAGGTTTAGAACGGCTTGCAGTTAATGGATACAATCTTGTTCCTGCACCTCCTCCCAATATTACAGCAAGTATTGATTTTGACATACAACAAGTTATTTATATTATTTTATTAATTGCTCATACACCTGTATATATTTCTGAACACTTCCCTTCCAGTCAAAATCCAGATTCATCATTTTCTGACGGTTAGCATTCAGCTTCTTTTTATTCCTGTACATTTCAACTGCGCGCCAGATAGATTGTGAAATATCGCCTGTTGCTGTATGGTTATAACAAATGCCATATCCGCCGGGATCTTCAAAATCGATTACTGTATCTTTTAAACCTCCTGTTCTTCTTACCATGGGAACTGTACCGTACCGCATCGAATACAACTGGTTAAGACCGCAAGGTTCCACCCTTGATGGCATCAGTAGAAAATCGGATCCCGCATACATCAGATGGCTCAATGCTTCATTGTATCCAATGTACACTGCGTAATCACCTGCTGCATGTTCAATCATTTTCTCCAGTTCTCTCTCGGTGTGTGAATTTCCGCTGCCGAGCACAAGAAAATTCATCCGTCTTCCAATGTGCCAGAAAGAATCGCCTATTACTGATGCCAGCACATCCGCACCCTTCTCTCCGACCAGACGACCAATGAAAGAGATGAGCGGTTTTTGAAAATCAAGATTGAATCTTTCACACAGTTCCATTTTATTTTTAGCCTTGCCTGCTTCAACGTCATTAACACTATAATGGTTGGTAATGTACTTATCGGTTTGCGGGTCCCACACTTTACTGTCTATACCGTTCAGTATTCCTGCACATTTGCCTTTTTCAAATTCAAAGAGCGGTTCAAGGCCGTTGCTCATCGTCCTGAGCTCCTGAAGATAGTTGGGACTTACAGTTGTAACAGTAGATGCACATTTAATGCCACTGGCCAGCGGGTTGATAGTATCGTTCCAGTCGAGCTTTCCCCAGTTCCACATATCCCATGGTGGTATGTAAATACTTTTATCCCAGCCCATCCATCCCTGGTATTCTGCATTGTGGATTGTAAGTACTGTAGGGATATTGCGGAGCGGAACATATTTATAGCAGTTGCCGGCCATAAAAGGGATAAGTGCTGTATGGTGATCGTGCACATGAATAATATCCGGATGATGCTGCCATGCTGTTACCCAATCGAGCACAGCGATCTGGAATGCCGTGAAGCGTTCAGTATCGTCATCATAACCATAAACTTTTTCGCGGTCGAGAAGGCCGTTGATATCGAGCAGGTAAAGATCGAAACCGAGTACATTACTGTGCTCTTTGATTACAGTGAATTCAAACCACCTGTTGCCTAAATTGGTGTAGCCTTTATGAACAACATCCCATTCATGATTGTAGAGAAACTTTGTACGGTACATGGGCATGACTACCTTGGCAACATGACCAGCTTCATTGAGATAGATTGGTAGAGCCCCGGCAACATCGCCCAGCCCACCAGCTTTTGCCACAGGATAACATTCTGCGCTGACGTGTAATATCTCCATCTGAATATGCAGGGTTCGCTTAAGCCAGCAGGTTATATTATTGAAACTGAACGAATCCAGTTCAATTTATGAAGGTTTTATAAACTAATCATCAGTGCAATTAAAAAATTTTTGGCTTGGAAATTCTTTGGTATTTTCAACACTCAATCAAACCAACTAACGATTATGAGCCAGGTTGCAGTTAACGCACCGGTAGCCGCGCCGGAACAAACAAAATGGTCTCAGTTCGGTACACTTATCACGGTATTTTTTTTCTGGGGTTTCGTTGCCGCATCGAATGGCATCTTCATTCCATTTTGTAAAACACATTTCCATCTCGATCAGTTTCAATCGCAGCTGGTAGACGCAGCTTTTTACGGTGCATACTTTTTTGGTTCCCTGATCCTATATGTTCTTTCCACCATCAGTGGTGTTGACATACTCAACAAGATCGGTTACAAAGCAGGTATCATTTACGGATTATTGATCTCAGTTATCGGAGCGATAGGAATGGCCTTTATTTCTACCGCAGAAGCGGCCACCTTCGGAATGGTGCTTGTTGCATTTTTCACCATTGCACTGGGTTTTTCACTTCAGCAAACATGTGCACAGCCTTTTGCAGTGGCGCTTGGTTCTCCTGAAACCGGTGCACACAGGTTAAACCTTGCAGGCGGTATTAATTCCATCGGAACATTGCTGGGCCCCCTTGTAGTGAGTGTAGTTCTTTTCGGTGGCCTTGCAGATGAAGGAAAAGTAGCTTCCCTCGGTAACATTAAAACCTTATACATTATTCTTGCTGCATTGTTTACAGCAGTAGCTGTGTTTTTCGGAGTATCCAAATTACCACGGGTAACCAGCGACGAAAAGATAGAAAAAAGTCCAAAGGCGCTTACAACGCTTATCATTATCAGTATTCCCACATTCGTTCTCATATTCATGAATGCCTGGGTGGTGAAACATTTTGGTGAAGCAGCAAAGGGTTATTTGATCGTATTCACGCTTCTCATCACTATCGGCTCACTTTTTTACGGGATGGCAGCATCTAGGAAAAACAAAACAGGATGGGGTGCTATGCAATATCCGCAGCTTGTGCTGGGCATGGTAGCCATATTTGTGTATGTTGGTGTTGAAGTTACCGTACAAAGTAATATGGGTGCATTGCTGAAAACTCCTGACTTCGGAGGACTCAATGAAAAGTTCATCTCTCAATATATCTCTCTTTATTGGGGAAGCCTGATGATCGGAAGACTCACTGCTTCAATTTCTGTTTTTAATATCAGCAAATCCACCAAAAGAGTACTCACTATCGTTGTACCCTTTATTTGCTTTGCACTGATACTACTGGTGAACATAGTCCGAGGAAATGAGGTAGGTAATCTATATGGATATGCAGTGTGCATAATTTTTCTGATCGCCGCTTTCTTTTATGCAAACGAAAAACCGGTTGCCATGCTGCTGACAGTTTCTGTTATGGCAACCATTGCGATGCTTATTGGATTTTTTACACAAGGCGATACCGCACGATTCGCATTCATCAGCGGTGGGCTTTTCTGCTCGGTGATGTGGCCCTGTATCTTTGCTCTTGCTATTGCAGGTCTTGGTAAATACACCAGCCAGGGATCCGCGTTCCTCATTATGATGATCCTCGGTGGAGCAATCATTCCACCTTTACAGGGTGCTATCTGCGATATTGATAAAACAAATCCGGATGGCATTATGAATACTACCTATACTCACTTTTCGTATATCGTGCCGGTAATTTGTTTTGCTTATCTTGCATGGCACGCCTTGAAATCAAAACAGGTACTAAAATCCCAGGGCATTGATTTTGATCAGCAGATCAGTGGCGGACACTAAACGTTGAAAATGGCGAAACCAACATCGTTACAACAGCTCGCAATTGGAATTGATATTGGCGGTACCGGAACAAAATTTGGTATCGTAGACCGGAATGGAAATATTCTCTTTTCCAGTGAAATTTCTTCCAGGAACCATGCTCAGGTAGAAGGCTTCATTGATGAACTTCATCAGGCTCTCTTTGAACTTATTGAAAGCGCCGGAGGACCAGGCAGAATAAAAGGTATTGGTGTTGGCGCACCCAACGGAAACTTTTATTCCGGAACGGTAGAGTACGCTCCTAACCTGCCCTGGAAAGGAATAATTCCATTTGCCAAAATGCTTGAAGAAAAATTCAGGCTCCCTGTTGTACTGACGAATGATGCAAATGCAGCAGCTATCGGAGAAATGATGTACGGTGCTGCAAAAGGAATGAAAGATTTTATCACCATAACCCTTGGCACAGGTGTAGGTAGTGGTATTGTAGCGAATGGAAAATTAATTTACGGTCACGATGGATTTGCCGGAGAGCTTGGTCATACGATCATCATTCCTAATGGAAGACTTCATGAAGGAACCGGTAAATTTGGCTCGCTGGAAAGCTATGCATCAGCCACCGGTGTACGTCTTACCGCCCTGGAAATGCTTTCTAAAACAAAAGAAAAAAGTTTACTGAGCGACGTACCTGCAAAAAAGATTGATTCCAAGAAAGTATATGATGCCGCTATACAGGGTGACGTCTTAGCAAAAGAGGTTTTTGAATTCACAGGACAGATCCTCGGCCTTGCGCTGGCCAACTTTGTAATGTTTTCAAGCCCTGAAGCCATTATTCTTTTCGGAGGATTAACAAAATCCGGTGATCTCATTCTGAAGCCTACACGTGAAAGCATGGAAGCCAACCTGCTGAAAGTTTTTCAAAATAAGGTGAAGATCCTTGTCAGTCATCTGAAAGAAGCTGATGCAGCCATTCTTGGCGCAAGTGCGCTTGTGTGGGAGATGAAAAGTTCGTGAAGAGGAGAAGCTTCATAATTCCCCAACCACTCCCCTATACATCCAGTCAAACTTTTCCGAGATTGTGAAATATTCATATTTGTCCCGTGCGGTTCGCGAAATAATACCAGGATCGAAGCTTTTATAATTTTCCATCATCCACAGCATTTTTTCAGCGAGTTTTTCAGGGTCACCAGGTGATGCGAATATTCCGGTAACATTTTCTTCCACCAGCTCGCGCATAACCGGTATGTCGCTTACGATCACCGGAATGCCTGACGCAAATGATTCTATTACCACGCATCCAAAAGTTTCGAATCGCGAATAAAGCAACAGCGCATGGCACTTTCTTACTTCAGCAGACAATTCATCCTGCATCACCTCACGCCTGTATTGAATGTATTGTTCAGTGTTTTTATCTTTTATTTTATCAGCAAGCTCCTTCACAAAAGGACCATAAATAATCAATTGAAATGGACGATTGGTTTTTTGCCTCAGCAGGTCAATAGCCAGTATAATTTCGTCAGGACTCTTTTGGTAATTGAGCACTGAAATATGAATGAAAGTAAATACATCGTACTTAGCTGATGAAGGGAAAAAAAGTTTTGTATCCACAACATTAGGAATGCGTAAAGGTTCCACAATAGAAAATCTGCCACTGATCGACCGAGCTAGGTAGGTACTCACTGCACTGGTGGCGGAAGCCCCCTTATAGATCTGCCTGATGAACCAGCGTATGATAAACGACTGATCACCGAAAGATGGTTTGGCTTCCGGGCAGAAGATTGTCCACTGCTCAGAAACAATATAGCGGATGCCATAACGCCATCTGCAGTACAATGCACCGATTCCTGCTTTAAAACATATATGTACATGAATGAGGTCTGGCTTGCCATATTCTCTCACATATTGTTTTATCAGCTGCTTTTGCAATTTGAAATGTTTTAACAGCGAAATAAACGAAGAAAAGAATGTACCACCAGGTGAAGTATAATAGCCCTTATAAGAAGTAAGAGATGGGAATGATTTGTATTTATTTATAATTACAGTTTTCCTTGCTGAATTTATATCATGATTATCCTTTACCACATGAATAACGGTGATGTCATTCAGTAATGAAGCCGCTTTTGCATGGCGCTCAATAAAATCTCCGGAAAGTGGTTCAAGTTTGTTGGGATACCAGGATGTCAGCCAAAGGATCTGCTTTCTTTTCAATGCGTGTCTCTTTTTTAAAGACCATAAAAACATAGCAATAATAAATAAAATATCCTATGCTGCTGATGAGTGCCGCTCCATTAATACCATATTTAGGTATATATAAATAATCGGCAATTACAATAAACATAAACGCGATCAGGGACCCTGTTATATTTACTCTTATCCTGTTATCTCCTGCAAAGTATGCTGTATAGGGATACAGACCGGAGATAGAGAGAATTCCGGGAATCAGCAGTAAAAACGGGATATACATTTTCGAGTACGAAGAACCAAACACTAAAGGAAACAACCAGTAACCTGATGCAGCTATCACCAGGCAAATTGCGGAGGCCAGTAAAACAAGTCTTGCTGAGAAATTGTTAATGCTCTTTTTAATATTAGGTTGGTCACCTGAAGCAACAAAAGGAAAAATTACTGTAGCAATCATGGAGGGCAGAATGAAAAACAACTGTGCAATTTTTGAAACCTGTATATAATTACCCAGTTCAACTGCAGTACTATATTGCCTGATAAAAAAGTAGTCGATCCTGGTGATGCCAAGGAACAACAGGTTAGCGACAAATGCATACGATGAATACCGGAATAATTTCTTAATGTTCTTTTGAGTAACTTTCAGCAGGAATTTCTCTTCATTCGAAATAATGAAAAGTGTAAAAAATAAAATAAGGCCATGAAAGAGAAATGAATAAAAATATACAGGTATAAACGTGATTGATTTCTCAATCTTTGAATATTCAAAAGACATAATAAGTAAAATGATCAGTGAAATATTTACTAAAATGTTCAGAATATTCGGCGTAATAAAATCATAACGTGAGTAATAAATGGCGTTGCAGAATGCAATCAGCATGTTTCCGGCAACAAATGCTACCGGGTAAGCAATAGGATATTCCACACGCGTAGGATATATAGAATTATATACCAGATACAATACCAGAGTAATAACAGAAACGATCACCGTCCACATCAATGAGAAGTTGACGAGCCTGGATTCCCGTATTGTTTTTTTTGCCGTATAGTATGCTACTCCGGCTTCAAGACTGAATCCAAACAGTTGAATGATGAAAGAGTTGACTGTAAAAAGATAAAATACCCAGCCTGTTTCAGCTGCGGCATAATATCTTGCGAAAGATACGTTAAGTATGAAAACGAATAATAATGACAATGCCTTCCATACAACATGTGTTTTGATTGAATTATTTACTTCCACCGTGCTGCTTTTTAGCGATATAAAAGATTAAAGGAGCGATTTTCCTGAATGGGAAGATTGGTATGAAAGTATTTATTGAACAACACCCGGAAACCATTTACCGAATTGAAAGGTTGTTTCCATCCCTGATAACGTAAATCAGTACAATAAACTGCATATAAGATACTACATCCTTCCTGATCAAACAAAGGATCTTGTTCTTCAAACTTATAGCCATGGTCACCCTGAATAACGATCACGGCATCCTTTCCAGCGTAAATACGTTTAAGCGAATCTACAAAACCGGTGAGGAGCTTATTGGCGTACATAATTGAGGCTATGTACTTTTCCGGTGCCATGCCGAACCCGGCAGTCGTGTCAAGCGACCCATCACTTTTATATAAAAACGGCTCATGCGTAAGCATAAAATGGAACATAAAAAAAGAGGGGGGTTTATCATCAACGGACTTTTTTGCTGCAATCAGTCCTTCCTGCATTAAACTTTGCCTGTACCGGTACTCATCTTTGAGTGCCCCCGTATGCTCATTTCTTATAAAGTTCCAGCCTATATCCTGTCTTATCCTTCCAGCAAGAGTTTGATTATCGATCAATTTGAAATCTGCATCCACAAAATATTGATGCGCCTTAGTAGGATGACCGCTGATATTAAAGATCGTATAATTATGAATATTGTAATGCTGTTGTTTCAGCACTTCAAGCACATTTGTTTCTTCGAGTGAAATATTTCCTCTTACGATATCCCTGAAACCTATTACCGAATGTTCTTTCAGACGCTGCAGGTAATCCATATCGAGTGTTGCAGCAAGCGAATAATGTGTGTAATTGTAAGGACTCGTAGCTTCTTCCAAAAAGAAAAATCCTTGTGATTGCAGAACCGAATCTAATGGGTTAACGAAATTCCATCTTTTTTTTAGTGCAGTATTGCCTGAATACTCATCCATCACGATCCAGACTATATGTGGCTTGCGTACAGTATCGGCAATGTGTATATTTTTAATCACAGCATGATCGATGTCACCAAGATCTTTCTGACGGGCGTTACCTGAGAAAATATTATAAAATAAAATGCCACCTTCCAGTAGCAGACAAATAACAAGGAGTATCCTGATGAATAAGATACCCCGTGTTAAATCAGATGCGCTTTTTTTTAGCACCAAAAAACAAATGAAGAGGATACTAAATGCTATTGGTATGGATACTTTATAATGACCTGTGATTTGATGTAACCACGTATCTTTCGTTGCATCCTTTACTGCTCCGAAAAAGAAGAAGATACACAGCACAATAAATACAAATACGGTTGAACGCTCATACATCTTCAGCGTTAATTTTGAAAACAGGGCAACAACAACAGATAACAATAGATAGTACATCAATAGCCTGGCTATTGTTGTGTTACCGATCAGTCCGAAATGTTCGTTAACACCATGCAGAACAAAAAATAAAGGGAAAGCTACTACAGAAAAGTAAAACCAATAACTTTTGCTGATGTTCACAGGTTCAGCTTTTCAGTGCCCGGATGATCTGTATGAAATCTTTAGCGATAAGCGAAGCTCCACCTACGAGTCCCCCATCAACATCGGCAGAACCAAAAATTTCACCAGCATTATTAGCTTTCACGCTTCCACCATAAAGTATAGGAATCTGTGAAGCAATGTCATTTCCATATTTTTTACCGATCACTGAACGAAGGAAAGCATGCATGTCCTGTGCCTGTTGAGTACTAGCGGTTTTACCGGTACCTATTGCCCAGATGGGCTCATAAGCAATAACAACATTTTGTATATCCTCTGCGGAAAGATGAAAAAGAGATTCCTGTACCTGTGTTTGAACATGGCTATCCTGTGCACCTGCTTCCCGTATTTTTAGGGGTTCACCACAACAGAATATCGGGGTAATACCATTTGCAAGCAACAGGTTTATCTTTTCTGCCAGTTGAACATTTGTTTCGCTAAAGTATTCTCTTCTTTCACTATGTCCTACAATACAATATCTGATGCCAATTGATTTCAGCATTTCAGCAGACACTTCACCGGTATAAGCACCTGAAGAATATTGGGAGCAGTTTTGAGCAGCGATGTAGTAGTTCCGCTGGTCGCCAAGCTGCTGGTTCGCCTGCTGAAGAAAAGGAAACGGAACGGAAAATATTACCAGTTGATGAACGTCCAGTGTAATTTCAGGCTCCATTACATCTGTAAGCAGTGATTCCGCCTGCTGAGCAGTTCCATTCATTTTCCAGTTTGCAGCGGCTATTTGTTTTCGCTTTAGCATGATTCAGTTTATTGGTCAAATATAAGCTTCAATCTTGTTTTTTCTTTTTCATCTACTTCATGGCCTTTCAACTTTTTCCATTTCAGAATATCATTCAATGCTTTGGTGAATTCATATTTTTCTTCACCACTATTTCCCCAGGTAAAAGATGGAATGAACTTTGGCAGTTTTCCTTCTCCAAATATGTTTGCACATATACCTACCATCGTTCCGGTATTAAATGATGTATTGATGGCAGCTCGTGAGTAATCTCCCATTATCAAACCACACTTTATTATTCCCGTCGAAATCATTTCTTTTTTAGAAGGACTCCACATCCTCACCTCGCTAACATTATTCTTCATATTCGAATTAGATGTACCTGCACCCAGGTTACACCATTCACCTATCACACTGTCGCCGAGGTATCCATCATGCGCCTTATTACTATATCCAAATAATACTGAGTTCTTTATTTCACCTCCAACAATGCTGTATGGGCCAATAGTAGTAGCCCCATATATTTTTGATCCCATCTTTACAACTGCTCCTTCACAAACAGCCACTGGGCCTCGCAATAATGAGCCCTCCATGATTTCTGCGTTTTTACCGATGTATACCGGGCCTGTTGAAGCATTGAGTATGCAATGAGAAAGTTTCGCACCGGGTTCAATAAAAATTTCTGCTGGATTGTTTACCTGCACAGTTTCCGGAATAGTTTGTGAATCACGGCCCTTCGTAATTGTTATAAAATCTTCACGTATCGCCCAATCGTTCCACATAAATACGTGCCACGGATATTGAATGATCTTTACAGAGTTCCATAAAGGGTTATCAGATATTTTACCATCTTTTAACAGCGATAAAAAAAATGCTTCGGAAGGAACAATGTTAGCCCGAAGTATCTTGGCATCCGCAGGAAGGGTTTCAGCTTCATCTGTGAGTGCAATTTTACCGCCCAGGTAATAATTCCATTTTTCTCTGATGGTCAATATACCGATTCTCAGGTCGGCAGCGGAACGGGTAAGCGTAAATGGAAAAAGATTGTCCTTTATATCTTTATCAGTAAGAAAAACCCTGTTCATCATTAAATCTACGTCCAAAATGGATTATTCAAAATAAAAATCCCTTCCTGAACAGGAAGGGATCACTATAAAAATTATGATTGAATTATTTCTTTTCGTAACGCTTCTTAAACTTGTCGATACGTCCGGCAGTATCCACCAGCATTTTCTGACCTGTGAAGAACGGGTGAGAGGTATTTGAGATTTCAAGCTTTACCAGCGGGTATTCGTTCCCATCTTCCCACTTGATGGTTTCGCGGGTTGCT
Source organism: Flavitalea sp. (assembly GCA_035525775.1). Lineage (GTDB taxonomy): Bacteria > Bacteroidota > Bacteroidia > Chitinophagales > Chitinophagaceae > Flavitalea. The sequence goes on from DATLDR010000111.1 coordinate 36,355, forward strand.
GCAGTAGAACGGCTGATAAAAGCGACACCATTACTCATGTCCTTGAAAACTACCTGCCTGTAACCTTTTGGATGAATTTCCTTTCTCATATCTCTTTAATTGTATGTACGGATTTTGCCGTACGTTTTAAATGGATGGCGAAATTACGGGATTTAATGTATTTTTTAAAAAAATCATGTTTAAATTCTAATTTCTCATATTCACAAACTGCAGCGGTATGCCCAGATTAGCTTCATTACATAGCTTGATAACACCCTGCAGATCATCTATCTTCTTTCCCGTAACCCTTACAAGGTCGTCCATTATCTGCGACTGTACCTTCATCCCACTATCCTTTATCAGCTTTACTATCTTCTTAGCATCATCCTGTTTTAATCCGTTCCTTACGGAAACCTCTTTTTTCACAATTTTTCCACTCGGATAAGCATCTTTGGAAAAATCAAACGCTTCGGGTGCGATACCCTGTTTATGAGACCTGCTTACTAATACATCCGTCAGCTGCCCCATTTTCATATTGTCGTCGGTCTCAATATTTAATTTATAATCTTTTTTATCGAGGTCTATTACAACGTGACTGTTCTTAAAATCGAAACGGTTAGTGATTTCTTTTCGTACAACGTTAACTGCATTATCCAGCGCCTGAAGTTCTACTTTGCTTACAATATCAAATGAGGGCATATTGTCCTTTTTTGATAAAGATAATAATTCAGCTGAAGGGAAAGGAAGAGGTCTTTGAAAATAAAAAAAGGTCCCATAGACATGGGACCCGTACCAAAACTAACTGCTTATGAGAAAACTTATTCTATTCCATAATAAGACTCCATACAGAAACAAAAGGTTCACTAAAGCCTGTTAAAATTTCCTAAACGTTAATAGAGGTATATCTATCCGTTTTTTTCTTCCGGTCGCAGATGAAAATCAAGATAATACCTGTCAGTATCAAAAAAGTAGAGATCAGTTCCGCCTGGGTTGGATGGAATCCAAAAAGATTATACTGTGTGTTCACGCGGATTTTTTCAATAAAAAAGCGCTCTAGACCGTTCAGGATTAAATAAACCGCGAATATGGTTCCAGGTACGCTGAAGCGGCTCCGTAGAAAAAATAACAGCGCTGTAAGGAGCATGCAGATCACTGTTTCATAAAAAGCAGTTGGAAAAACAGGTAGGGGTAATTGTCTGCAATACTGTCCTTCACAATTTTTAAGAGGAACGCCTTCATTGATTACGTTGTGGGGATAGTTGAACGCCGTCATCCATTGCGGCAGCCATGAAGGTCCTTTAACATATTTATGATGTACCTGGTCAATACTCGTATAACCGGATTGCTCCATGTAGATCGCGCTGTTGGCGGAAAGGGTCTTATTGAAGTCAGCAGTATCCGTCAGGGCAACTTTTCCTTCGGGGGTGCTGATGTAGGCGCTGTTAAGAATTCCCCAATCCCCATCACCTGAAACCTGGCAACCTATCCTTCCAATAGCATAAGCCAGCATTAATGCCGGAGCAATGCTGTCGGCAAGCTGCCTTATCCCGATACGATGTTTTTTTGCATACCATATGATGGCAATTGTAGCGCAGATGAGTCCTCCATAGAAAGTAAGCCCGCTGAAAGAAAGCAATGCCTCGACGGGGTTTTTCCAGAATTCATTCCAGTTTTCGAGGTTGTGAAATATTTTGGCACCGAGAAATCCAAAAATGGCTGCAAGGATCACAATATCTCCTACCCTGTCGTGTGGCCATATCCTGATAGCCCTTTCTTCCGGCTTGGCAAGTTTCTGTTTATTCTTTTCCCACCATTTTACAAAACCGAAAACACATCCAAGCAGCAGGCCTGCTGGAAGATACCCCTGTGCGCTGAAAATAAATGACTGCGGATCTTCAGTAAGTGATCTATCAGACAGAAACAATCCCAGTATCTTATATCCCAATAAAAATCCAAGGATAAAATTGAGTGCCAGCTCGCTCATTGTAGCGGGTCGCCCCACTACAATCTTCATTTCAGTGAATTGCATTAATCCGAGGCGCTCCCTGCGGCGCAGCTCCTGTGTTAAAACATAAGCTGCGGCAAGGAAGGCAAATGCTACAAAAAAACCAAATGAGTTAATAAATCTCAGCGCCGGCCATTCAACACCAAAGAAATCCCTGAATGCATAATAAAGGTTAGGATACATGAATTATCTGGAATTGGTTTTATCAGGAGCAATATTCATTGAAAGCCGCTATTAAATTATGTGCGATCATCTGGGCAGAACGTCCTTCGATCATGTGTCTTTCAATAAAATGCACCAGCTCACCGTCTTTAAATAAAGCAACAGCAGGTGAAGAAGGCGGATAAGGAAGCAGCTTCGCTCGTAAAGAACGTACCGCCTCAATATCAAAACCGGCAAAGCTTGTAGTAAGATAATCCGGTTGCTTTTCACTGTTTGCCACTGCCATCAGTACACCAGGACGCGCCGTACCTGCTGAACATCCACAAACTGAGTTGATCATTACCAACGTGGTGCCTTCCTTTTTAAGCTGGTTCTCTACATCTTCCGGAGTAAGGAGTTCAATAAAACCATTTTCTGTAAGTTCTTCCTTCATCGGAACCACTAATTCTTCAGGATACATATTAAAATGTGTTGATTAAATTATTTAAATAAATAGCGCTGCAAAGTTAAGCAAAAGCGGGGAGTTATAACCAGGCACTTATTCAGGTTAAAGTATTTATTACGCTATAATGTCAGCTAATCCTCGTCATTCAGGAAATATTGTCGCAATTTTTTTCAATGGTACATCCTTTGATTCTGAGGGGAAAGATTAAAAAACTATAAAAACTAATAATTATGACACAGGTAAAATTTGTTAACAGGCCGGTTGAACGGCAGTTTGATAACTTATTCACTGATTTTTTTACTCCTGCTGTATGGGCTAATCCGTCTTCGGATGTAACTAGCCTTCCTGCAGCCAACGTTTATGAAACTCCAGCTGCTTTTGTGCTTGAAATCAACGCGCCGGGAAGAAACAAAGAAAACTTCCAGATACATCTCGACAAAGACCTACTTACTGTGAGCTATGAACAGAAAGATGAAAACGTAACTGAAGACAAAAAAACCGTTCGCAGGGAATTTTATTACAATAGTTTCAAAAGAAGTTTCAGCCTGGACGAAAAGATCGATGTTTCAAACATCCAGGCTAAATATGAAAATGGAATCCTTAAAATTGACCTTCAAAAGAAACCGGAAGTTCAGCAGCAGCCTAAACAAATAACTGTTAGCTAATTAAATTATTTTAATAATCTGCAAGGAATCCCATGGGTTAACTTTACCATGGGATTTTTTTTAGCTTTTATCAGTTAACTTGCGCGCAACCTTTTTATAATCCAATCGCATGAGAAGAATACTTCGAAGTTTCTCTGCCCTGCTGGTAGTTTTATCCGTATCTTTTTTCACTGTGAATGGCTTTGGCCAGGAAACCCTCCGAACGGATACCATTTCCAATAAGCACCTAGACACCGTTCATAATCCCGCAGATTCTATCCTGAGAATCAAAAACCTCAACCCTTATTTCACCCTGCATGTTGATTCAGCCCTGCAGTATCCGCTTGAAATAAATAAAGACCAGTCCGATTACTATTGGTTTCTCCGCAACTCCCCCATAGGCGTACGCATCAACAAAGACAACGGGCTCCTCACTGTAAAAGTTGAAAAGTCTTATTTCTTCTCCGGTAAGCTTAAGTATGACAATGAATATAAAGTAACGGTAGGCGTGCAAAGCCTTACCAATCCGAAAGATAAGGTGGACACTTCATTCACAATCTTATTTTACAATACTGATATCATTCCGTCGAAAGTTAAACCGTCTGTTTCAGGAACCCTTTACGTAGATGAAGGAGAAACGGTAAGTTTCAAAGTACAGTGTGAAAATGGAAGTTTCCCTATAGATAACATTACCTTCTTTGCTAATACGCCTCTTATTAACTATTCCGTTATCCGCGAGTGCAACCAGGATTTTACATGGTCACCAGGATTTGATTTTGTCAGAGAAACAGATTCATCCAAAGTAAGAGTGGTGAATCTCAGCTTTGTGGGTGCAAACAGGTTCATGCTCAAAGACACGGCCGTAGTAAGAATAGTAGTGAGGGATGCGCTCAATTATCCACTGGCTATGGAAGAATACAATAAGCAGGCGAAAGCTGTAAGCACTTACATTCTTCAGTTAAAATATACTTTTCTTCAGCTGGATAAGAACGTAAAGAGGGTAAAGAATACAAGAACAAGTTTCGATATCACAGGGTCTGCAACTGCACTTACAGGAAGTATATTAACTTCTTCAACAAATGAAAGCACGGCAAAAACAGGAAGAGTGCTGCCGAGCGTTGGTGTTTCTCTTGTACCCGTTAAAGAAGCTGTTGCGCCACCAAAAACTTTTGACCAGAACCAGGCATCACTCATTCGTTCTTCTATCAAACGGCTCGATTACATGCTGCGTGACAACAGCCTCATCGGTGAGCGCGACATCCAGATTATGAGCAAGGCCAATAAATTAAAGGAAGAGCTGAAGCAGATCCAAATACAACTGATCGACATCCCGATCGAGATCACCAATAATATGACTGAAGAAGAACTTAACCAGTATTTCAATAGCCCCAGGGTGAATAAGAAGTACAGGATAAAAAAGTGAAATCTGAAATCTTAAAAGTTAAAAGTTGAAGAAGGATCTGACCTCCCTTTCAACTTTTCACTTATTACTTTTTACTTTCACTTACTTCACGTACCCCAAGATTTTCAGCATGCTCTGAGCTGTTTGTTCTTTAGCATACACCCAGTCAACCAGCTTGCCATTTTTATCCCTGTCGATGATAATATGCTTGGGAGAAGGTATAAGGCAATGCTTGATGCCGCCGTATCCGCTGATCTGATCCTGGTAAGCGCCTGTATGAAAAAATCCAACGTACAGTGGATCTTCACCATTATTTACTTTTGGAAGGAACACTTCGTTCACATGTTCTTCTGAATCGTAATAATCATGGCTGTCGCAAGTCATTCCGCCGAGAACCACTCTCTGGTATTCATCATTCCATTTATTTACCGGCAGCAGTAAAAATTTTTCGCCGATACCCCACGTATCGGGCAGCGTAGTGATAAAAGAAGAGTCGATCATATACCAGCACTCACGGTCGTTCTGACGCTTCACCCCGGCTACACTGTAGATGTGTGCCATGCTTTCGCCTACAGTAAAGCTTCCGAATTCAGTGAAGATATGCGGCATTGGAACCCGGTTCTTTTTACATGCCTTTTTAATATTGCCCACGATCTCATTGATCATGAACTGGTAGTCGTATTCAAATCCAAGTGAATGCTTGATGGGGAATCCGCCTCCGATATTAATTGAGTCGAGTTCAGGACAGATCTTTTTAAGCTGACAATAAAGGTTGATAATTTTATTCAGTTCACTCCAGTAATAGATGTCGTCCTTTATTCCTTTATTGAGAAAAATATGAAGCATTTTCAACTGGAATCGGTCTTCGTTACCTTCTATTTTGTCAACGTAAAATTCAAGTATGTCTCTTACACGGAAGCCAAGTCTCGACGTGTAGAACGGAAAGGTCGGCTCTTCTTCGGCAGCAACACGGATGCCCAGCTTGAAAGGAACTTTAACTGATTTTTTGTATGCCTGTAACTCTTCAGCATTATCGAGCACGGGCATTACATTTTTGAAACCAGTGTTTAAAAGATTTGCAATACGGCTTGTATAAGATTTCTGTTTGTAACCGTTGCAGATGATAAATATATCTTTGGTGATCTTTCTTCTGTCGTACAGTTTTTTGATGATGTCGATATCGTACGCATAGGAAGTTTCGAGATGAATATCATGTTTCAGCGCTTCTTCAACAATAAATGAAAAATGCGAACTCTTTGTGCAGTATGAATAATTATAATTGCCTTCATAGCGGTGCTTTTTTATAGCATTGGCAAACATCTTCTTTGCCTTTTTGATCTGCATACCGATCTTGGGCAGGAACGATAACTTGAGAGGGGTGCCATACTTGTCAATAAGCGCTTTAAGGTCGAGCCCATTGAAATACAGGTAGCCATCTTTTGTTTCAAAGTCGTCCTGAGGGTAGTTAAAAGTTTGCTTCACCAGGTCAGTGTACGAATTGTTCATGAATTCGTTCGGACTGTTGATGGCCATAGGCTAACGCGGGAGTGTTTGGTTTCACCACACCGGCAGCAAAAATAGTTGTTTGAATCATTCAACAAATAAAAAAACCGGGTGCATGATAATGGCACCCGGTTGAATATCACTTTTCTAAGATTACTTAACTGAAGCTACGAGTTGTTTAAACGACTCCGGCTCATTCATGGCGAGGTCGGCAAGTATCTTGCGGTCGAGGCCAACACCTTTCTCATTGAGAAGATGTATGAATTGTGAGTAAGTAAGTCCTTCTTCCCTTACTGCTGCATTGATACGGGCGATCCAGAGCGTGCGGTATTCTCTTTTCTTAAGCTTGCGTCCCACATATTTGTAGGTGAGACCCTTTTCCATTACGTTCTTCGCAACGGTATATACATTCTTACGTTTGCCGTAAAAACCTTTTGCAGCTTTAAGTATGCGTTTTCTTCTTGCCCTTGACGCAACTGCATTTACTGAACGTGGCATATGAAATATTTTTAGTAGTGGATGTTTCTTTTAAACTTATTTAAGCCTGAGGAGGCGCTTTACAAAATCAAGATTTGACTTGTGCACGATGCCGTCCTTGTTAAGGGCACGTTTGCGTTTTTTCGACTTCTTGGTAAGAATGTGGCGTTTAAAAGACTTCTGGTGGGTGATCTTACCCGAGCCGGTTACTTTGAACCTCTTTTTTGCGCTCGAGTTCGTTTTAACTTTTGGCATTTCTTTATCTTTAATTTTACACCCTGCTGGCGTTCCGCACGGGCGGACACTTATGGAGCCTTGTGGGTAATCACTTCCATTTACATGGTAGATGAAACGGGCGCAAAGCTATGTAAAAAATATGAAATTTCCGCTTTACTGGCTTTAATGCAGCTGTAAATACCTTTATTTTGTACCCCATGAGAAAAAAAATATTGCTGCTGGCATTAATAGCTGTTTCCGTGATGGTTGTATCATGCAAAAGTAAAAGAAATGGCAAACCGAGAATTCTTGTATTCACAAAAACAACCGGATTCCGGCATTCTTCAATAGCTGCGGGTAAACAGGCCATTATCAAATTAGGCGCTGAAAACGGGTTTACAGTAGACACAACCGAGAATGCTGATTTTTTCAATGAAGATTCACTGAAAAACTATTCTGCAGTTGTATTCCTGAACACAACAGATGTGCACGATTCATTGCTCAATAACTACCAGGAGAATGCTTTTGAAAGATATATCCAGGCAGGTGGTGGCTTTGTAGGCATCCACGCTGCAACAGATGCGGAATACCAATGGGGTTGGTACACACGCCTTGTTGGCGCACATTTTCTTAGCCACCCTGCACAACAGGAAGCTGTTCTGCATATTACCGACAAAAACCACATCTCTACCAAACATCTCCCCAATCCATGGAAAAGAAAAGATGAGTGGTATAACTTCAAACAATTGAACAAGGAAGTTCACGTACTTATTAAAATAGATGAAAAGTCATATACCGGAGGTGCTAACGGGGATGATCATCCGATGGCATGGTATCATGAATACGACGGGGGTCGAGCATTTTACACAGAACTGGGCCATGTGGAGGAAGCTTACCAGGACGAAAATTTTCTTAAGCACATACTTGGCGGCATACTATATGCTATAGGAGATAATCTTAAGCCCGACTTTAAAAAGGTACACACACCAAAAACACCTGAGGAGCAAAGATTCACTAAAACTGTTTTAAAGCAGGGTGTTTTCTATGAACCTACTGAGATGACCATTCTTCCAAATCTTGATGTGCTGATCGCACAGCGTCGCGGTGAAATACTGCTTTATAAAAAAAGTGATTCATCCATTTCGCAGGTAGGACTTCTCAATGTTTACTTTAAAACAAAAGTGGCCAAGGATGTGAATGCAGAAGAAGGTTTAATGGGCTTAAAGGCTGACCCCGATTTCGCAAAAAATAATTTTGTTTACATCTTCTACGCTCCTGCTGATACTTCCGTGAACAGGCTGTCAAGATTTATTTTCAAAGACAACAAACTGGATCCTTCGTCTGAAAAAATTGTTCTTCAATTTTATTCGCAGAGAGAAATATGCTGCCATACAGGTGGTTCTATTGCTTTTGGAAAAGATAAAACGCTGTTCGTTTCAACAGGCGACAATACGACTCCGTTTGATGAACCAGGACAGAAATATGTACACAAAGGGTATGGTCCACTTGATGACCGTCCCGGTCATCTGCAATACGATGGGGCAAGAACTGCAGGTAACACGAATGATCTTCGCGGAAAAATTCTGCGGATTAAAATAAACGATGATGGCTCTTACTCTATTCCAGAAGGCAACTTATTTCCTAAGGGACAGGACAAAACAAAACCTGAAATATATGTAATGGGAGACAGAAACCCATATCGTATTTCCGTTGATGCTGAAACAGGATTTCTTTATTGGGGAGAAGTAGGTCCAGATGCCGCCAAAGACACGATCACGCGAGGTACCCGTGGTTATGATGAAGTGAACCAGGCAAGGAAAGCCGGTTATTTCGGATGGCCCTTCTTTGTTGGAAACAATTATGCGTACAGAAAATATGATTACAATACCGGTGAATCAGGTGATGCCTTTGACCCTGCCCATCCGGTAAATACTTCAAGGAATAATACAGGACTGAAAGACCTTCCTCCGGCAACACCACCGCTTGTTTATTATCCCTATGCATTGTCTGATGAATTTCCACAGGCAGGAACGGGCGGAAGAAACGCAATGGCCGGACCAGTTTACCATGTAACAGACAACAAAATAATGCCTGATTATTATAACAATAAATTTTTCATGTACGACTGGATTCGCGGATGGATCAAAGCTGTTACTTTATTACCCAATGGTGATCTGGATAAAATGGAACCTTTTATGGGTTCCACAAAACTCAATTCACCAATAGACATGGAAGTAGGTCCCGATGGCAAAATTTATATTCTTGAATATGGTAATGGCTGGTTTCAGAAAAACGCCGAAGCAGCACTTTCCCGTATTGATTACAATGCAGGAGAATTGAAACAAGCTAGCACTGCACCTAAAGCACCTGCACCTCCTCCTGCACAGGTTGACTCCGCTTCTTTTGGCCATCAGCGGAAAGGACCCGAAGGAGACACAGCCGCAATCGCAGGAAAAAATATGATAGCGACTCTGGATTGCAAAGCTTGCCATAAGGAAGCAGAAAGATCTGTCGGACCGGGTTATAAAGAAGTTGCAAAAAAATATTCAGCCAAGAAAAAACAGGATGTTGATCATCTAATCAATAAGATCATCAATGGAGGATCCGGTGTATGGGGCGAAGTAAATATGCCTGCTCATCCGTCACTCAGCAAGCAGGACGCAGGAAAAATAGTGGATTATGTATTGTCGTTGAAATAACCGGAACTTTGTTTATGCCTAAATGTTGATCCCGTCTTCCGGCGGGATCTGCATTTAAATTATTTTGTACGAATATATTTTACAAACCGTTCAAACTCTCTTGAAATAATCTGCAAAGTTGTTTCGAGACGCTGGTATTCATCGAACAGGTACTCATGCTTCGCCAGAACATCATCGCTCAGGTTACCGTTATTCCTGGCACGTTCATAATTGATGTTCTGAATGTGCCTTTTTACGGCCTGCTTAAGATCGTGGATGTTGATCAGCTGAATATGAAACTGGTTATGCAGGTGTTCAATTTCAAGCAACACATCATGCTGTGTCTGTTCAGCACAATGTTGCTGTAATAAATTCCGGTGTTCAATAAATTTTTGCTTGAAAGATTTTAAAGTGTCTACCCATAGGGTGCATTCGCCTGCAAGCTGGCCAACATCTGTGGTGGTAACCATGGGAGAAAGATTTTAGATTAATAGAATTGTTTAAAATACTTCTCACGGGTTAGGATCGCCTACCTAATTTAGAAAACATTTTGCAAAGTAACACGGGTTTTGCGCAATTTATCTTGCATGGTGCGCCTCTGCCCTGGCATTTTGAGTAAACGGGTAAAATAGTTACTAAATTCCGTATTTTCCAGCCCTTATCTTCGTGCATACCCAAAAAATTGATCAGTCAGCAAACGATACAGCAAATACTGTCGAGGATCGATATTGTAGAAATAATCGGCGGATTTGTACGATTAAAAAAACGTGGTGTTAACTACATCGGGCAATGTCCGTTTCACAATGAAAAAACACCATCTTTCACTGTTTCTCCAACGAAAGAAATATACAAGTGCTTTGGATGTGGCAAAAGTGGCAATACTGTCAGCTTCCTCATGGAACATGAAAAATATTCATACGTTGAAGCACTCAGGTGGCTGGCCAATAAGTATAATGTTGAGATTGAAGAAACAGAAACGAGTCCTGAAGCAAAAGCCCATCAGCTTACTGCCGACAGTTTATATATCGTTAATTCGTTTGCGCAAAAATATTTTACAGAAAAACTTTTCAATCATGATGAAGGAAGGGACATCGGTCTCAGCTATCTGAAAGAAAGAGGATTCAGGGAAGAGGTGATTCAAAAATTCCAGTTGGGTTATTGCTTACAGGACCGGGATGCATTTTCAAAAGCCGCATTGCAATCACAATACAACATGGAGTTGCTGCAAAAAACAGGTCTCACAGTTTTGCGTGATGAAAAGGCCGTTGACAATTATCGCGGAAGAATAATTTTTCCTGTACACAACCAGTCGGGCAAGATCGCCGGATTCGGTGCAAGGATCATTGGTAAAAATGACAAGGCGCCGAAATATATCAACACACCCGAAAATGAAATCTATATAAAAAGCAGGATCCTTTACGGCTCCTGGTTTGCGCGGCAGGCGATAGATAAGAATGATGAATGTTTACTTGTAGAAGGTTATACGGATGTAATTTCATTGCATCAGGCAGGAATCGAAAATGTGGTAGCATCAGGTGGTACGTCTTTAACACCGGACCAGCTAAGGCTGATAAAAAAATACACGAATAATCTCACAATAATTTATGATGGTGATGCCGCGGGAGTGAAAGCTGCCATGCGCGGTCTGGATCTTGCACTGGAAGAAAGTCTGAATGTGCAGCTTGTTCTTATTCCTGATAAAGAAGATCCTGACAGCTATGTAAATAAAGTGGGCGCAACACGCTTCCGCGAGTTCATTAACCATAATAAAAGGGACTTCATACTTTTTCAGCTCGACGTATTATTGAAGGAAGCAGGAAATGATACCTCAAGAAAATCGGTTGTTGTAAACACAATAGCCGAAACTATTGCCCGGATCAACAAAGCTGAAGATTTTTCACGAAGGCAGGACTATATCCGGCAGACAGCAGATATGCTGAAGATCGACGAAAGCGGTTTCATCAACCTGGTGAATAAATTCATCAGGGATAAAATTGCAAAGCAGGAAGGGGCAAAGGGATTTGATATTACGCCTCCTTCCGTAAATGCTGAAATTCCTGTTGAAAATGAAGATATACTTACTCTTTTAAAAAGAGATGAATTACATGAACGTGCAATAGTGAGATGTTTGATTGAATTCGGATTGAAAGATTGGGATGGTAAAATTCGAGTTGCAGATTATCTGATTGAAGAATTCGTGGATCAGCAGCTGATAGAAGATTTATCACTAATACCAATGATGGAATTATATAAAAAATGGTATCGTGAAGGAATTGAACCTACTGAAAAGAATTTTTTGTATCATGAGGATCAGAGCATCAGCGCATCGGTAGTGTCGCTTTTAGAATTTCCGTATGAGTTAAGTCCGAACTGGAAAGAACATTTTGAAGGAAAAATATATACCCGTGATGATCTTTACAGGGAAGAGATCATTTCAACCGTTAACTATCTTAAACTACGGAAAGTGAAGAAGATGATCGAGGAAAACCAGAAGGATCTTTCCCGCATATCATCGGCCGACGAGCAGATGGTGATTATTCAAACCCACCAGGCTCTTAAACAGATGGAAATTGAACTTCTAAAAAATATAGGAACAGTTATCTTAAAATAACTGTCATAATTGACAGTTTTTACTGCCAATCTGCCCCCTTTTTATTAATTTTGCCCGCTCAAATGAGGGTTGAATGGAGTATCAGTACGATAGAAAATTTTATATAGAAAGTTATGGGTGTGCAATGAATTTCGCTGATAGCGAAGTAGTGGCGTCTATTCTTAATGATAGTGGCTACGGGGCAACAAAAAACTACAGAGAAGCTGATCTAATATTTCTGAATACGTGTTCGATCAGGGAAAAGGCTGAGCAAACCGTAAGAAAAAGGCTTCATGACTTTCGCACGGTCAAGAAAGAAAAACCGGGTGCTTTGATCGGTGTACTGGGTTGCATGGCTGAAAGGTTGAAAGCAAAGCTGCTGGAAGAAGAACGGTTAGTGGACATTGTAGTGGGACCTGATGCATACCGGTCACTTCCATCGCTGATCGGTGAAGCAGATGGAGGAATAAAAGCGGTTAATGTTCTGCTCAGCAGGGAAGAAACCTATGCCGACATTTCACCTGTTAAACTTGATTCGAACGGGGTTACATCTTTTGTAAGCATTATGCGGGGATGCAACAATATGTGTTCTTTCTGTGTAGTGCCATTTACCAGAGGACGAGAAAGAAGCAGGGATCCTGAATCGATCATTAAAGAAGTGAATGAATTATATGAAATGGGTTACAGGGAGATCACGCTTCTAGGCCAGAACGTGGATAGTTATTACTGGACGCCTTCAGAAGATGAAAATAAAGGTTGGGGTAAACCGGTAACATTTCCAGCATTGCTCGAGATGGTTGCACTTATTAATCCATCATTAAGAGTCAGATTTTCCACTTCCCACCCCAAAGATATTACAGACGATGTGTTGTATACCATCAAGAAATTTGAGAATATCTGCAAGTACATTCATCTTCCTGTGCAGAGCGGATCGAACAGAATATTACAACTGATGAACAGAAGCTATACACGTGAATGGTACATGGCGAAAGTTGACCGGATACGACAGATAATTCCAGGGTGTGGTATCAGCTCTGATATCATTGCAGGCTTCTGTACTGAAACTGAAGAAGACCATCAGCAAACACTTGAGCTGATGGAGTACTGCGGTTATGATTTCAGCTACATGTACTTCTACAGCGAAAGGCCGGGAACGCTTGCCGCACGCAGGTATGCAGACGATGTGCCGGAAGATGTAAAGAAAAAAAGGCTGGCAGAAATTGTTGCACTCCAGAATAAATTATCAAAGAAAAGCAACTCTGGCGATATCAGTAAAAACTTTAAAGTGCTGATAGAAGCGGATTCAAAAAAAAGTGTGAATGACTGGATGGGACGCAGCAGTGAAAATAAAGTGGTTGTTTTTTCAAAGGATGGTATAGCTGATAAAGGCGATTATGTAAATGTAGTGGTCACCGGTTCAACCGGCGGCACGTTATTGGGCAGGATCATCAGATAAATCAATAAAAGGAATGGAAATTCAAAGTATAAAGAACAGGTTTGGCATTATAGGTAATTCTCCGGCACTTAATTATGCGCTGCAGGTGGCAGAGCAGGTAGCGAACACCGATCTTACTGTTTTGATTTTCGGTGAAAGCGGAGTAGGTAAAGAAGTTTTTTCACAGATCATACATGCACTGTCGGCACGAAAGCACAACCCTTTTATTGCGGTGAATTGCGGCGCTATTCCGGAAGGCACAATCGATTCTGAATTATTCGGTCATGAGAAAGGATCGTTTACCGGGGCCGTTGACAGCAGGAAAGGATATTTCGAAACCGTAAGTGGAGGAACGATCTTTCTTGATGAGATCGGTGAGATGCCGTTAGGTACACAGGCGCGTTTATTACGAGTGCTTGAAACAGGAGAGTTTATCCGCGTAGGTTCATCAAAAGTTCAGAAAACAGATGTACGTGTAATAGCCGCTTCCAATAAGGATCTGCTGGATCTGCACCAGCAAAATAAATTTCGTGAAGATCTTTATTACAGGCTCAGCACTGTACCCATCAGGGTACCTGCACTGCGTGACAGGAAGGAAGATATCATCATATTATTCAGAAAATTTTCTGCTGACTTCGCTGAAAAGTATAAAACAACTCCTGTACAGTTGGATGAGGAAGCAAAAAATTTGTTAATAAACTATGGCTGGCCCGGCAATGTTCGTGAATTGAAGAATATTGCCGAACAGGTATCAGTGCTGGCTTCCGACCGGTATGTTAACGGAAATGAACTTAAAAGATTTCTTCCGGAAAGAGACGGAAACAGGTTGCCGGTTCTCGCACATGGCGCATCAGCTTCATCCCATGATTTTGCAAATGAAAGGGAAATTCTGTACAAGCTTTTCTTCGATATGAAAAAAGATGTTAATGAGCTGAAGAAAATGTTTTTTGAAATTATTCAGAATCCGGCGCTTGCAAGCCAACATCCTTCATTTATGAATGACCTGAAAGAGCTGCATCAGCAGGAAAGCATTCAATCAGGTGGCATGCAGCAAAATTCATCGCCGGTTATACTACATCATAATGACGACATCCATCATCATGAAGAAGTGGAGGAATCGCTCAACATCATGGATAAAGAAAAAGAGCTCATTGAAAAAGCGCTGAAAAAGCACAGGGGTAAAAGAAAAGATGCATCTTCAGATCTTGGAATAAGCGAAAGAACACTTTACCGCAAACTGAAAGAATACGACATTAAAGAATAAGTATAAAAATGAGAGCTCTATTGATATTAATTACCGCTTTTATTTTTTCATTAGGATCATGTTATTCATTTAAGGATGTAAGCATACCACCTGAAGTAAAAACTGCAAGGGTAAATTATATTGAGAACAGGGCTGGTTATGTGAATCCGCAGCTGAGCCCTCAGCTTACGGACAGGCTTCGTCAGAAAATAAATAATCAGACAAGATTAACGCTTGTTGCAACAGACCAGGCCGACTATGATATATATGCCGAGATCAGGGGGTACAATGTTACCACAGCAGGTATTTCGGAACAGCAGGCGGCAACAAACCGATTGCAGATAACAGTGCACATCGTATTCAAAAACAGACTCGATGAAAAGGCAAATTTCGAAGCTGATATAAATCGTAATTTCGACTTCAACGCGGGGCAAAGCCTTCAGCAGGCTGAAGCACAGCAAAGTGATGAAATTTTAAAAAACCTTACGGATGAAATTTTCAACAGGATATTTTCAAACTGGTAATTGAAGTAAATGCAAAACGAGATCAATACGATAACACAGGAATTTTTTCATAAGGATAATGCTGACGGTGTAGCAGAGCAGGATCTCGATCATTTTATTTCTAAGTACCCGTATGTGGCGCCTGCAAGGTTTCTCCTCGCAAAAAAGAAATATGCTGATAGCGGTGAACCAATTGCAGATGTAATCACTGCGGGATTATATTTTAATAACCCATTATGGCTCAGCTGTCAGCTTGAAAAAGAAGAAAATGAACAGGTAACCATAATTGAGAACCCGCCAGCCGTACAACCGAAAGTGGAAGATGAATCACCAATAGCCTTTCAGTCGTACCACACGATCGATTATTTTGCCTCGCAGGGAATAAGGTTGCAGCAGGCAGAACTCTCCCGCGACCGGCTGGGACAGCAGTTGAAAAGTTTCACGGAATGGCTGAGAAGCATGAAAAAATTGCCATCGGCCGAGGGACAGCCAGCTTCTCCTGAAGATGATACCCGTCAGCAGTTAGTTATACAGAACGCTGCCAGTTCCCTCCAGGAGAAAGAAGTGTTTACGGAAGCTATGGCAGAGGTTTGGCTTAAACAGGGAAACAATGCAAAAGCATCTGAGATATACTATAAATTAAGTTTGCTTAATCCCTCTAAAAGCTCTTATTTTGCAGCGAAAATTGACCAATTAAAGTAGTGTGATATGGCAATATTTTTTCTAATTCTCATTATTGTAACCTCTGTTATCATAGGGTTTTTTATTTTGGTACAAAACCCTAAAGGTGGCGGTCTGGCAGGTAACATTGCAGGATTTAGCACACAATTCATGGGTGTTAAGCAAACTACTGATGTCCTTGAGAAAGGAACCTGGATAATTGCAATAGTTATCGCTGTTCTTACAGTTATATCACCTGTCTTTATTTCACCAGGTTCACGTTCTAATAATGAACCTAACCTGAGGCCAACTTCCACTCAGCCTGCTCCGGCATCAACCCTTCCCGCGCCGCAACAGCAAATTCCCTCACCGGCTAAACCGTAAATAATTATATAGCTTTACATAATAACCCTGCATAACACGCAGGGTTTTTCGTTTATTTTACACGGCAATCTATAACCTATGTTAAGGATCTTTATTATTGTCCTGCTCATTCTTGCTGTGGTGATTATTGCCATCGCAGCACGATTCTTCTTTTCCAACACCCCTTTTAACGAAAAAGCAAAATATCTCTATATCCATACCGGCCATGTTACAGAGAATGACGTAATGAATACCATCACTCAGGAAAACCTGGTTAAGAATCCCAGGTCATTCGATATTATCGCGACACAAATGGACGTATGGCCATCATTACATGCAGGCAGGTATGAAGTGAAAAAAGGAACGAGTCTTTTCGAACTCGCAAGAAAACTGAGGAACGGTGCACAGTCGCCGGTTAACCTGGTGATCACCAAGATCAGAACCAAAGAAAATCTTGCATCAATTATCGGAAAAAAATTTGAAACAGATTCAGCACAGGTGATGCAGTTCCTTAATAATAGTAATACGCTTCATCAATACCAGCTGGATACAAATACAGTAATGACAGCCGTATTTCCGAATACATATACCTACCTGTGGACCACGCCCCCGTCAGGGATATTTAAAAAATTATTTGCAGAATATAAAAGAGTATGGAACGAGGAAAGAAGAAAAAAAGCTGATTCACTTGGCTTAACTCCCTCTAGCGTTTACATTTTGGCATCTATCATTGAAGAAGAAACAAACAATAATAATGAGAAAGGACTTATTGCCAGTGTATACATGAACAGGATGGCGAAAAATATGAATCTTGGTGCAGACCCTACAGTAAAATTCGCATTAAGAAATTTTTCGCTGAAAAGAATTTATGAAAAACATCTTGCAGTTGAATCGCCATATAATACTTACAGGGTTAAAGGGTTGCCACCGGGTCCTATCTGCACACCCTCCGTTGCAACACTCGATCTTGTGCTGAATGCCCCTAAAACGGATTATCTTTTCTTTGTAGCAAAAAAAGATTTCACTCAAGGGCATGTGTTTACATCAAATTACCAGGAACATTTAAAATACGCACGTGAATATCAGCAGGCCCTTAATACCCAGGAGCAACAAAAACAAAAGACTGCAAGGGAAGAAATAGATGAATAAAATTGAATCTGCAATAGTAAACAGTTCCATAGCAACATATATAAGGAACAAAAGCAAGCACATCATACTGCCTGGCTTTGAAAGAGTTCCCTTATATGATGTGGTGATGTTCTTTGCCAAACAGATGAATAAAGTTGGCATTAATGACCGGGCCGCAGCTGTCTCTTTTAATTTTCTGATGGCAATACCCGCCGGAACAATATTTCTCTGTACTCTTATCCCTTACATGCCTATCTCCAGTGAAATAACTATCGAGTTGCTCGACCTTGCAAAGATGTTTACACCGGATGAAAATACATACGGTATGATTGCTAACTTTTTGAACGACTTTTTAAATACGCCGCGCTCGGGATTATTATCGTTGGGTTTTGTTGTTGCAGTTTATTATGCATCCAATTCTGTAATGGCACTTATGCGTTCATTTAACAGGTCACTGCATTCATATAAAGAAAGAGGATTTGTGAATGAAAGATGGACGGCTATCAAACTTACTACTGTGCTGATCATCATGCTGATGGTTACCGTTACCTTACTGGTAACGCAGGGCGAGTTGTTTCAGTACATCATGGAAACGCTCGATATAAAAAATAACCTCGTAAGACAGCTATTATATTCTGTAAGGTGGGTGATCATCATTTTATTAATACTTTATTCTATCGGATTTATATACAAATATGCACCGGCAATCACCAAAAGATGGAAACTGGCCTCGCCGGGTGCAATATTCGCAACATTTTTAGTGGTGTTGTCGACGTTTGCATTTTCATATTACGTGAATAATTTTGGCTCTTATAATAAGGTCTATGGGTCGATAGGAACAATCATGATATTGATGTTCCTTATTTATCTCAATTCGCTCATTTTACTGATAGGATATGAACTAAATGTTTGCATCCATTCGCTGAAAGCTGTAGCGGAGGAAAGAGAAGAAAATCATAATTATGAAAAAGTTTCTTAAAATAACCGGCATAACGCTAGTCGTCATTATTGCTGTTCTTTTTGCCATACCATTTTTATTCAAGGGGAAAATCCTAAGGATTGTAAAGTCGGAAATAAATAAAAATATTAATGCCCGCGTTGATTTCGATGACATCAGTATTTCATTGCTGAGACGTTTTCCGAAAGTTTCAGTATCAATTGAAAAAATACAGGTGACTGGTAACGGAAGATTCTCATCAGATACACTTATCGCGGCAGGCAGCATAGATGCCGCCCTTAACCTGATGAGCATCATCAAAGGTGACAAGATGATCATTTATTCAGTGGCAGTGAACCAACCAAGGATACACGCCATTGTTGCACGCGATGGGGCTGTAAACTGGGATATCACCAAACCAGATACTACGGGAACAACCAGTGATACCTCAGCACCTTTCAGTATGCAACTTAAAAAATATGCTATAAATGACGGGTATATTTCATTCGTTGATTCCGCAGCTGGTATGCACGCTGAAATAACGGGATTGCAGCATGAAGGCAACGGTGATTTTACTGCTGACAATTTTACACTCTCAACAAAAACAAATGCCGATGCTGTGAATTTTACCATGGCATCCATCCCTTACCTGGTGAATACAAATACAAAGATCAATGCAGACATACAGGTAGAAAACAAGATATCGAAGTATACATTTAAAACTGTGGAGATAGCATTAAATGAATTGAAAATAGCGACTGATGGATTTTTTCAACTGGTGAATGACAGCACCTATAACATGGATATCCGTTTCAATGCACCGTCTACTGACTTTAAAAATATTCTTTCGCTGATCCCTGTTGTATACCAGAAAGATTTTGCAAAAGTAAAAACAAGTGGTAAGGCCATACTCAATGGTGCGGTTAAGGGCACAATGGGTGCGAAAAGCTTACCTGCCTATAATATTAATCTTGATGTTGCGAATGGCTTTTTTCAGTATCCTGATCTTCCTTCTCCGGTGCAAAATATCAATATAGCTGTAAAAGTGGATAATCCTGATGGAGTAACGGATCATACTGTGGTAGATATACCAAAAGGCCACATTGAAATGGAAAATGAACCATTCGATTTCAGACTGCTGATGAAAAATCCTGTGAGCGACATGTGGGTAGATGCTGCAGCAAAAGGTAAACTGGATCTTTCCAAAGTATCCGGAATGGTTAAGCTTGACAAGGGAACAAGTATGAAAGGATTATTGAATGCAGATGTAAGTGTGAAAGGATTTGTGGATGCTGTACAGAAACAGCAGTTCGATAAATTTTCTGCTGCAGGCACCATCGCGCTCAATGATTTTAAATATGTGTCAAATGATTATCCGGATGGAGTTAGTCTTTCAAAGTTACTGATGACGTTCAATCCAAAAAACGTAACACTGAATGAAGCAGCCGGATCATACCTCAATTCAAACTTTGAAGCAAATGGTTATGTAAATAACCTGATAGCGTATGCATTAAAAGACCGGCCGCTGAGCGGAGTGTTGAACGTGAAGGCCGACAAACTGAATGTGAACGACTGGATGGGACCAGCAGATTCAACGAAAGCGGAAACAGCCAGCACTCCTTTTATTGTTCCTGCAAACCTCGACCTTACCATGAATGCGCTGGTAAGCCAGGTAAAATATGATAACCTGTTAATGGAACATGTAAGCGGCTCGCTGCTGCTTGCGGATGAAGCGATAAAAATGAATAATGTAAAAGGCAATGCGCTCGACGGCTCAATCATAGTGAATGGATCATACTCAACACGCGAAAATAAAAAGACGCCTGCCATCACCCTTAACTACGATGTTCACGATCTGGATGTTCAGAAAACATTCAACACATTCAACACAGTTCAGAAACTGATGCCTGTAGGAAAATTTTTATCAGGAAAATTAAATTCAAAACTCGGAATAACCGGTTTGCTTGGACAGAATATGTTACCGGATCTTACAACACTTACAGGTGAAGGAAATCTTTTTCTTATCGAAGGTTTGCTCGAAAAATTCAAGCCACTTGAAAAGCTTGCAGAGCGGTTGAATGTTGATGAACTAAAAAATATTTCGCTCAGGGAAGTGCGTGAGCAGTTTGAATTCAATGCAGGAAAAGTTTTTGTGAAACCGTTCAAAATAAAAGTGAAGGACATTGAAATGGAAATCGGCGGCATGCATGGCTTTGACCAATCCATTGACTATGCCATTCATTTAAAAATTCCACGCGCATTAATTGGAACAAAAGGCAATCAGCTGGTGAATGACCTGGCAGCAAAAATTTCTTCTAAAGGTGTACCAGTCAAATTAGGAGAAACAGTAAATCTTAATGTGAAAATGCTGGGAACACTTACTAACCCTGATATAAGATTTGATCTTAAGGAAGGTGCCACAAGCATTGCTGACGATATTAAAGAGCAGGCTAAAGATTTTGCACAGGCCAGGATAGACAGTTCAAAAAAGGCTATAAAAGATACTGTTGAATCGGTGAAGAGGGAACTGGTGAAGCAGGCCGGTGACAAACTGAAAGAACAATTATTCCGCAAAAAAGATACTACTGCATCAGACAGTGTGAAAACCAGGCCTGTAAAGCCTGAGGATAAATTAAAAGAATCGGGAAAAGGGCTCATAGAAAACATCAATCCCTTTAAGAAGAAAAAGTAAACTCATCAACCTTTTACCCTATTTTTGCCCCCTTAAATTTTGACGAAGAAATACTGTTTATGGACAAACTGATCTATCTGGTTCCTTTAATGGGAGCCATTGGCTTGCTGTACACTTTCATCAAATTCAGCTGGGTATCTAAACAGGATGCGGGTACGGACAGAATGAAAGAAATCAGCAATTATATTGCTGAAGGTGCAATGGCATTTCTGAAGGCTGAATGGAAAATTCTAACCTATTTTGTAGTAATCGCGGCAGTACTGCTTGCGTTTATGGGATCACGTAATGAGAATTCTCACTGGGGTATTGCTGTGGCCTTTATAGTTGGCGCATTTTTCAGCGCTCTTGCAGGTTACATTGGTATGAAGATCGCAACAAAAGCAAATGTGCGCACTGCTCATGCAGCCCGTACAAGTTTAAGTAAAGCTCTATCTGTTTCTTTTACCGGCGGTTCTGTGATGGGACTCGGCGTAGCAGGTCTTGCGGTACTCGGACTTGGTGGTCTTTTTATTATTCTTAAAATGATTTTCGCCAACGACGCTGCAGTTGATTCAGCTGAAATGGTCAAGACTATAGAAGTATTGACAGGTTTTTCACTGGGTGCAGAGTCTATAGCATTATTTGCACGCGTTGGTGGTGGTATTTATACGAAAGCTGCTGATGTTGGCGCTGACCTGGTAGGTAAGGTTGAGGCGGGGATACCGGAAGATGATCCCAGAAATCCTGCGACAATTGCAGATAATGTCGGAGATAATGTAGGTGATGTTGCCGGTATGGGTGCCGACTTGTTCGGATCGTATGTGGCAACGGTACTTGCTACAATGGTGCTGGGCCAGGAAACAAAGTCTGATGATTCCTTCGGTGGTCTCGCTCCTATTCTGTTACCCATGCTCATTGCGGGTGTTGGTATTCTCTTCTCTATTGTCGGAACGTTGTTCGTACGCGTAAGCGATTCTTCAGGTATAAATACTTCAAATGTTCAGAAAGCATTGAACATGGGTAACTGGGGTTCTATCGTTCTCACAGCACTTGCCTGTATAGGGCTTGTATATTATATATTGCCCGAGACCATGGTGCTCCGAAATATTGAATTTACCAAATGGGGTGTTCTTGGTGCCATTGCTGTTGGACTTGCAGTAGGTACTCTCATGAGCATTATTACTGAATATTATACAGCGATGGGTAAGCGCCCTGTAAGCAGCATCGTGCGCCAATCAGGAACAGGACATGCAACAAACGTTATCGGTGGTCTCGCTGTTGGCATGGAAAGTACATTTCTTCCGATTCTTGTACTTGCTGCCGGCATTTGGGGATCATATGAGTGCGCAGGTTTATATGGTGTG
This sequence comes from Flavitalea sp., assembly GCA_035525775.1. Lineage (GTDB taxonomy): Bacteria > Bacteroidota > Bacteroidia > Chitinophagales > Chitinophagaceae > Flavitalea. The sequence continues at coordinate 58,760 of DATLDR010000111.1, forward strand.
GCGATCGCTGCAGCCGGCATGATGGCAACAACAGCTATGCAGCTTGCCATTGATGCATTTGGTCCTATAGCTGACAATGCAGGTGGTATCGCGGAAATGAGTGAGCTGCCTAAAGAAGTACGTGAAAAAACCGATGTGCTTGATGCTGTAGGTAACACGACCGCCGCAACCGGTAAAGGATTTGCGATTGCTTCGGCAGCACTAACCGCACTGGCACTTTTTGCTGCCTATGTTGGTGTGATCAATCATAACGGTTTCACGATGAATGGCATTGATATTTACAAAGCAAAAGTTCTTGCGAGTCTTTTTATAGGAGGCATGATTCCTTTCATATTCTCATCACTTGCTATCCGCGCCGTTGGTGAAGCAGCCATGGCGATGGTGGAAGAAGTTCGCCGTCAGTTCAGAACCATTGCTGGAATCATGGAAGGGACCGGAAAACCTGAGTATGATAAATGTGTGGCTATTTCTACCGAAGCTTCAATTAAAAAAATGATGCTGCCAGGTGCTATCGCAATTCTCTCTCCATTAATCATTGGCTTTTTACTTGGACCTGAAGCACTCGGAGGTTTCCTTGCCGGTGCTACCGTATCCGGAGTACTCATGGGGATGTTCCAGAACAACGCAGGTGGTGCATGGGATAATGCTAAGAAGTCTTTTGAAAAAGGTGTTGAAATAAACGGTCAGACATATAAAAAAGGAAGTGATCCGCATAAAGCAGCCGTTACCGGTGATACTGTAGGCGATCCATTCAAAGACACTTCAGGTCCGTCAATGAATATCCTTATCAAACTCATGTCTATTGTTTCACTTGTTATCGCGCCCACTCTTGCTTCGTTATATGGTGATGGTAATAACAATAAGGCATCCAAAAACCATGCAGTTAAAAAAGAAGTGATAGTAAAAGAATAATGTTAGCAGAACTATCTGCGCATAAATAAATGTCCCGGCTAATACCGGGATTTTTTTTGCAATTCATTTACGAAATATATCGTAAGTTTGATTTAAAGCAGTAGAAAACATGTCTGTAACAAAATATATCAAGCCAACGGAAAGCGAACTCGAGATACTTCAGGTATTATGGAGCAAGGGATTGGCAAGTGTAAGAGAGGTGCATGAAGAATTATCAAAAACCAAGGAAGCGGGGTACACTACCACCCTCAAGCTGATGCAGATCATGAATGAAAAAGGATTGGTGAAAAGAGATGACTCCTTTAAAACACATATATACCAGCCTGCAGTGAGTAAAGAAAAAACACAGAAACATCTGTTGGGTAAAATGATTAATACATTGTTTGGCGGATCAGCAACAGAACTGGTTATTCAGGCACTCGGAAATCATAAGGCTTCAGCGGTTGAGCTGGATGAAATTCAAAAGATCTTAACTGAAATGAAAAATCAGTAAAATGAATTTGATGTACCAGTCTGCTTTTGCAAAAGCGTTAGGTTGGTCGCTGATGGACAGTTTATGGCAAATGAGTGCCATCTGGTTTTTGTATATTATTATCAGTTCAAATGGCACCAGGTATACTGCAGAAAAAAGGCATACCCTTGCATTATTGGGAACAGCGGCAGGAACAATAATCTTCTTTATTTCACTTGCGCTAAATTATTATAGTGCTGTTACTAATAATACTTTTTTTAGTGTCACTTTCTTTATGCAAAAGCAGATGGGTAACCTGTTTTCAGTGTCTCTGTTGGCTGAAAACATTGTTCCCTTAATTTCATTTATTTATTTACCGGCTGTTGGGTTTTTTTCATTGCGCTTACTGTTAAAGGTGAGTGAAAACAAAAATGTTTACGCAAAATCGCTCGTCAAAGCAGACAATACTATAGCCACTTTTGTGGATGAAATGACGAAAAGCCTTGGCATCAATAAAAAAATCTCCGTGTGGATATCTGGAAAGGCTGAAAGTGCACTGACCATCGGATACTGGAAACCTGTTATTCTGTTGCCTGTTGCTGTCGTGAGCCAGTTAACATGCAGACAGGCGGAAGCGGTGATAACCCATGAATTGTATCACATTAAAAGAAATGATTACCTGATCAATCTATTTCTTGAATCAGCCCGGGTTATTTTATTTTTCAACCCATTTGCGCGATGGATGATCTCTATCGTAAATAAGGAGAGAGAACACACGTGTGACGATTGTGTTATTTCAACAGGGTTCGAAGCATGGGAATATTCACAGGCTTTATATCTGCTTGGCAAATACCGGAACGACATGAATAGGCTCGCACTCGCGGCTACCGGTACAGGAAAAGAATATTTGCTTCACAGGATCAGGAGAATCATGAAAAAGGATAATCCATCACCTTCTGTTATCAAACCACTTATCACATTTTTTTTGTGCCTCATTGTAACCGGATTTGCCGGTTGGCAGAAGTATGTTGCAGATTCTACCGGGTACGTGGAAAAAAATGATGTGAATCCAGTAGCATATTATTCTGAAGGGAAAGAAATAATTATCACTGCACCCATTGAAAAGAAGGCTGTCCCGCACGGGATTAAGCCTTTAAAAAAAATGAAAAATTTATTGCGACCTGATATTGCAGGAAAACCTGTTGTGGCTTTGTTTAAAGAATCTCCGGTACAAAGTTTACATGACCAATTGAATATCTATACCGCCGCTCCGCACATCATTGAATTTTCCATGATAGATCCTGGTACGCCGGTGATTTCCGGGGTCTGTGAAGATGGACACCCGTTCGTTCAGAAGTCTTCTTTTTATTTTAAGGAAATTGATTCTACTGCTGGTAAGAAAATTATCAATTTGTAGTTTCTTTTTTCTATGACCGTTTCCCGATCAACGATTCCCGTCTCCGCGGTCCATTACAAAAAAGATAATCCAAAATGCTAAGGTTAGGCACAAACCCAAATCTATCTTCAAACACCTGCGGATATCTCACAGCATCAGTAAAATTCTTGTTTATAGTTGAAGGCATAAATCGTCCTCTCAGGTCTTCGAACTCTTTTACATCATACTTGTTTTCATATTTGTCAGTAAAGGAATAAGCAGTTTTAATTGACAGTTTGTCTGATATCCAGAGAAGGCAGGTAAAATTCCAGTCGATCAGAAATTCAAATTTACGGGTATAAAGAACCGCCAGCTCATCGCGGTAATGATCAAACCAGGGCGATTTATTGTAACACGAAGTAATCGTTTTCCAATGGCTCGCCTGCCAGTTTTCTCTCCTTAAGATTCGCACGTCCTTTACAATTGTCTTTTGGTTTCTGCCGCCAATCACCGGAATACTTAAAGTAATCACACCATTGCCACCAGCGAGCATGCATCTGTTCCTGAAACTCATTTTTTGAAAATGCTCATATTGGTCTAAAATGCAATAATCAAATTTATTTAAATATAAAAAGAAGATGTACGGCGAAAAATATTGAAAGTCAGCAATTAATGTCATCTTATTTAAATTAAAATGATATGTTTTAGACTAAAGTCGAAATATGATCCTACCGGCTTGTTTAGGCCGTTTATATTGTAAAATTTAAGTTGATATATTAATAATATTGTGCTTTATGTCAATGAATTATATACTAAATCTTATTGCTACTTTTTCTAGTTGGCCATTTTAAAAAAAAAGAAGCGCTTTAACATTTATATTCTAAAATATTTAGTCACCCGGAAATGCTAAAATTATCGTTCATTTTTGGACGAAAAAATTATTCCCCTACTTTGCAGTCAAAAGAAGGATGTTGAGAAATTTGACTGGCTTATTAATGGTGGTTGCAATTGCTTCGTGCGCAAAACCCAAGGACCTGGTATTTGTAGATATCCAGAATATTAAAGTAGTGAAATGGGGACTTTCTGAATCTGAAGTAGGTCTGGATGTCCGGTTCTTTAATCCAAATAAACAGGAGGTAAAACTTAAAGATGCCAACGCGAAACTTTATGTCAATTCGTCGTTCCTGGGTAACACTCATATGGACACAACGATTTCAGTTCCGCGAAGCGATACGTTTTCCGTACCTCTCTTATTAAAGGTTCAAACGGCTACAGCTCTCGCGAAAATGATGGAAACAGCAAAAGATTCTGCTGTAACTGTTCGTGTAGATGGTTCAGTAAAAATGGGTAAAGCCGGGGTTTTCATGACCTACCCGATCAAATATGAAAAGTTGCAGACGCTTGCCGAACTGCACCTTGGATTATAAGTAATCACCACTGGAAAAATACTTCCGTTGCACCATATCCGTATGATTGGTGGTAACGGTTAATAAATGATTTCACATCCCGGCGTGTCTTCAGGATTTCATGAACTTCATCTTTCAGTTTGCCCGTGCCAACACCATGAATAATAATCATGGATGGCTGCCGGTGTGCTACTGCAAGATCAACATACTTTTCAAGCGTTTGCAGTTGCAGGGTAAGCTTTTCAAAAGCATTTAAGGACGCATGATCCTTTGTGAGCTTTTCAATATGAAGATCAATCTCATGTTTTGCAGGCTCAAGGTGCTGACGTGCCGCAGAGGCCGGATAAACTTTATATCCTTTTTTCAGCAATGGGGACATTTCCATTTTGTCTTCTACCGTCCGGTCAGGGTATTTATCAAGAACCTGGTACGAGAATGTAGCTTCTCCTTTTCTCCTGATTTCCTGAATACGGCTGAATACCTGTTTCGGCTTAAGCTTTAACGATGTCTCAAAGATTTCAGCCTTCTTTTTATCGGGTTTCTGCAATGAAAAAACGATATTAAAAGTGGGACTATCGTTCATATTCTCGAATGGCATGTCGTGAATATAGAAATCATGAAAAGGAGGTATGCTGTTTTTAAGTTCAAAGTCTGGTTTTCCAAAGTATTCAAGCGAATATTCAAAGTTGAATGGAGTTTCTGTGCGGTTGATGAGGTGTATTTTAAGGTCATCGACTATTTCGTCGCCGAATTCATCCGTATCCATCACCGGGATAAAGGTAAGCCACACTCCCGTCTGCGATTTATCTGCCTGTATCTTTTTTTCCCGGGGTATTTCGTCAATGAATTTCTTTGATTTTTTAGCAGGGAAAACGGGTTTATTTTCTGTAAACCGCTTGAAATAAGGGAAGTCGAGCTGATCAATGTAGGCAGGAAATTTTACGCCCCGAACATCTACCATGACCATCTTATTGTTAATAACGTCTACTACTTCGCCTTCTTCATCTGAGTGTAAAACAATTACCCTGTCACCGATCTGGAACTTCATTGTTTAAAGGTAAAAACTTAAAAGTTATAAGTTAAAAGTTGTTAAATTTTACCTTACTTCTTACTATTTAGTTTTCAATATTCTCATTCATTGCCACTTTTGGACTTTTCACTTTTCACTTTTCACTTTTCACTTTTCACTTTTAACTTTTAACTTAC
>DATLDR010000131.1:0-69770 GCA_035525775.1 Flavitalea sp.
AGCTGGGTGATTCCCTCTATCATCAGGGGAATAATATTGGAACGTACTTCCTGCTCGAAAAAGGTGGTCACAAACCGTTCCTGCTCAACATTCAGTTCTTTTTCATTAACAAGGAAGATGTTTTTAACTTCCAACTCATGGCGTACTTCATCCCATATCCGGTTAAATTCGCCCTGCTGGTCCAGAACGATCTCCTGGATGTCTGAAAGAATATCGGCCGGGTCTTGCTCCAGATGCATATTCCTGAGCTTCGCGCCGAAATCCACCATACGTTTAAGCGTGGCCACCCGGACGCGGAAGAACTCGTCTGTGTTATTGGAGAAGATGCCAAGGAACTTCACACGTTCTTTAAGGGGTACAGACGGGTCAGCAGCTTCCTGGAGCACCCTTCCGTTGAAGGAGAGCCAGCTGATATCGCGCGGGATGGTTTTACGTTTACTGTGGTTCATTGTGTTGGTTACTGCCACAAAATAACTTGATTATCCTTACCCTGATCATTTTTCAATTCCATTCTCCCTTCTTCCGCCTGCCCCCGAAAATACTCAATTCTCATTTGGCTGTTAAAGAATCTTTTCCGACCTTTGCCGTCCAAAAATTTCGTCATGTCAAGAATTTGTCAGATCACCGGAAAAGTACCAGTAAGCGGACATACGGTATCACACTCTAATATTAAAACGAAGCGCAGGTTTCTGCCTAATCTGCAGACCAAGCGTTACTTTCTTGCGGAAGAAGACAGGTGGATCACCCTTAAGCTTTCCACAGAAGCCATCCGTACTATCAACAAGAACGGTTTATTAAATGTAGTGAAGAAGTTAAGGGCCGAAGGTCATAAAATCTAACACAACCCGCATTGGCGGGTCAACAATAAATATCAATAACAATGGCAAAGAAAGGAAGCAGGGTTCAGGTAATTTTAGAGTGCACAGAGCAGAAAACTACTGCCGTGCCCGGAACCAGCCGCTACATCAGCACCAAGAACAAGAAAAATACTCCTGAAAGGCTTGAATTGAAAAAGTACAACCCAAACCTGAAGAAGTATACCATTCATAAAGAAATTAAATAACCCATATCATGGCAAAAGCAGCTAAAACCGCGATCAAAACTAAAGACCAGAAGGCAGCCGCTGAAGCTAAGAACTGGACAAAAGTGATCCGTGCAGTTCGTAGTCCTAAATCTGGAGCGTACACTTTTAAGGAAGCAATAGTGCATAAAGACAAGGTGAAGGAATACCTCGCTCAAAAGTAATTGGCGTGTAAGTACTGAAAATAAAGCTGTTCTCACCGGAACGGCTTTTTGTATTTTAGAAATAAATTATTCCTGATGGGATTTTTTGATAAGATCTTCGGTAAAAAAGAAAAGGAATCGCTCGACGAGGGACTTCAAAAAACAAAAGAAGGATTTCTTTCAAAGATCACCAAGGCGGTTGCAGGCAAATCTACCGTTGATGAAGAAGTGCTCGATGAACTTGAAAACGCCCTTGTTAGTGCGGATGTAGGGATTGATACAACAGTTCAGATCATTGACCGCATAGAAAAGCGTGTAGCCCGCGATAAATATGTGGGAACGAGCGAACTGAACAAGATACTTAAGGAAGAGATTGAAGAAGTGCTGACTGATCCTGCCCAAGGCGCTTATACTTTTACCGCTGAATTACCTACAAAGCCTTATATAATACTTGTGGTAGGCGTGAATGGTGCCGGCAAAACAACAACAATAGGAAAGTTAACACATCAGTTTAAAAAGGCAGGTAAATCGGTAATGCTTGGCGCCGCCGATACTTTCCGTGCGGCTGCTGTTGAGCAGCTTACCATCTGGAGTGAAAGAACAGGTGTTCCGATAGTAAAGCAACCTATGGGATCGGATCCTGCTTCTGTTGCCTTCGATACCGTGCAGAGCGCATTGTCAAAAGGCATCGATGTAGCCATTATTGATACAGCGGGCCGTTTGCATAACAAGGCTCACCTGATGGAAGAACTAACAAAGATCAAAAGGGTTATGGGGAAGATTATTCCCGCTGCTCCGCATGAAGTGCTGCTGGTAGTCGATGGCTCTACGGGACAGAATGCGCTTGAACAGGCAAAGCATTTCACTGCTGCTACTGATGTAACTGCGATTGCGGTTACAAAGCTTGACGGTACTGCAAAAGGAGGTGTTGTGCTGGCTATAGCCAACCAGTTTAAGATACCGGTTAAATTTATTGGTGTAGGAGAGAAAGTGGATGACCTGCTGGTATTCGACAAGCATGAGTTTGTTGACAGTTTATTCAATCTGGAGTAAAATCTACTATTGCCTTCTGCCCTCTGCCGTCTCACAAATAAATTGCGTTGGAACGAAAATTTAATTTCATTTGCACAAAAATATTTTATGAGAAAAAGTTTATTTAGCGTTTTGATTGTTGTATTTCTGCTGGTCGCCACCAGTGAAGTATCAGCCCAGCGCTCAGCCAACGGAAGCAGTTATACCAATGCAATAGGCCTTGGCATTGACTTCGGCACCGGCAGCACTCTGGTAGGGCCGTCTTACAAACATTTCTTCGGTGAGAATAACGTAGGAAAATTTGAAGTGTTATTTGGTAACTACGTAGCCATTCAGGGTTTTTATGAATACCATAAAATGATTGAAGATGCTCCCGGATTAAAATGGTTCGCGGGTATTGGTGCAGGAGTTGGCCTGGATGAAAATAACTCAGCTTTTCTGCTGAAACCTACAGGCGGGTTAGATTATAAGTTAAACGGCATTCCGCTTGCATTTTCGTTCGACTGGCGCCCTACATTTTTTATTGCCGACAATTCTGATTTTGAAGCAGGTCGTTTTGGCCTGGGCTTCCGCTTTGCATTCAATTAATTAAGTTTTAAATAGGCTTATTGAAGCTGCAGATGGTGCATGTATGTGTACCTTTGCAGCTTTCTTTTTATAAATGAAATCAAAGACACTCAAAAGGGATAAAGTTAACATCATCACCCTCGGATGCAGCAAGAATATGGTAGACAGTGAAGTGCTTAGCGGACAGCTTGCAGCGAATGACATTTCAGTGGTGCATGAAAACCGGAAGCTCGACCACAACATTGTGGTAGTAAATACCTGCGGTTTTATTGATAAGGCAAAAGAAGAATCGATCAATACAATTCTTGACCAGGTAAACCTGAAGAAAAGTGGAATGCTTGATAAAGTATTTGTTACAGGATGCTTAAGCGAACGCTATAAAAATAATCTTGAGCAGGAGATTCCTGAAGTGGATGCTTTTTTCGGCACTATGGAATTACAGGGATTGTTGAAGAAATTGAATGCGAATTACCGTTCTGAACTGTTAGGTGAGCGATTGCTGGCCACACCACAGCATTATGCCTATCTTAAGATATCAGAAGGCTGTAACAGAACCTGTTCATTCTGCGCAATACCACTTATGCGCGGTAAACACATCAGCCGTACCATTGAAGATCTTGTAAAAGAAGCAGAACACCTTGTACGAACGGGCGTGAAGGAGATTATGCTCATTGCCCAGGAGCTTACATATTATGGCCTTGATATCTACAAAAAGAGAATGCTGCCCGATCTTCTGAACAGGCTTGCTGATATACAAGGCCTGGAATGGATTCGTTTGCACTATGCCTATCCTTCCAAATTTCCGCTGGAGATTCTTGATGTAATGAGGCAGCGTGATAACATCTGCAACTATCTCGATATGCCACTGCAGCATGCAAGTGATAATATGCTTATAGCAATGAAGCGGCAGATCACAAGAGCTGAGATGGATGAACTGGTTATGCAGATCAGGGAAACGGTGCCGGGTATTTGTCTGCGCACTACACTGATTGCCGGCTTTCCCGGTGAAACCCGTGATGATGTTGAACAATTAAAATGTTTTTTGCAGCTGCACAGGTTTGACAGGGTTGGCATATTTTCATACAGCCATGAAGAGAATACCGGTGCATATATCTGGAGTGACGATATTCCTCAGGAAGAAAAGGAAGAGCGTGCGCAGGAGATCATGGAAGTTCAGCAGCAGATATCATTAGAAAAAAATCAGGAAAAGATCGGCAGGCTTTTTAAAGTGCTGGTAGATAAGAAAGAATCAGGAAGGTACCTGGGAAGAACCGAGTTTGACAGTGTTGAAGTAGATAATGAAGTGATCCTTAATGCTACCGGTAAATTGAAGGTGGGAGAATTTGTGCAGGCACGGGTGACCAAAGCTTATGATTACGACCTCGAAGCGGAAGTAATTAACTGATAAATCAAAATTTAATAATTCATGTTTACCTCTCCACTTGCCAGGCTTACATTCATTGGCTTACTTTCATTTGCTGCCTCTTGCGGAAGCAATCACAGCAACCGAAAAGAAAATTCAACACAAGACACTATGACGAACAAAACTCCTTCTGTTACACTACAGAAATATGGAAATGCCGATGGTAAGGAAATCATGCAATATACCCTAACAAATAGTGCAGGCATGACGGTGAAATTGATTAACTACGGAGCGACTATTACAAATATCGTTGTACCGGATTCTACAGGAAATATGGGTGATGTAGTGCTGGGTTTTGATTCGATTGAAGGATACCTGCAAAAAGAAAATCCTTACTTCGGATGCGTTACAGGCCGTTATGCCAACAGGATCGCAAAAGGGAAAATTTCTATTGATGGAAAAGCATACCAGTTGCCCATCAACAATAACGGCAACACCTTGCATGGCGGCGTGAAAGGCTTCAATAAAAGAATCTGGACCGGAGAAATTCTTCCGGGCGACAGCAGTATAAAATTTTCTTATGTGAGTAAGGATAGAGAAGAAGGTTTTCCCGGAAACTGCAGTGTTGAGGTTACCTATTCTTTATCACAAAATAATGAATTGAAAATTGAATACAAGGCTACAACGGATCAGCCAACAGCTGTAAACATTACTAATCATAGTTACTTTAATTTATCTGCAGGAAGAGATTCAACCATTCTCGGTCATGAAATTTTCATCAATGCAGATAAATATATTCCGGTAAATAATGAATTGATCCCTACCGGTGAACTGCTTCCAGTTAAAGGAACAGCAATGGATTTTACAATTCCGGCTACTATTGGAAGTGATATTGATAAAGTTGCCGGCGGTTACGATCATACGTATGTGTTGAATAAAAAACCGCATGGCGCTCCTGAGCTGGCGGTAGCTGTTCACGATCCTGCTTCAGGCAGGTACATGGAAGTGTTTACCACAGAACCCGGTGTTCAGTTTTACTCCGGTAATTTTCTTGATGGAACACTTACAGGTAAAAAGGGAATGAAATATGTGAAGCATGGAGGACTTGCATTAGAGGCACAGCATTTTCCCGATTCGCCTAACCAGCCAACATTCCCTAATACTATACTAAGGCCGGGCGAAACTTTTAACCAGACAACGATTTATAGGTTTTCATTGAAGGGATAATAAGGGGAAACGGGAAACGGTAAATAATTGTCTTCAAATTCTTCCTAAATTGCTTTTATCTAAAAACATCCGAATGAAATACTTATTTACTCTTTTCACTATAACCATCACTATCAGCTTATACGCCCAGCATTCGCTTGAAAAAAAATGGGAAACGGATTCAACCCTTAAAACTCCTGAATCAGTATTATTTGATGCCCTCAACCAGGTGTTATACACTTCAAATATCGATGGCAAAGCGGACGAAAAAGACGGAAAAGGATCAATCGGTAAGGTGGGTCTTGATGGAAAGATCATTGCCACTGATTGGGTAGCGGGCCTGAATGCCCCGAAAGGAATGGCACTTGTAAAAAACACATTATGGGTGGCAGATCTGGATGAACTGGTGGCCATAGATATCACTAAAGGAGAAATTGCCAGACACATCAAAATTCCGGGCGCTGTTTTTCTGAATGATGTAGCAGCAGACACCAAAGGGAATATTTATGTAACCGATTCGCGTAAAAAAGAATTGTGGAAAATGGAAAATGACAAGCCTGCAAAGCTTCTCGACAGCACCAGCCTTAAAGGGCCGAATGGTGTACTTGTTTACAACAAGGATATTTACATACTCGACAATGGTGGCCTGTACAGGTTAGGAAAAGGCAAATCGCTTGATAAGCTTGCAGATGGCATGGAAGGTCGTACTGATGGTGTAGAGAATGTTCAGGGAAATGAGTTCATTGTATCATGCTGGCAAGGGGTTATCTATTATGTGAACGGTGATGGCACTACACAAAAATTAATTGATACCCGAGACCAGCAGTTGAATTCAGCCGACATAGGGTATGACCCAAAAAACAGGATCGTATACGTACCAGGATTTTTTAGAAATAAGATAGTGGCATACGGGTTAAAATAAGAAGTTAAAAATGCCAACTGGTCTATAAGGCCACATCAGGAGTAGTTACTTTTACCGAGCATATGGATTGCACATCTACGCGACTGTCTTACGGGGATACTGGATTCTTTTCATCACTGGCTACTGCATATGTGAATGCAGATAAAAATCTCAGGTCTTTTTATAAACATCCGGTTTCAGTTGAAGGATTTGCATCAGCGATAAGGGAAAGACAACAATTCCCTGTTGACAGAAAACTTCTGGTAAACGAACTTGCCAATCAATACAGTTCCCTTAAACCCACTGTTAAAGTAAAAGAGAACATTCAACTGCTGTTAAATGAAAATACTTTTACAGTTTGCACCGCACACCAGCCTGCGATTTTTACCGGCAATCTTTTTTTTGTTTATAAGATCATTCATGCGATTAAGCTTGCGGAAGATCTTACAATAAAATTTCCGGACAATCATTTTGTCCCAGTATTTTATATGGGTTGCGAAGATGCCGATCTTGATGAATTGGGAAATATATTTCTTAATGGTGAAAAGATCAATTGGGAAACTGATCAAACCGGCGCCATCGGAAGAATGAAAACAAAAGGGTTGGAAAAGGTCATTAACCGGGTGGAGGGAGAATTGGCTGTATGGCCATATGGAAAAGAACTAGTGGAACTATTAAGGGAATGTTATGAGCAGAATACGGATATGCAAACTGCAACCTTAAGGCTGTTGAATCACCTGTTCAGTGAATTTGGTTTAGTGGTGGTGATCCCTGATAATGCAAAGCTTAAGCGAAAAATGATCCCGGTGTTTGAAGACGAATTATTCAAACATCAATCTTCGGCGATTGTAGATAAAACGATCCGCGAGCTTTCTTTAAATTTTAAAGCGCAGGCGCAACCGCGCGAAATAAATCTTTTCTATTTAAAAGATAATATTCGCGAACGCATTGAAAAGTCAGGCGAAGAATGGAAAGTGGTGAATACAAATATTACTTTCAATGCGGTTAATCTAAAAAAGGAATTGCACGAGCATCCTGAAAGATTCAGCCCTAACGTGATATTGCGTGGATTGTTTCAGGAGACCATTTTACCTGATATAGCATTCATCGGAGGAGGAGGGGAGATCGCTTACTGGATAGAATTAAAAGGTGTTTTTGAAAATTACAAAGTTCCCTACCCGGTATTGGTCTTAAGAAACTCGTTCCTCGTGCTGGAAGAGAAGTGGAAAGAGAGGCTGGATAAACTTCGTATACCCGTTACCGATATATTCAAAGAAGAAAGAATCCTGCTTAACGAACTGGTTAAACGGGAATCGGAGAAACAGTTAACATTAGCCGGAGAGATCACTAATGTAACTTCTTATTACGACAAATTAAAGACCGTCGCCAGGCAGGTGGATGATACGCTTACCACGCATGTAGCGGCATTGCAAACGCGGGCCATTAAACCCTTGCATGAACTGGAAAAAAAACTCCTTCGTGCTGAACGAAGAAAATATGAAGTGGAAGAAAGGCAGTTAAATGCAATGAAAAAAGTATTATTTCCCAATAACAGCCTGCAGGAAAGGGTTGATAATTTTATGCCTTATTATGCGAAGTGGGGGAAAGTATTTTTACAATGGATATATGAGCATTCGCTTACGCTTGAACAGGACTTTGTGGTGATTGAAGTAACGGCAGGGGGCACAGGGCAGAGGGCAGAAGGCAGAAGAGATACGTGAGACGGCAAACGTGAGATTACATATTACTATAAAAGATTGATTAATTTTTTTCCACTTTGCCCTTTGCCCTCTGCCCTTTGCACTTTGCCCCGCTCATTCATCAAACATATTATTCCATCCTTCAGATTTTACTTTACCAGCTTTTGTAATTACTTCATTTTCCATCTGCTTTTTATATTCATCCATCATCTTGCCGATATTCTCATCAAAAGCACCGATAATGCTTGCAGCAAGGATCGCGGCATTTTTACCGGCATTCAAAGCAACAGTGGCCACCGGAATCCCATTGGGCATCTGGAGAATGGAAAGAACTGAATCCCATCCATCAATTGAATTTGAAGACTTGACAGGCACCCCTATAACAGGCAGTGAAGTGATGGATGCAACCATCCCCGGAAGATGCGCTGCACCCCCTGCTCCTGCGATGATGACCTTTATACCGCGTTGCCGGGCATCCGCTGCATATTTGATCATCCGCCGGGGAGTGCGGTGTGCAGACACAATGGTAAGTTCGAATGGTATTCCTTTTTCTGTGAGGAAATCAGCGGCAGGTTTCATTACCGGAAGATCGCTGTCGCTGCCCATTATTATACCTACCAGTGGATTTTGCATATCATAAATTTAAATCCTTTCGAGGCCGCTGAAAAAGAAATCCCCTTCAATTTTAGCATTTTCGTCGCTGTCACTTCCGTGGATGGCATTTTCACCCACTGATGCTGCATATAATTTCCGTATTGTGTTGGTATCTGCCTTTGCGGGATCCGTTGCACCGATCAGGGTGCGGAAAGCAGTAACAGCATTGTTTTTTTCGAGTATAGCAGCGATGATAGGTCCGCTGCTCATAAAAGTAACCAGTTCACCATAGAAAGGCCTGGCTTTATGAACCGCATAAAATTCACCGGCTTTTTCTTCGCTTAGCCTCGTCTGTTTGAGGGATATGATTGTAAATCCTTCCTTGATGATCCTGTCTATTATCGCGCCAGCATGGCCATTTTTCATGGCATCGGGCTTGATCATAGTAAACGTACGGTTGCTCATGTTTTTTCAATTTGGGCGCAAAGGTAAAAGAAGTTACCGATTGTGTAAGTAAAATTGGCCATTGGGCATTAATTCCGCAACTTTGCGCACATTTTTGATGAAACCAGTACAGGAAATATTTCCGCTATTAACGGCTCCAAGAAAGGTAGTAATTACAACGCACCAGAAACCTGATCCCGACGCTATGGGTTCATCACTGGGAATGTTTCACTTTCTTAGTTCGCTGGGACATGAAGTAACCGTAATCTCTCCTACAAACTGGGCTTCATGGCTCAATTGGATGCAGTCGGGTAATGAGGTAATTGACTTTGAACTTCAACCTGAAAAAGCTCAGGAGATTCTGAATAAAGCTGAGTGGCTGTTTTGCCTGGATTTCAACATATTTACCAGAACAAAAAATCTAAGCCAGAAGCTGTACGATTTTAAAGGAACAAGAGTACTTATCGATCATCACCAGCAACCGGATACCGCCAGCTTTGATTACGGCATCAGTAACACTGCAAAAAGTTCTACCGCCGAAATGGTGTACGATTTTATTGTGCAGTCAGGCCACTCTGATAAGATTAACACATCTATCGCTGAATGTTTATACGCAGGAGTAATGGCCGACACCGGATCTTTCCGATTCGCTTCCACCACCGCTTCTGTTCATCACATGGTGGCTTTCTTAAAAGAAACGGGACTGGAACATTCAAAGGTGCATGAAAATATTTATGATAATTTTCTGGAGAACAGGCTCAGGTTTATTGGTCATGTGCTGATGAATAGAATGGAAGTATTTTACGAATACAATACGGTTCTGATTGCCATTTCAAAGAAAGACCTTTTGCGTTTCCAGGTGAAAACAGGCGACACAGAGGGCCTCGTAAATTACCCTTTGAGCATTCAGGGCATAAAATTAGCGGGGTTGGTGATTGACCGTGACGAAGAAAGAAAATGGAGCTTCCGAAGCAAGGGAGGATTTGACACCAACACGTTCGCAAGAAAATATTTCAATGGGGGTGGACATTTCAACGCATCCGGCGGAAGAAGCAACGACCCGCTAGAAATAACAATCGAAAAATTTAAAACGGCGATGAAAGAAAACGCTGAACTATTAAAGTAAATCAAACATTAATGAAAAAAACAACAACCATTGTCCTTAGCTGTATATTGTTATTCGCGATTGGCGGATGCTCGGGAGGTGGATTCAAAAAAACTAAAAGCGGAATTTTATACAAGATAATTTCCGACAAGAAAAACCCTCTTGTAAAAAATGGTGAATTTCTGAAAGTTCATTACACACAGAAGGTGCGTGATTCTATAATCACTACCAGCAGGGGCGCATTGCCTACTTACGCTAGGGTAGACAGCATGGGTGCAGCGTACAACCCTCTCGAAGTGTTTAATAAATTAAGAAAGGGTGACAGCGCCGTAATTGTAATGCTGGCAGACAGTCTCCAGAAAAAGAACGGACAGCTTCCTCCTTACATCAAGAAGTCAGACAAACTCACACTGACTATTAAAGTTGTTGATGTTTTCAAAACGGAACCTGAAGTAGTGGCCGACCAGAAAGCAGATGTTGATAAAATCAAATCAACGGAGATAGCAGAAATTCAAAAGTACCTCGCGGATAATAACATAAAAGCCGAAAAAACAGCAAAAGGTGTATTTGTGGTAATCGATAAGAAAGGCGAAGCACCTTTTGCCGATTCCGGTAAAGCAGTAAAGGTATCGTACGAAGGAAAAACTTTTAAAGGAGTGGTTTTCGATTCTAACCGTGATTCCGCATTTGGTCATCCCCAACCATATTCTTTTATTGTGGGTCAGAGAGGCGCTATAGAAGGATGGGATGACGGGATGCGTTTGTTCGGTAAAGGCGGAAAGGGAAAATTATATGTTCCTTCAATGCTTGCTTACGGGCCACAAGCACCTCCGGGGGCTAAGTTCAAGCCTTTTGAAAACCTGATGTTTGATGTGGAAGTACTTGATATAAGTGTTCCTGAAAAACGTAGCCCCGGATTACCCGGAGGAATGGGTATGGATCCTCGTATGAGGCAACGCCAGCCACAGGCGCCACAGGCACAGGGTCAGCAGCCTGCAAGATGAGAAAAGAGTGCAATACATTCTTTCGCTTCTTTAACATCATGAACGCGAAGAAGGAAAGCACCTTTCATCAATGCAACAGTATTCAAAACCGTTGTTCCGTTCAACGCTTCACCGGCGGTTATGCCAAGCGTTTTATAAATAGTTGATTTGCGCGACAGGCCCACCAAAATGGGCCTGTTAAGCATTGTAAGCTTATCGAGGTTATTGAGCAGCTGAAAATTCTGTTTGATATTCTTACTGAATCCAAAGCCAGGATCAATGATCACATCAGCAATTCCTGCAGCTTTGCATTCTTCTGTTTTAATAATGAAGTAATCGATCACTGATTTTGTTACATCGTCGTAATCGTTCAGTTGCTGCATAGTTTGCGGAGTGCCCCGCATGTGCATGGTTATATATGGCACTTTTAAATTTGCAACGGTTGTGATCATCTGATTATCCATCTGTCCGCCGCTTATATCATTAACGATACCTGCACCAGCTGCAACACAGATACTGGCTACTTTACTGTAAAAAGTATCTATTGAGAAAATGGCTTCCGGAAATTTATCGGTTACCACATCTACTATTCCTGCGATGCGCGATAATTCTTCCTCCATAGTAATAAGCGTAGCATCCGGCCTTGTACTTTGCGCACCAATGTCAATGATATCGGCACCTTCTTTAAGCATACGTTCGGTTTGCCGCAATACAGCATCTGCATCATCGCACCTGCTTCCTTCGTAAAAAGAATCAGGTGTAACGTTAATGATACCCATGATCAATGGCTGTTCTGCGGTAAGTAATCTGCCCCTGCAATTCAAAGTAAACATTGACTTGTAATTATTACATTTGAACAATAAAATTCAGGATTAAATTCAGAATTCAACAAATTGATTATTCTTCTCGATGAGCAATACAAACGTCCAATATGACTCGGCAGTCAGATCATGCAGGGACATTTTCATAAAAAAGACTCAGGATTACGGCACCTCATGGCGGGTGTTGAGACCTATATCAATACTCGACCAGCTATTCATCAAGGCACAACGCATCCGCACCATCCAGGAAAAGAAAAAGCAGCTGGTAACGGATGATATTCGCGATGAGTTCCGGGGAATGGTGAACTACAGCGTGATAGGGTTGGTGCAGATGGAGCTTGGTCATGATGCCGTTGAAGACGTTGCTGTTGAACTGGTGGAAAAGTGGTATGATGACAAGATCGCTCAGACTAAGGCACTGATGGAGAAAAAAAATCATGATTATGGCGAAGCCTGGAGGAGCATGAGCCAGGAAAGTTTTGTTGACCTGATTCTGATGAAACTGATGCGTATGCGGCAGATCATTGCCAATGAAGGAAAGACGTTAATCAGCGAGGGTCTCGATGCAAATTATCATGATATCATAAATTATTCTTTGTTTGCATTGATATTAAGCGAATAGAGTAACTGTCGTCCCGAGCCCGAAGGGCGAAGGAACTGCACAATGATTATTCTCTTCAGATCCTTGCTTTCACCTGGGATGGCAAAACAAATGCACGTAGCAACAATAATATAAATGAAAATTTTCATCAGCATATCGAGGTTCATCATAGGCGCCCTGTTCATATTCTCTGGACTGATCAAAGCAAACGATCCATTGGGGCTTAGCTACAAAATGCAGGAATTTTTTGAAGTATGGAACCTGCAGCAATTCAATAGTTACACACTTGCGCTGTCAGTAATCATGATCGCTTTCGAGATCATTGCGGGCGTAGCAGTACTGATTGGCTGGAAAATGAAAATATTCAGCTGGCTGCTGCTGGCACTTATTGTATTCTTTACATTTCTTACTGCATATGCATTATTCTCAGGAAAAATAAGAGAATGTGGCTGCTTCGGTGATTGCATTCCTTTACAGGCATACCAGTCCTTTACTAAAGATGTAGTTCTCCTGGTACTCATTCTGGTATTAATGCCTTACAGAAATAAAATTCGTCCGTTCATACGGAGAAGCGCAGCGCAAATAATTCTATTTTTCACAGTTGTGTTTTCATTCGCATTTCAGTGGTACGTGCTGGAACATCTGCCAGTGGTAGATTGTCTGCCGTACAAAGCAGGAAACAATATTTCCGAAAAAATGAAAATTCCTGCAGGTGCCATACCAGACAGCACAGTGATCATGTTCACCTACGAGAAGAATGGAAAGCAGTCGAGTTTTACGGCTGAAAATTTTCCTGCAGATTTTGATGATACGTATAAGTTTATCAGCAGGCAGGATAAAGTTGTAAGAAAGGGTACTGCAGTTGCATCAATACGCGATTTTTCATTGCAAACGCCATCAGGAACAGACACAACAGCGGCATTGCTGACGGAACCCGGCACCAAAATACTTTTATTTTTAAAGGATGGTTATAAGCCGGATGAATGGATCGCTAAAATGGATATGATCATCAGTGCAGCTACCAATAAAAATATTAAAGGATTTATGGTCACGAATCTTGAGGTTGCGGAAAATCACGAAGGATTTTTTCCGCAGCTGATGGTGCTGAAAGCAGATGGAACTGCTATCAAAACTGCGGCACGATATAATCCAACACTGTTTTTATTGAAGAACGGAACGATACAAAAGAAGTGGAGTGCGGTTGATTTTGATGAGGCGCTTATATATATCAGCCAGTAATAGCTATGGCTAGTGTAATTATTTTATGCTAAAATTTCTAACAAAAAAAATCTTCTATGGCGCACTTGTCATGATCGGAGTGATCATAGTCGTGTTTTTTTTGTTCCAGGGATTTGGTGATCCGTCACGGCTGGTAATGGGACAAACTGCTGACGCGGCTACTCAACAAAATATCAGGAAAGAACTGAATCTTAACCAACCGAAATGGAAACAATTTGTCACATACATAAATGATGTTTCACCGGTGGCTGTTCATTCAAAGGAAGAAATAGCACAAAAAAAGCTGCATGGTATTTTCATTGGCGATAGTACAAAATTCGCTATCAAGATCCCTTACCTGAGAAGATCGTACCAGTCAAAAAGAGATGTGTGGGATGTGCTGATGGAAGCACTGCCGGGTACAATTGTCCTTGCAGTATCTGCAATGCTGTTGGCAATAATATTCGGAATACCTTTAGGTATACTTGCTGCGGTTAAAAAAGATACCTGGATGGACACTTCCTCTGTTTTTGTTTCTGTACTGGGTATTTCAGCACCTTCTTTTTTCATGGGCATAATGATCGCTTTCTTTTTTGGATTTGTCCTTAGTCAATATACAGGCTTGAGCATGACGGGCAGTTTATTTGAAACAGATCCTTTTGAAGGAAGGCAAATAGTGTTGTCTAATCTCATTCTTCCCGCCATTACTTTGGGTATTCGTCCGATGGCGATTATTACGCAACTTACCAGGAGTTCCATGCTGGATGTGCTGAACCAGGATTACATACGCACGGCTTATGCAAAAGGACTAGGTAAAGGAGCTGTCATCTGGAAACATGCACTGCGCAATGCGGTTAACCCGGTGATTACTGCTATTACCGGGTGGTTTGCAGAATTGCTGGCAGGAGCTTTTTTTGTAGAATATATTTTTGGATGGAAGGGTATAGGGAAGGTAACAGTGGATGCATTGGAGAATCTGGATTTTCCTGTGGTAATGGGATCTGTACTTGTTTCTTCTTTCTTTTTTATTCTGATCAATATTCTCGCGGATTTTATTTATGGAATTGTAGATCCGAGAATAATGAAATATTGATTCTCCGCAGATCCTTCGCTTTGCTCGGGATGACAACTTATGCTATTGCGTTTTCCCTTTGCGTTTTGCTCTGCTTCTGCCTACTGTATCACCACTTCCTTTATCACCCGTTCTCCTAATGCTTCATTAACCCTTTGAATAATTTTTTCCTTCTGGTAAAGGAGCTCCTGTTTCAAAGGTGCAACAGTTGAAGTAATGTATAATGTACTGCCGTGTATTTTAATCTTATCAGTGTAACGGGCAATGGTTTTTCCCATGATCTGCTCCCATACATCTTCAATCTGAAGAGCCTGCACGGAACCTTTGAGCCTGCTCTGGTTCAGGAACTGTCTCAACGCATCACCCATAGAAAACTCACCCATGTACCGAAGGTAAACGAATTTTATAAATCGATGATCTGGAAAGCCGGAGTTAGTTTTTCAATGTGATTCACAATACGTCCCCTGTGCGTATCAGTAATAAAAATTTGTCCGTCATTCTGTACACAAACCCAGTTAAGCAGGTTGTGCATACGCGATTCATCAAGTTTTTCAAAAACATCATCCAATAGCAGGAGGGGAGCAAACCCTTTATTCATTTTTAAAATTTCAAATTCCGACAGTTTCAGTGCGAACAGTAAACTTTTTCTCTGACCCTGTGATGCGATGTTTCTGAACGGTTGTTTGTTAAGTGAAATAATGATGTCGTCTTTATGAATTCCAGAAGTTGTCCGCTGCATGTACAGATCTTTCTCCCTGGTTGATCTTAAAAGCTCTTCATAGTCCCAGCGGAATAATTGACTTTCATAAATAAGCTCAACATCTTCAACAGTTCCTGATATTTTCTTGTAAAATTCTTTTACCAGTTCTATGCCTTGTTGCAAAAAATCTTTTCTTTTTTTAAAAATATAATTGCCATCCCTGCTTAGCTGCTCATCATAAACATCGAGTAGTTTACTGTCATGCGATCTGTTATCGGCGCAAGACTTCAGATAACTGTTGCGTTGTTGCAGCAGTTTGTTGTAATTCATCAGGCGCTGCAAGTATTCAGGGTCGAGCTGAGATAAGATGGCGTCTGTAAAGCGTCTTCTTTCTTCACTCCCTTCTGTTATCATCCGGATGTCATCCGGCGCTATGAAAACACATGGAAATTTCCCTACATGCAATGAAAACTTATCGTAAGGATCATCATTGATCATGAATTCTTTTTTACCGTTTTCCCGGAGGATGCAAACAGTTTTACACAGTTCATCCTGATTTCGTATGATACCTTCTATGCGGAATCCACCTGTTCCGGTCAGGGCATTAGCGGCATCAGAACGGGTGAAATAACTTTTGGTGAAGCAGAGGTAGTAAATAGCATCCAGCAGGTTAGTTTTTCCAACACCGTTCGGCCCGCTGATGCCTACAACACGGGAAGTGAACCCAAAAGCCCGCCGGGCGTAGTTTTTGAACTGAATCAGCGTAATGGAATCAATCTGTAACAAGAAGTAAAAATACAATACGAAAGGGCATCAGAAAATGATATGTAAATAAGTTGTTTTCCTTCCTTGTCCCTTCTCCCTTCTCCTCCGCAGCCTGCCGACATTCTCTCATAAATTATTCCTTCCTTACCCTTATCTTTGCGGCTCAAATTTCGAAAAGTGGCGACCAAATTTTCTAAAGAAACCTACCTGTACTGGTATGAACTTATGCAGCTGATCCGCCAGTTTGAGCTGATGGCTGAAGAAAAATACAAAATGGAAGGTAAGATCCGTGGTTTCTTTCACGCTTATATAGGGCAGGAGGCGATCGCTGCGGGCTGCATGACGGCTACCCGGCAGGAAGATCCCTTCATCACTGCCTACCGCGACCATGGCCTAGCGCTGGCAAAGGGAGTAAGTGCTAACAGCTGCATGGCAGAGCTTTATGGCAAAGCTACAGGTTGTTCAAAGGGTAAAGGAGGCAGCATGCACTTTTTCGGAAAAGATGTATTCTTTTTTGGAGGACACGGAATCGTAGGAGCACAGATAGGAACAGGCGCCGGACTGGCATTTGCTGAAAAATATAAGGGTACTGATAACGTATCGCTTACTTTCTTTGGCGATGGTGCTGCTCGCCAGGGAATGCTGCATGAAGTATTCAATATTACCATGACCTGGAAGCTGCCTGTAGTATTTATCTGCGAAAACAATAACTATGCGATGGGTACGTCTGTAGAGCGTACCAGCAACGTAGTGGATATTTATAAGCTTGCTGATGCATATGAAATGCCGGGTGATTCACTTGATGGAATGAGTCCAGAAGCCGTACACGAAGGAGTGGCGCGCGCAGTTAAAAGGGCAAGAGAAGGCGGCGGACCTACACTGCTTGAAATTAAAACTTACAGGTACAAAGGCCATTCTATATCAGATCCACAGAAATACCGTACTAAAGAAGAAGTTGAAGAATACAAGCAAAGAGACCCGCTTCAGCAGGTACTTAAAACCATCACGAATGAAAAGCTGGCTACAAAAGAAGAAATCGCAGCAATAGACAAAAGAGTAAGCGACACTGTTTCGGCTTCAGTAAAATTTGCTGAAGAATCGCCATGGCCGGATGACAGCGAAGTGCTTAAAGATGTATATCAGCAGAACGATTATCCATTTATAGTAGACTGACACCACAATCATTAAAATTTACATTTGTAATAATGGCCAACGAAGTCAAGCATCCTGAAGAAAAGAATTCTACCTCACAGACGGTCCGCCACCCTCATGATACCAGGGCAGAATATTTCTGGCAGAAATACAGCAAAATAATTTTAATAACAGCTGCTGCCGTGATTTTACTGGTAGGAGGATACTTTGTTTACCAGACACAGTTCAAGGCTCCTGAAGAATTAAAGGCGGCTGATGCAATGTGGAAGGCTGAAGATTATTTCCGAAAAGATTCGGCGCGCCTCGCGCTTAACGGAGATGGTCCAAACGCCGGATTTTTAAAAATCCTTTCAAGATATGGTGGAACAAAAGCAGCAGACCTGGCTAAATTTTACGCGGGTTCCTGTTACCTCAAACTTGGTGATTACAAGAATGCGATCAAATACCTGAAAGATTTTAAGACTGACGATAAGCTCGTTATGGTAAGAGCAACAGGCTTACTAGGTGATGCATATTCTGAAACAGGCAAGAAGAATGAAGCGATAGAAGAATATAAGAAAGCAGGAACCCTTTTCCCTGATGATAATTTTAACTCACCCGAATATTTATTCAGGGCGGGATTATTGTACCAGGAGCTTGGTAAGAATAAGGATGCAATTGAAATGTTTAAGATCATCAAGGATAAATATCATTCGACTGAGCGAGGAGCTGATATAGACAAGTACCTCGCAAGGCTAGGCGATTATGAATAGAACTATAAAAAATGGCGCAGGTAAGTAACAGTAAATTATTTCAAAACACCACAGGCATCCAGAAAAAGGATGCCTGTGTGGTTATTGTCCGTACCGACTGGAACGCAGCAAT
Organism: Flavitalea sp.; assembly: GCA_035525775.1. GTDB lineage: Bacteria > Bacteroidota > Bacteroidia > Chitinophagales > Chitinophagaceae > Flavitalea. The sequence goes on from DATLDR010000131.1 coordinate 18,313, forward strand.
TGTTGATGAGCTTGAAAATGGCTGCAAAAACATTTTAAAAGCCCAGGAGATCAGCAGCATCCGGATAATCAATGTTCCCGGCGCTATAGAAATTCCATTCATCATTCATAGATACTGGGACCTCTATAAATACAAGGACGACCGGCCGCAATGCTTTATTGCATTGGGATGTGTGATAAAAGGTGATACACCTCATTTCGATTATGTATGCAGGTCGGTTACCGATGGCATAACCAAATTGAACCTTCAGCTGCCGGTACCAATTGTTTTTGGCATACTTACAGTTGATAACCAGCAACAGGCTGATGAACGAATTGGTGGTGTGCACGGACACAAAGGTGAAGAAGCAGCCTACACTGCAATAAAAATGATGGAAGTAATAAGATCGTTATCTGTTCCGAAATCCTGTAAGAATCAATGACGGTTCAAATATTTATTCCCTGCTTTATTGACCAGCTATATCCGCAGACAGCCTTTAATATGATTAAGCTGCTGGAGAAAGCCGGTTGCAATGTCGATTATAATCCTGCACAGACCTGCTGCGGCCAGCCGGCGTTTAATGCCGGCTTCAGGGATGAATCGAAAGAAGTTTGCTCAAAGTTCATTAATGATTTCCGTGGTGCTGAATACATTGTTGCTCCAAGTGCCTCCTGTGTTGGCTTTGTGCGCAACTATTATATGGAAATGTTTGGCAACTCTTCGCTGCACAATGAAGTAAAAGAACTGGGAAAAAAAATTTATGAGCTTACCGATTTTCTGGTCAATGTTGTACAATTTGAAAATTTTGGTGCGAAGTTCGAAGCGGCTGTTACCTATCATGATTCATGCGCCGCTTTGCGCGAATGCGGCATTAAAAAAGAACCAAGAATATTACTTGAAAAAGTAAAGGGCCTTGAACTCGTCGAAATGAACGATGTAGAAACATGTTGCGGTTTTGGCGGCACATTCGCGGTTAAGTTCGAACCCATATCAATAGGTATGGCAGATCAGAAAGCACTCAATGCTGAGGCTACCGGAAGTAAATATATTGTTTCGACCGATCATTCCTGCCTCATGCACCTCGATGGATACATTCGTCATAAAGGAATAAATATTAAAACGATTCATATTGCCGACCTCCTTGCCAGCGGATGGTAATAAAAAAGGCCGGCATTTCAACCGGCCATAAGAAGCATTGCTGCAAGATTAACACCAACTAACTCTGAGGTAAAACAACTGAGTCGATCACATGGATCACTCCATTGCTTTGAAAAACATCTTTAATGGTAACAGTTGCGGTACCACCTTTCTCATCTTTTATCATCAGATTATCGCCCTGCATCCAAAGCCATAATTTTCCACCTTCAACAGTAGTAACCTCTGCTTTACCATTTCCGGCATTTATAAGAGATGCGATTTCTTTACTGTCTAATTTTCCGGGCACGACATGGTAAGTTAGCACACCAGAAAGCATCTTTTTGTTTTCGGGCTTCAAAAGATTATCAACGGTGCCTTCGGGTAGTTTTTCGAAAGCTTCATTTGTTGGAGCAAAAACAGTAAAAGGACCGCTGCCTTGCAATGTTTCTACAAGACCAGCTGCTTTAACTGCTGCAACAAGTGTAGTGTGGTCTTTTGAATTCACAGCATTTTCAACAATATTTTTTGAAGGATACATTGCCGCACCTCCAACTTCCACAGTTTTCTCCTGTGCAAATGTTACATTCATCATACATACGGCAACTGCCATCATGCTGATTCTTTTAATTAAGTTCATATTTCCTGATTAATGGTTGACAAAATTTTAGTGTCGCAAATCATTTACGCAGTACATAATATCTTAGATTTATATCTTTCATTAAAAACTAACAAATGGCTTACTGGCTTGTAAAATCAGAACCTTCTGCATATTCCTGGGAACAGTTTAAAAAGGATGGATCAACAACATGGGATGGTGTTAGAAATTATGCAGCGAGAAATCATCTGCGTGCAATGAAAAAAAATGATGAAGTATTTTTTTACTACAGTATGGAAGCACATGAAATTGTTGGGATAGCAAAAGTGTCGAAAGAAGCTTTTCAGGATCCAACTACTGATGAAGAAGCATGGGTAGCAGTAGAATTAAAACCAGGGAAAAAATTAAAAAAACCTGTAAGTCTGAAAGAGATCAAAGCAAATGCTGCATTAAAAAACATGGCGCTTGTAAGGATCAGCCGGTTGAGCGTTAGCCCGGTTACAGAAAATGAATGGGACACAATAATAGCTCTTTCCGGTTCTTAGTCATGTTTAATGATTAAAGAAGATGCCATATTCTTTCAGTTCCTTCAATACCGGCTTATATATTTCAGGTATTACGGGTATATGTAGACCAGTTACATTGATTTTACCGAGTAAAATAAGCTTTGCAGCTATGGCCAGTGGAAGCCCGACTGTTTTTGCCATCGCGGTGCGAACTCCATTTTCTCCTTTTAAAATAAGCGTACTATTAATTGAATGCCGTTCATTGTTTATTTCGTATTCTATTTCGTGCATCATCACTACCAGGTCCCTGTCATTGGGCCGCAGCGCTAATTTGTTTTCAATAGCAAAACGCAGTACATCTGCAGCGCTGCATTTTCCCTGGTTGATAATGGTTTTATTATCGTCCATTCCCAGGTAAAACAATTGCTTAATTGACAGGTTCGCTTCATGCATTTGTCCTGCAACAGTAGCAGCTGCCTGGGTCTTTACTTCTTCGAGATTAATATCCTGCAGCTTTCCAGCGTCGTCCACCATCATAAATTCCCGCAGTTCTTTCATCTGTTCTTCATCAACTTTTTCTTCGGCATTCACGATCTGCTGTAATTTTTCAAGAAGGTTTTTTGTTTGAACGAACCTCGAGGTAAGATGCGTTTCTATCCATTCAGAAAACCCATGTTTGTTTAAATGCAATTGAAAGAAAGTACGCAGCGACATGCCATTTGTATCGTAGTCCGGAGTTTCATCTGTTAATTTCAGCTGAATAATATTTTTCCAGCCAAAGCAAAATTCAGGATAGCGTAATGTAGTACGTACAAAATTATGTGTGGTGTTTAAGTTGTATATATCTATGTATGCAAGTGAATCACGGTTAGGATACCACGAAAAATCACCTGCTCCAGGCACATTTACAATTCGTGAAGAATTGAATAATTCCTCATACAGCAACACTTTTTCGTAATCATTTTCCCTGTAATGCGCGCCTGTTTTACCTGCAAGCACAATATTTTTCGGATTCCAGCTGATCTTATGGTGCCATGGATTATCATCGCTTTCCGGTGCTACGAGTCCGCCACAATGTGACCTGAATGATGTAATCACCGCATTTTCATTTTGCAGGGTATGAATCAGCTCCATGGCGCTCATATGATCGATACCGGGATCGAGCCCCATTTCACATAAAAACAATAACCTCTTTTCGTTAATTTTATCACGCATTGCCTCCATGTTACGGTCTACATATGAAGCAGTCAGAAGATGCTTATTGTATTGAAGGCATGCAAGTGCTATATAATAATGAAGGGCCGGTGGAAGAAGGGAGATAACAATATCTGCAGACTGAATATATTCATCGCGTTCTTCCTCATTTTCCGCATGGAGCTCCACGGCGAATGCATTATCTGCAACCCCAATTTTTTGTAGGGCTGCGTGCTGGTCTGCATCTAAGACGGTAAGCTTCCAGTTGTATCTTGACAATTGAGCAACGAGGTATTCAATAAGAAATGTACTTGACTTGCCGGCGCCAAATAATACAATGTGTTTCAAAGGGGAATGTTTTGAAACTGCAAAGTAAGCTGTACTGTTTAAAAGATATCAACTTTTTATATCTGTGACCGTGTAGTTGATGCTAACGCCTCTTTTACTTTTTGGAACATCAATGGTAGCATGACCTCCTGCAGAAACATTTTCAATGTAAACAGTTTGTGTGTTCACCACTTTCTTTTCAGGACCCAGGTATTTTATTTCGATGGCTACTTTCTGAAGTTCATGTTTACTGTTATTGGTCACTTCGAATTGAAGGTTTGAAATGCCACCAAGCACTCCTGTTTTATAATTATTGGGTTTTATAGAAACGAGTTTGTACATATTTTCAGAAGAAGGTGAAGCTTCTTCTTTTTCACTTACTGCTGGCGTTGCATTTTCTTCTTTATCGGTACGGCGCAGTACAGGTCTTTCTTTAAAAGTGACGCCAGATGATGATTCAACTGGCTGAACTGGTTTTTTTGGAGTCAATACAACTGCATCTGCAGTTACAACAGTTTCTTTTTGGGGTTTGCTGTAATCATCATTCGTAAGAAGTTCAGGGTTGATGATTGTTTCAGATGTTTGCGGCTGAACAGTTTGCTGTACAGGAGCAAGGTCTTTAACCTGTGTTGTCAGGGCCGCAAGTTCATTAGCCTTTTTACTTTCTATCTCCTTTACAATTGTATTGAGTTCCTTCAGGCGCTGCTGCTGCTGATTGTTATTGATAAGCAGTACAGTTACGAAACAGGTGAGTAGTACAGCTGCTGCTACAGCATAGTAAATATATTTTCTGTTTGACTGAGAAGATGGAGAATACGAAGGAATTCTTTCAACAGGCTGGATATAGTTTGTTTTTTCTGCAAAAGTTACCGGAGCAAGCGGTTCCTGTGCGGTTTCAGGAATGATAACTTTTTTTTCAGGAACGATCTTATTCTCCGCATGATTGCCAACCGGGAAATTGATATACACTTTCTTTTGCTGGGTGTTTTCTTTTGATACCTGCGCGGCAACTGCAGGTTCACCTGCATGCTCAATCGCTGCAGCAGCAGGAGCCGCTTTTTCTATCACTTCAGGCTTTTTATAGAACCTGTCGAACGGCTGTTCCTCAACTGCCGGTGCAAATGCTTTGAGCTCATCAATTTCACTGGGATACCGCCAGGCGATGCTTTTGCCATCCAGCCATACAAGATCGTATGGTTTGATGCCTTTTTCGGCGAGTTCGGGAACAGTATAAGGACCAGATTGCTTGTTATCGCGTAACAACAGGTACTTGTTCATAATTTAAGGGGGTTGTATAGTCTAAAGTTAACTTAGAAAGAATTAAAGTGAAGTTAAAGAAGGGAGAAAGGAGAAGGAAGAAGGGAAGAAGGAAGAAGTGCATTATGACATTGGAAAACCGATATTTTATACAGGAAATAATGACTAAATACACTTCTTTCTTTTTCCTTCTCCCTTCTTCCTTATACGGAAAAAAACACTTCTTCCATCTCCCTTCTTCCTTCTGTTCAACCCATTGTTTTTCCCTTGAAAACCGGTAAATTTGCATTCCTTCGTAAAGCATTCTTTTACTATAGGAATTCATTGAATATTAAAGACTAATCACACCAAATGGACGAGAATAATCTCCCTCCGGAACAGACTAACGACACAGACCGAATTACACCCGTGAATATTGAAGAGCAGATGAAGACCGCATACATAGATTATTCTATGTCTGTGATCGTCGGACGTGCCCTTCCTGATGTCCGAGACGGCTTCAAGCCTGTCCACAGGCGTGTACTGCATGCCATGAACGAACTAGGCATCCATTACAATAAACCTTATAAAAAATCAGCAAGGATAGTGGGAGAGGTGCTGGGTAAGTATCACCCCCACGGAGATAAATCAGTATACGACTCTATGGTGCGTATGGCCCAGGAGTGGAATATGCGTTACACCCTTATAGACAAGCAGGGAAATTTTGGCAGTCAGGATGGTGACGGTCCGGCTGCAATGCGATATACTGAAGCAAGGCTTCAAAGAATGGCTGAAGCCATGCTGGAAGACATTGAAAAAGATACCGTAGACTTCCAGCTCAATTTCGATGACTCTCTTGAAGAACCATCCGTGTTGCCAACCAGAATTCCTAATCTGCTGATCAATGGATCTTCGGGTATCGCGGTCGGCATGGCCACGAATATTCTTCCTCATAATCTCACGGAAGTGATCGATGGTTGCATCGCGTATATTGATAACCGTGAGATCACGGTGGAACAGATGATGCAATATATTAAAGCGCCGGACTTTCCAACAGGCGGCATCATCTACGGGATGGAAGGCGTAAAGGCTGCCATGCATTTCGGTCGCGGAAGGGTAGTGCTTCGCGGCAAACTTCATGTAGACACTAAAGCAAGCGGAAGAGAAACGATCATCATCACGGAAGTGCCATACCAGGTAAGCCGCGACTCACTGTGTGACAGGATCGGGCAGCTTGTAAATGAAAAAGTGATCGAAGGCATTGCACATGTCAACAACGAATCGAACGGCAAGGAAGGTACACGTGTTGTGATTGATCTGAAGAGAGACGCGATTGCGAATGTGATCATCAACCAGCTGTATAAATATACAGAGCTGCAGACTTCTTTCGGGATTAACAACGTTGCTCTTGTGAAAGGCCGGCCAAGAACGCTGAACATCAAAGACATGATCAGTGAGTTTGTGGAATTCCGGCATGAAGTAGTGGTGCGCCGTACTCAATTTGAATTAAGGGAAGCGGAGAAAAAAGCGCATATACTTCAGGGTTATCTCATTGCTCTTGATCATCTCGATGAAGTGATAGCGTTGATCCGTGCTTCTGATACACCGGATAAAGCAAAGGAAAATCTTATCAATGCAGGATGGGGCCTTGATGACATCCAGGCAAAAGCCATCCTTGAACTGCGTTTGCAGCGACTTACAGGAATGGAACGCGAGAAGATCCGGGCTGAATATGATGAACTAATGAAGCTGATCGCTTACCTGAAAGACCTTTTAAGCGACGAAGGAAAAAGATATGATGTAATCAAAAGTGAACTCGCGGAAGTAAAGGAAAAATTTGGTGATGAACGTAAAACTGAGATCACGTACCTCGATGATGAAGTAAGCATCAAGGATCTTATAAAAGAAGAAGATGTGGTGATCACTATCTCACATCTTGGATACATCAAAAGGACTTCCGCAACGGAATTCCGCCAGCAGCGCCGCGGAGGAAGGGGAGCGATGGGAGGTAAAACACGTGAAGAAGATTACATAGAACATCTGTTTGTAGCTTCAAGCCATCACACCATGCTTTTCTTTACAGAAAAGGGAAGGTGTTACTGGCTGAATATTTATGAGATCCCTGAAGGTGAGAAAAATAGTAAGGGAAGGGCGATACAGAATTTGATACAAATACCGCCCGACGATAAGGTGCGCGCGATCATTGACGTAAAAGATTTTCAGGATAAGGATTTTGTAAATAGTCATAATATTGTTCTTTGTACCAAGAAGGGGATAATCAAGAAAACTTTACTGGAAGATTTCAGCAGGCCACGGCAAACCGGGGTAATAGCGATTACCATTAATGCCGGTGATGAACTGCTCGACGCCAAAATAACAGATGGAAGTTGCGAAATCATGATGGCAGTTAAATCTGGAAGGGCCATACGCTTTCCTGAAGCGAAGGTTCGTCCAACAGGCCGCGGTGCCATAGGTGTAGCTGGTATAGAAGTTGAAGACGATAATGATGAAGTCGTTGGCATGATATGTGTCAATACGGACGACAAATCAAAAACGGTTCTTGTTGTAAGTGAAAAAGGATATGGAAAGAGAACCGAAATTGAAGAATACAGGATCACCAATAGAGGCGGTAAAGGCGTGAAAACCATAAATGTGACGGGTAAAACCGGTCCTCTTGTAGGTATTCTCGAGGTCAACGCCAAGGAAGATCTTATGATCACCTGCAAAAGCGGTATTACTATCAGGATGGGTGTTTCAAGTATCAGTGCACAGGGTAGAGCAACACAGGGGGTGAAGCTGATTAGGCTTGATGATGGAGATGAAATAGCAGCGATCACCAAGCTCGACATACATGACCAGGAAGTGGTTGAGATCCCTATACCTGGCGAACTGGGCAACCCTGACCTGTTAAATAATGGCGAAGAAGCAACCGGAGAAGCTCCGGAAGCATCTGGTGAGAACATTCAATAATTTTTTATTTTTTTATTAAATACTTCTATATGAAACTTAGCACGACAAGCTTGAAAACTTTCTTTTTATCACTGCTGCTTGTTTTTGCGAGTGCCGGTTTATTTGCCCAGAAATTGGATAAGGCAAAGGATCTGCTTAGCAAACAGAAATACAATGACGCAAGAACGGAAATTGATAATTTTCTATCGAACGAAAAGAATAAATCAAATTCGGAAGCATGGTATCTTAAAGGAAAAATATACAGCTCGATCGCAATGGATTCAGTTACGCAGGCAAGTGTTCCTGATGCAAAATCACAGGCAATGAATGCCCTGAAAAAATATGTTGAGCTGGAGAACCAAGTGAAAGATAGTTCCAAAAGATTTTTGCTGCTGACTCTTGAAAACAGAAAGCCTCTTACTGATCTTTATTCGGCTTACTCAAAGCAGGCGGCTTCCTATTACAATGCCGGAAATTTCAACGATGCATTAACAGGTTTCCAGGGATCGCTCGATGTTTTTGATCTGCTGAGCAAACAGGGATGGACAAACGGTATTGCCCTCGATACTATATCTGTGCTGTATGCAGGTATATCTGCTGAAAAAGCTAATAAGCTCGACACTGCGGCTCAGTATTATGCAAGGATTGCTGAAAGCAAAGCAAAGGGACAGGGATATGAATCAATTTACAAGTGGCTTGCCGATCATTATAAAACTAAAGGCGACAGTCAGCAGGCGAATCATTTTACATCACTTGGAAAGGAAGTATATCCTGATGATCCGTTCTGGTTAGGATTTGAAGTGAATATGCTGAGCGAAAAAGGTAATAAGGATTCTTTGTTCTCTAAATATGAAGAAGTAACAAAGGCCAATCCTACGAACCCGATATTTTATTACAATTATGCTGTTGAATTATATAAAACGGCTTACAATGAAGATACAACACAGCGACCAGCTAATTCAAAAGAGCTGACTGATAAAGCTGTACAGAATATTGAGAAGAGTATTGAACTGGACGCTAAGTATCCAAATTCAAGGATGCTGCTGGGTCAGATATATTACAACCAGGCTGTAGACATTATTAATAAGAACAAAGCGATCAAGCCAAAAGGTAATGTAAAACTTACGCCGGTGCAATTGAAAGAAAAGGAAACCATGCGTCAGGAATCAAATAAGAAATTTGATCAGGCTATTGAGCAGTTTGTGAAGATTGATGAGCTGCTGGGTGGACAGGGTAAACTGAAGATGGAAGAAAAACAGTTTTTAAAAGATTCATATGATCTGCTGATTACTATTTATGAGCAGAAGCAGAATACAGAAAAAGCTGGTGTGTATACTGAGAAGTTCAATAATGTGGATAAGGTTCACTAGGAAATTATTTTCAGATAAATAAAGAAGGAAGGAGCGATCCTTCCTTTTTTATTTAGATGATATTTTCTTTTTAAGTTAACTGTAAAAGGTGATGCTTTCCTTTACGCATATTTTTTTAATAAATAAGATAAGGGCTAATAGGGGTTTAGACACTGCATTCTGTATTTCAATAGCAGCCGAGCTTTTTCTTTGTTCTCCCAGCCTGTAGGGCTACTTAACATAATATAAATTATAAGACAAAGAAATTAATTGATGCCTGCCAATGTACAGAGAAAAAATAGAGAACATATTTCGCATACGCTTCATTTTTTCTCTGTACATTGGCAGGGAAGAAAGGAAGCTTTGTCTTATAATTTACGTTATATGAAATAGGCACAGCCAACGCACAGCCACATGGTAAGAGTAATTATTTCACATGAACGTTGGAAGCATATAGTGAAACCTGAAGAGCAAAAGACTCTAGAGGAGTTTATAAATAAATTGTTGGACCCAATTATGCTTGATTGTATCACATACAACGCAAAGGTAGAGGCAATCATCACAATGGATGGGAATTATCGAATACGACCTTATTGTGATCAGTATTCAACTCTCTTGAGAATGCAGGACTTGCTTCCAGAAGTTATACCGGGTTTTTAAATACTGTATCTGCTCTTCTGTTAATTTGCCTTTGGCGGGATAAGACTTTCCTTTTACAAAATTGCTTTCTGTTAGCTCACGCACATCCACGCGTTGCGATGGTTTACGAAAAAATTTAACCATCGCGCTTACAAACCTAATTAACATAACGTTTTATACATTATAAGACAAATTGAATGATTTTAATTTAAGGCCTGCCAACGGGCTGTAAGTCCAAGAAATTAATAATTCTGTTGTACTAACTTAGCGCCCTTGAATACCCATATACCCGTTATAAATAATCTCAGAGGTATCGCCGCTTCAGCGGTCTGCTATTTTCATTTTGTTTCCACCACCCAAAATTATATACATAATAAACTCATCAGAAACATTTTTGATTTTGGAGATCATGGCGTCTACATGTTTTTTGTCATTTCAGGAATCGTTATTCCCCTTTCTATGATTAAGAGCAATTATTCTTACAAAAATTGGGGACGATTCGTGGGGAAGCGTTTCATGCGGTTGGAGCCTCCATATATCTGTGCAGTGATCATAGCCATTATTTATTTTCAAATCAGGCTTCATATACCCAATACTGCGCCGTATGATATGATGCTGACAAAGAAAGAACTTTTATTACATCTTGGCTATCTGGTCCCGTTTGTTGATGGAGCTCGCTGGGCTTTCCCCTCTTTATGGACACTCAGTATTGAGTTTCAATATTACCTTTTACTTTCTATTATTTTTCCTTTATTCAACAAGAGATTTGGTCGGTATTTCGCTTACCTTTTATTTTTAATCATGCCTTTAACTGGCATACATGGTGGTTTGTTTCCATATCATGCCACCATGTTTTTAACAGGCATTGCATATGCTTTGTGGTATACTGGCTGGATTGAAAAGAAAGAATATTTGATAATAACATCATTATGCTTTGGCGTTTCACTTTTTGTACTGCCTGTAACATTTTTGATAGCCGTACTTCTTACCATACTGATTGTGCATTTTGCCGCCAGTTATCACAATAAATACCTGGGCTTTCTGGGGGCAATTTCATATTCACTTTATCTTCTTCACCAGGTTACCGGCACTCCAGTCATCAATTTTCTTTCCCATTACATGCGTGAACCTTATCAGAAACCTTTTGTAATAATGATCGGATTTGCAATATCTGTTGCATCTGCTTATGTTCTTTATAAAATCGTTGAACTCCCTTCCTTAAGGTTTTCAAAAAGCATCAGGTATGGTGAAAATGTGCCGGTAAAATCAGCGGCTATTTATCAACAAAGGAAGAATTTATAATTTCCATTTCCGTCGAACGATACTCTAAAAACGGATGATCTTTCCAGATTTCATGCTCCGTTAACTTAATTACCTTCTTTTCCATAACGTAACTTTTACTGTCCATATTTGTCATGTTATTAAAGAACAGGTAAACATTTCCAAAAGGCTATGCCTTAAATAACGTCAAATTTCAACCAAAGCTTTAAATTCATAGCATGAGAAAAAATCTAACACTATTAAACCTTGTCGCGCTTTGCTGCACACTCACATATGCTCAGCAAAAAATCATACCCGTGAAATCTGCGGGCGACTTCCCCGTCAAAGCCATGTCCATCTCTGTTCCGCCGTCATCAGAACTAGATTCGTTTGTTACTTTTATCAACGATGTAATGGCTCCCCGGCAGATAAACACCCTGTTGCTTCGTGTAGACTACCATTATCAGTATAAATCACACCCTGAACTCGTAGACTCAGGCGCATTATCCCAGGCAGACGTAGACAAAATCGTCGCCGCCTGTTCTAAAAACAACATCAGGATCATTCCGCAGATCAACTTGCTCGGCCATCAATCCTGGGCTGGCAGAATTGGAAAACTCCTTGAAAAATACCCGCAGTTCGACGAAACCCCCTGGATCCCGATCCCTGAAGATTATAAATGGCCCAACGCAGACAGTCTCTACTGCAAAAGCTACTGCCCTTTGCATCCGGATGTACACAAAGTAGTTTTTGCGCTTGTTGATGAGATCTGTGAAGCCTTTAAAACAACTGCTTACCACGCGGGGATGGACGAAGTTTTCTATATCGGCATGGACAAATGCCCTCGTTGTTCAGGAAAAAACAAAGCCGAACTGTTCGCAAATGAAGTAAATACAATCCGTGATCACCTTGCACAAAAAGGCCGCACGTTGTATATATGGGCCGACAGACTTATCAATGGTTTCGAAACAGGTATCGGCGGATGGGAAGCCAGCTTCAACTATACCTGGCCCGCCATTGAGCTTATTAAAAAAGATGTTGTAATGACCGACTGGCATTATGAGCGCCCTGATAAAACACCCGCATATTTTGCAACACATGGTTTTAAAGTTATTACTGCAACCTGGGACCGCCCTGCTGTTGCAGTTGAACAGTATAAGGACATGCAGAAATTTTATGCTGAATCAACTCCTGAAATGAGCGCCAATTTTCTTGGCATGATGCAAACAGTTTGGACAAGTCCAAGTCACTTTTACACTGAATTCTATGCAGCGAATGATACAGCAAAAAATTTGAGAAGTTCGGGTAAAGCATTCCGTAACGCATTTCCGAAATCAAATATCATAAGCTATAAAAGTGATAAAGGCTTTCCTATAGTCGCGTATGCGGTTTGCAAAACTGTTGACCAGATAGCAGGAATAAATTTCAACGGGATCACTCACCTGAATTTCGCTTTCGCCAACCCCGATACATCAGGAAACTTTGTATACAACGAATGCCTTGATTCATTAGTGAAAGTTGCCCATAAAAACGGTGTAAAGATTCTTGCTTCAATTGGCGGCGGCTCAGCTCCTGCATATTACAGTAAGCTGTTACAGGATGGCAACAGAACAAAACTTATCGGCAAGCTCACACGAATGGCCATCGATTACAACCTCGACGGCATTGATGTTGATCTTGAAGGAGAACGCATAGATGAAAATTATGAGAAGTTTGTAACAGGACTTGCAACCGCATTGAAGCCTGCCAATAAACTTGTGACAGCAGCAATTGCAACTGTATATAAGGATCGTCTGACTGATAAGGCGCTCAGTCAGTTTGATTATGTAACAATTATGACTTACGACAAAACAGGTCCATGGCGACCAGAACAACCCGGCCACCATTCTCCTTATTCAATGGCGGTTGAAGATCTTGATTACTGGGGTAACACAAGAAAGCTCGACAGAAAAAAAATGTTTCTTGGACTTCCCTTTTATGGTTATTCATTTGGCCCTAAAGGTGCGTCATCAATGTCGTATAAAGACATCGTAAGCACTTTTCCCAAATCAGAAAAGAAAGATGAATTGAAAATGCCTGACGGATCCGCTTTATATTATAACGGCATTCCTACCATTCAGAAAAAAGTAAAGCTCGCAAAAAAAGATGCGGGTGGAATTATGTTCTGGCATATCGGAGGAGATGCAACCGGTGATAAATCGCTGGTAACGGTTATCAATAACGAAGCGGCAAAGCCCTGACGCGAATAGGCTTTCAGCTATAAAATAAGTAATTTGCCGCATGCTTAAAAAGCGTGCGGCTTCTTTTTGGTTGAATGCCATGTTCTATACCATGCTTCAACGCATTTCGCTTTTTATTTTCGGCGTTTTTGGTTACATGATCCTTGTCAGAGGTTTTTCAACAACTACAAATGGAGTGTGGGCGTTGTACATCACTTTATTTTCTTTGTTTGAAGCGGTGAAACAGGGGTTGCTTAGAAATGTTACCATAAAATTTTTAGCACAGAAAGATTATAAAGAAAAAAGTCAGGCGATTCAGTCTACATCGATTTTTATCAATACAATTTTTTCGCTCGTCATTGTTTCAGTTGTCTTCAGTCTTGATGACCAGATAGCAGCCTGGCTTAAAGCGCCGTCGCTTCAAACATTGCTGATTGCAAGCAGCGCGAATGTTCTGTTACTGATACCATTTAATCATTGTGAAATTTTGCTTCAGTTCAGGTACAGATTTGATTCATTATTCCGTGCAGCGTTTATTCGCCAGGGATTCTTTTTTACAGGATTGATGTTTTTATATTTTTTCTTTCCTGAACGGTTTACACTAATAAATGTTTTGCTGATCCAGATCTTTGCGCTTTTAGCTGCCCTGATTTATATTTATAAGCAGGCACGAGAAATGGTTTTTGGAAGATTTATTTATGATGCCGAACTTACCATGAAATTTTTTCATTTCGGAAAGTATACTTTTGGCACCAATCTTTTCTCCGGCTTGTCGCGCAGCTTCGACCATTTCATTACTGCTGCCACCCTTGGTGCCATAGAGGGCAAAAATTATGTTGCTTTTTATAATACGGTGGCGCGTATCAACAATATGGTAGACGTACCGTCACTGGCTGCGGCAGACGTACTCTACCCTAAAAATGTTGAAGCACTGGAAAATGAGGGAATAGAGAAAGTGAAATACTATTTTGAACAGGTAACAGGAACAATCATAGCATTCATAGTTCCACTTTCACTTTTCATTTTTATTTTTCCCAAATTTATTATTTACATTATTGCAGGTCCTGATTACTATCCGGCGATTGTATTACTACAACTTACTATTTTATTCAGTATGGTTCGTCCGCTCAGCTATCAGTTTGGTTCCACTCTCGATGCTATAGGGAAGCCTTCAATCAATTTTACTGCAAACGTGTTGCTTATGATCCTAAATCTTGTGCTTACCACTTTGTTCTTAAAAATTTATGGAGGAATCGGTGCTGCCTATGCTACAATGATTTACTATTGTTTGTCGATGATCGTTATGCTCATCATCCTGAAAAAATATATTAAAATTGAAGCCGGTAATATTTTAAAGTACTCTTTAAAAAGATATACCGACCTGTTTAAATTAAAATTTTAATACAGCAACCTTACTTTCATCGTTCCTTTAACTTCTTTTAGTATTTCAACCGCTTTCTTCGATAATTGCTGATCCAGATCCAGCACCACATACCCTACCTCATCGTTTGTTTTAAGGTATTGGCCAAGGATATTGATATTGTTTTTCGACAGCTCGGTATTGATGGCAGAAAGGACACCAGGAACATTTTTATGGATATGCAATATCCTGTGGCTGCCTTCTATGGGGGGTACACTCAATGAAGGAACCGTATGAGAACCTTCCGTTACTCCTTTTTCAAGGTACTGGTATAACTTATTGCTTACATCTTCACCTATATTGAGCTGCGCTTCTTCGGTAGAGCCACCAATATGAGGTGTAAGGATAACATTAGGTAAGCCCTGTAAAGGTGATTTGAAGGGGTCTCCATTCTTTTCCGGTTCTACGGGATATACATCTATTGCCGCTCCCGAAATCTTTTTTCCGGTGATGGCAATGCTTAGAGCATCAAGGTCTACCACTTCTCCCCTCGCATAATTTATTAATATGGAGCCGGTTTTGAAATCCTTCAGCACTTCCATACTGATTAGATTTTTTGTGGTTGGCAGTTCCGGAACATGTAAGGTCACTATGTCAGCCTGCCTGGTAAGTTCCTGCAATGAATTACAGGCAACCGCGTTGCCAAGCGGTAATTTTGTTACTACATCATAAAATATCACTTTCATTCCCATCGCTTCCGCCAGCACGCTTACCTGGGTACCAATATTTCCGTATCCTACAATTCCTATTGTTTTGCCCCTGAGTTCATAGCTTCCCCTTGAATCCTTCATCCATGTGCCCTGATGTGCGGCAATATTTTTATCGGGAATTTTGCGTATTAGCATAATAGAAGACGCAATTACCAGTTCCGCTACTGAACGTGTATTTGAATATGGTGCATTGAACACCACCACCCCTTTATGCCGGGCTGTTTTAAGATCTACCTGATTGGTTCCTATGCAAAAACAACCAATTGCCTGAAGTTTTACTGCAGCATCCAGAACTCTCTGGGTTATTTGGCTTTTTGATCTTATACCGAGCAGGTGAACATCCTTAACTTCATTTATGAGATCCTCTTCAGAAAGCGCCCCAGCTAATTTACGCACGGAGCTATAACCTGCATCTTTAAATAGTTTCACCGCAGTGTCACTAATATTTTCCAGAAATAAAACATTCACTTTCTCTTTAGGATAGCTGGTGTTTTTTTTGTCCTTCATAATTTCTACCCTTCTATTTTCGTTAGATTCGGTATGGGATTTGCAAAGATGCCCCTTAAAATTGAAACGAAAAAACGTTGATCTGCAATAAGATCTATAAAACTGAACCTTGTGAAAAACCTGTTTATTATAGTACTTCTGGCTTCCATTTATGGCTGTAATGGTCAGGCATCCACCACTCCAGATATCAAGGCCAGCATCAGTGCAGCTCCTGTAGTATCGGCTCATACCCTCTCTCCCATCGAACTCAGACATTATAGAACAGAAGTTGAGCAATTTATAGACAGCACTTTCGGGCACAGGCAATTTAATGGCAGCATCCTCGTGGCAAAAAATGGTGAGGTCATCTATGAAAAATATTCAGGTTTCTGGAATCCCCGTTTAAAAAGAGATTCCATTTCACCCTCCACTCCCTTTCATCTCGCATCAGTATCAAAAACGTTTACCGCGATGGCGATCATGAAAATGCAGGAACAGGGTAAGATCAATATAAATGATCCTGTTTCGAATTATCTGACTGGTTTCCCATTGCAAGGGGTAACAGTTAAAACTTTACTTAACCACAGAAGCGGTATTCCTAATTATGTGCATTATATGGAAAGGCTTGGGTGGGATAGAAAAAAACATGTAACAAATAAGGATGTACTCGATTTCATAATCACCCATCATAAAGAAATTCAAATCAATCAGCCCGACAAACGTTTCAGTTATTCAAATACAAACTTTGCGCTGCTTGCATTGATCGCTGAAAAAATTTCCGGTCTTCCATTCCCTGAATACATGAGGATCAATTTTTTTGAGCCGCTCGGCATGCACGATACTTATATATTCACCATGAGTGACAGTGCACGCTTTCTCCGATCATATTTTGCAAGCGGACGTGAATATGCATTTGATTACCTCGACCAGGTATATGGCGATAAAAATGTTTATAGTACTGTAAGAGACATGCTTAAATGGGATCAGGCCTTGTATGGAGGAACGTTCTTTAAAAAAGAAACCCTGGATTCAGCGTTCTCCGGATATAGTTTTGAAAAACCTGGTATCAATAACTATGGTTTGGGATGGCGAATGTTCCTGTTGAGAAGCGGTAAAAAATTCGTTTACCATAATGGCTGGTGGCATGGCAACAGAACTGCTTTTTACCGGCTTCCTGACGATAAGGTAACCATCATAGCACTCAGCAATAACGACTTCACAAAAGTATATTCATCGAAAAAGCTGGCCGATATTTTTGGAAACTATTTCAACAACCGCGAAGAAGACCAGGCGTCAGAAACAGTGAATACCGTGAAAGCATCGGCACCTGAAGAAGGCGGAGGAAAATAATTAGATAATTATATATCATCTTGAATACTGCAACATCCACTCGTAGATGTTTTTGTCATCTTCCCTGTAATTGGGATCAGTAGTGCGGGTCCAGCAATCATGATGTAACCTAGCTTCACCTACTTCAAATGTTGTGAATTTTGGAGGAATAACAGGGTTCAATCCATTGAACACTTCAATATACCTGCTGGCTTCACTGTAATACCAGGCACTATCATCTTTGTTATGAAATTGCCAAACCGGTAATTGTGCTTCTGACATCGCACTGCATTTGCCTGTAAGCTCCTCATCAATCGGTGGTAAGCCGGCCATGGCGACCAGCGCAGCGATCTCATTAGGTTTGTAAGCAGCATATTCAGAACACATCCTGCCACCTAAGCTCATTCCTGCTAAATAAATTCTTGAAGGATCTACGCGAAAAGTATTTTTAACATACGTAACGAGTGTTTCCATTTCTGGATTGAATATTTTCTTAACCAATTGCGGTGCAATAACGATGAAAGAAAACTTTTCATCGTTAACAGTAAATGAAGCTGGAAATTTCTTTTCATTGATAAGCTTCGGGATTCCCTCCTGCAGTTCAATCGGAAGGTCTGAGTTGCCATTGCCATACTGACCACCACCATGTAACCAGATAATAACCGGATATTTTTCGTTGCTTTCGAAATAGCGTGCAGGAAGTGCTTTATAATAACCATGAATATTAGTCGATATATTATACGTTACTGGCGAAAGTACAGGAGGTTGAGTTTCTTCAAGCTTTTGTTCGGGTAAAGGACCGTCATGAGGCGGCGGATCCCCGCCCCCGTTTACAGGTAATACATTTTTACGGCATGATGAAAATATTCCAACACAAACCGAGATCACAAAAAGGCATAATAACGTTTTTCGCATAATTTGGCCTATACGTTTAACCATCAGACGCAATAAATATACCTAAGTTTAATATAAAAAAAGATTCCCAATTCGAGAAACACCGTTATCCTGTCATAGGAGGGTGGAATTGAATACCCAGCCCTGGTTTTTCAGAAACTCCAATTCGGCCTTCCTCATACGTGAGTCCGGTGGCTACATCAGTGGCCAGAAGTAATGGACCGTCCACATCAGCATGGTCAACGGAAGGGATCAGATGAGCAATAGCCGCTGAACCTATTGTGGTTTCATTCATGCAGCCTATCATTACCTGTAAACCTATATCGCGGGCATTTTTTACCATTCTTATTGCAGGTGTTATGCCACCGCACTTGGTAAGCTTTATATTAATGCCATGAAAATATCCCTTACATTTTTCAACATCTTGTTCGCTTACACATGATTCATCTGCAATCAAAGGTATCTGCGAATGATTATATAACATTTTCATCTGCTCCCAGGAGTCTTTTGCGAGTGGTTGCTCAATGAATTCTACATTCAATTCCTTTAATTGAACAATTAGTTGTTTTGCGGCTTCAATCGACCATCCTGCATTTGCATCAACCCGTATACGTGCATCTGTTCGTTCCCTGATGGCGCGGATAATTTTGATGTCTTCGGGTGTACCTAATTTTATTTTATAAACCGGCCAGGGGTTGTCATCAATTTTCTTCAACATGTTGCCAAGCGTATCTATGCCTATGGTATAATCTGTTAACGGGGCATTTTTTAGATCATATCCCCAGAGTTTATATAAAGGCAGATTGCACATCTTGCCAAACAGGTCCCACGCTGCAATATCCAGCGCGCACACAAGAAAATTATTTTGCGGCAGAAGATGATGCAAGTAATGCCAGTATCGTTCCGGTTCTGTGAAAGCGTATTTTTCGATGAATTGTTTTTTCGCCTCAATGTCAGCGATCATCTTATCCACCGGGATATTATAGTAAGCAATAGCAGGCGCTTCTCCGTATCCTTTAATTCCTATATGCTCCAGCTCAACAATTAAAGTTGGCTGATGAGTTTTAGTTCCCCTCGAAATGGTGAAAGGGTATACAAATGGTAAGTCGTATTTCCAGTAGCGTATTTTCATCGTCCGCTTGCCTCTACATATTTTTTCAACTCCCCATTGAATTCGTTTTCTTTCAGCAGCTGCTCCAGTGTAATATGCATTCGATATCGCCAGTAATAATTTGAAATTGCCGGTACGTTAATACGTTCAGATTGATGATCATCTCTCCGTATCACAGGGTCTGCGCCCATTATATCCTGCAACTGAAAAATGCTCCACATCGCCGGAGAATACAGGTGTTGAATGATGATCGCCTTATTGATCCATGCCTCGCACGTTTCAGGAGCATCGCCCTGCTGCCCGAGTTCCTGGTTAAAAAAATCCTGGGTGATCTCCCTGTTTTCCTCCCACCATGAACGAATGGTACTCATATCATGCGTAGAAGGAGTTACGACAGATAAATATGGCGCATTCGTGGGATGGAAAAATTTATGATTATGATCTTTAGGCATTCTTTGAATCTCAAGACTAAGCATACCCAGTTGCTGCATCACCTGGGGTACGACTTTAGGTACCATGCCCAGATCTTCTCCGCAGATAAGCATATTCGTAGACAACTTAAGCGAGGGTAATTTCTTCATCGCCTCTTTCTTCCAGAAGTCTTCCTGCCTAACGTAAAAATAATCGTTATACATTGCCTTCAGCTGTTGCTGAATATTCCAGTCGAGATGTTTGAATGAAGTGGTGTTCTCCATTGATATCCTGAAATGAAACTGCTGGCCGTTAGATTCTTTTACTTCGAACAAAATGACATTCGATATCAGTTCATACAAACCTTCTTTTATCTTCTTATTATCGCTCGTTGCTTCCAATGTGTTGAAATGTGCTTCAACTTTTCTTTGTGTTGAAAATTCTTCTGGGAGCACATAATGATGATTTCCTATTGCTGAAAGAAATGGCATGAACTTATCCTTATTAGGACCGAATAATTCCCATAGCACACCATCAGTAATAAATGGTTTGCAGAAACGGTGATAGTTGAACCACATTCCCCTTTGTGCAAATTCATAAACATGCAGAGGAAGAGCGGGACTAAAATATCCCATAATTCCCTGTACGGAATCAACTGGTATATTCCAGATTCTGAAAAAGCCAAGTATATGGTCGATCCGGAACGCATCGAAATATTTTGCCATCTGACCAAACCTACGGTGCCACCATTCAAAATTATCTTCCGCCATTTTATCCCAGTTGTATGTTGGAAACGACCAGTTTTGTCCCGTCACTGCAAAATCATCCGGAGGTGCGCCTGACTGCATATCCATATTGAACAGCTCAGGATTCACCCATGTTTCAACACTATTGGGATCTACCCCTATAGGAATATCACCTTTTATGATGATTCCAAGTTTATGCGCATAATCCACTGCAATTTTTAATTGTTTGTGCAGATGAAACTGGAGGTAGTAATTGAAAGCAATATTGTCGTAATGCTTAGATTTGGGCGAAACATATTTTTCAATAGCATCCTTATCATAGGAAGTATACAGTTTCCATTTCCTGAAATTCGGTGTGCCATTCCTGTCACGCAGGTAACAAAAGGCAGAATAAGGAATAAGCCAATGCTTGTTCTCTTCAAAAAATGAAATAAACTCTTCATCCCTGAGAAATTTTTCTTTCTGCAACTCAAACAATTCACGTGCAGTTGCCACCTTGAATTTAATCACCTGTTCGTAGTCCACTTCTGTCAGCTCGTTCAGCTGCTTTTGTTTTTTTCTTAAGGACTTTATTATATCAGCGTGATGCCTGCCTGCAACTTCTTCAAGATTCAGGTATAAAGGATGAAGCGCAAATGCTGAAATGGATGAATACGGATAAGAATCTTTCCATGTATTCGTGGAGATGGTATCATTCACAGGCAAAAGCTGTATTAGTTTCAGCCTCGTCTTTTTCGCCCAATCTGCCAGTAAACACAGGTCATTGAATTCACCGACCCCAAAAGAATTCCTGCTTCTTAAACTAAATACTGGTATGCTTATTCCGGCTCCTTTCCATGTATTATTCGGACACCTAATAAAACCATCATGAATAATATGTATTTTTTTTGTAGAAGACTCTCCCTGCAATAACCGGTTTTCGCCCTGTTCAAATGATAGAAATGTACCGTCCGCCGAATTACAGATACCATATTTATAAGATAATGGAAAAGCGTCTGAACGTATATTCAGTTTGATCGTCCACCAATTATTTTCCTGTGCCAGCACTTTTACCACATCTTTGTTCCAGTTTCCCAGAAGTTCATTATTTCCTGAAATAAAAACTCCTTCATGTTTTTTTAACAGTGGTGCTTTTACCTTAAATATGTGTGTGAAAGTCTTTGGAGACTTACACTTTGCTTTCGCCTGGTGATCTTTCAGCAGCACTTTACGGAAAGGATCAGTATAAAAAACATTTTCATACTCGCCTGGATGGTTCCATGCATCGGTGATGGTTATCTCTTCAATTCCTGTTTTGGAAACATCGATAATGCGGTTGCGGCAACCTTCTGGCAGCATTTCTCCATTTTCATTTTTGAAAATATAATAATAATGGATTTTCGTAACCCTTGTAGGGTCTACCTCGATGGAGCCATGCCAGAACTGATCGTCGAACCACTGAAGAGCGAATGTTTTATGTAGATCATATTCACCAAGCACTTCTATGTTTCCTGTAACATGAAGCGATTCGCCTGGCCTTGTGTAGTAACGTATGTAAAAATGAACTTTCAAATTTTCGTATGACGCAGTGCGCGAATTTATTGGAATTTTCTGAATGTATGTTTTGTATTATTTTCGCGTAAATTTTTGAAATGAACACTGCTACTGATAAACAAACAAGACTTTACTGGGTACTGTTTTTTCTTTCGGTTATTGCATTTTTTGTTGTACTTCAATTCAAGGGAGAGCTGGTTACGCTAACGCTGCCTTTTGTTTGTACTTTCTTTGCAAAAGCAATGGATATTTTATAATCCGGATCACCGTTATCTCGAGATCTCAAGAGATTGCTTCAGTTTGATGGCTACATTTTTTTGTGCACGTGTAGCAGGCGACCATGCTGGCATATTTTCAAATCTTTCCTGCAGTTTGTCATTCATCTCATCGTTGCCACCTTTGATAACTTTTGCATATGCCGGCTTACCGTCCCTATCAATAATGAATTCAACCATTACATAGGTTTTTTTCAT
The DNA here is from genome assembly GCA_035525775.1 of Flavitalea sp. GTDB lineage: Bacteria > Bacteroidota > Bacteroidia > Chitinophagales > Chitinophagaceae > Flavitalea. The sequence continues at coordinate 40,816 of DATLDR010000131.1, forward strand.
TTGTTTGTCGAGATAAGGAGCCATTTCAAGCGTCACCTGGTCCAGGAATAACTGAAATTTTTCATTGCCTCCCGGAAAAACAGGAAGCCTGTCAACAACTTTAGCGAGTTCTTCTTCATTAAATTCTTTTAGTGGTCTGCGGGATTTACGAATTACTTCCGGTTCAGGCTCAGGTTCTGCAACCGTATTCCCAACAATATATTCTCCTTTGCTGCCAACGAGGATGACCGGTAGATTTTTTGTTCTTTCAAAGTAATTAAACGCCTGCTTAAGCTCATTGGAAAGTTTAATGTATTCAGGAAACTGTTTCAGGTATTTTGCCAGATAAGCACTGCTTTTTTCATTTTTGTAGTTCACAGGGAAGATGTGTACAGGAATAAAATCCTGTCCCTGGCTGTGTGCATGAGATGCCAGAATATATAGCTCTTCAATCTGCTGGTCCATAATAGGGATGCATCCTGAAGTAACACATTTACCATGTATATAAATATCTCCGCCGGGTTGTAATGAATCACCAAGTATCCTGTCAGAAGCGTTGGGATAATTAAGTCCTAATGAAAGATGATAGGTACTTCTTGGATTAAATTCATTTATATAATAAAATCCTTCAGGAACCTGATAATCGCCCTGCATTCTTTTAGGTCCCAGTGACCCTGCCAGCGCACAAACCTTGTATGTTTTGAAAAGCTTATACTTTTCGTTATTCTCATATTTTACCCAAACTTCAAGCTGACTGTCATATTTAAATGAACGTATGTAGATATTCCGCACCGGCCATTCCAGTTTTTTATCCCTGAATTGTTTCATCAGGGTATCTTCCTTCCTTTTAAGGGCCTCACTAAACCGCGGAAATGAACGCTGGTAATCAATAAAACTGAATACAGATGCGGCTGTCTGACCATTTACCAATAAGGCATAAAACATTATGTAAATCAGGGCCGTTAGCTGCTTCATGAAATTTTTTCAATCTGTTTGAAACGAAATTAGGATACAAAAATTCTACCTGAAACTGTTTTTATTTACACGTGTGAATAACACCGTTATTTATATATTAATTAAGTATATAATATATTATAAATTTCCTCTTCTCTCCTGCTCTCTTTCAATGGCTTCGAACAATGCCTTAAAGTTTCCTTTGCCGAAACTCTTAGCTCCCTTACGCTGGATGATCTCAAAAAACACCGTAGGCCTGTCCTGCATCGGTTTAGTAAATATCTGAAGCAGATAACCTTCATTATCTCTGTCTACCAGTATACCCAGGTTCTTAAGTGGAGTCATGTCTTCATCAATCTTACCTACCCTATTCAGAAGTGTGTCATAATAGCTATCGGGGACTTTTAAAAATTCAATTCCTCTTTTTTGCAGTTCAGACACTGTTTTAATAATGTTGGACGTGGCAATGGCAACGTGCTGAACACCTTCGCCCTTATAAAATTCCAGATACTCCTCTACCTGCGATTTCTTCTTCCCTTCTGCCGGTTCATTGATTGGAAATTTTACATATCCATTGCCGTTACTCATCACCTTACTCATCAGCGCGGAATATTCAGTAGAAATATCCTTATCGTCAAAAGTGAGAATGTTTTTGAAGCCCATCACTTCTTCATAAAATTTCACCCACCGGTTCATCTGGTTCCATCCAACATTTCCTACACAGTGGTCTACATACTGCAGTCCTGTTGGTTCCGCTTCATATCCTGCATCCCATTTATTATAACCTGGCATAAAGGCGCCCCTGTAATTTTTTCTTTCTATGAATAAATGCACCGTTTCACCATAAGTATGAATTCCGCTCATCATTAATTCACCATCATTATCTTTCAATACAACGGGCTCCATAAAACTTTGTGCACCTCTTTGTGTAGTTTGTTTCCATGCATCTGCAGCATCATTAACGGTTAGTGACAGAAATTTAACACCATCGCCATGTTTCATGATATGTTCGGCAACAGGCCCTTCAGGCTTCAATGGAGTGGTGAGTACGAATGTGAGTTTATTCTGCCTGATCACATAGCTGGCCCTGTCTTTAACGCCTGTTTCCGGACCGGAATAAGCGAGCGATTGAAATCCAAAAGCTGTTTTGTAGTAATGTGCGGATTGCTTTGCATTGCCTACATAAAATTCAACATAGTCTGTTCCAAGGAGCGGAAGAAAATCGGTTTCTGGCATGATCATTTAAATTAATTGATGATGATTGAATGTTTTGTGCAGCTTACAGAAACATCAACGCATCCATGGCAAGTGCGATCATGAGAAGGCAATACATTACCCTTACATCTTTGAATAATTTATGTGGATAATCGGGGCGCATATGGATTGTAAAGTTAAACTTCTTTTCGAACCTTGCTATATTTGCGCTTCAATAATTCTACATGCTTAAAGCAGGTATACTGGGTGGGGGACAGTTAGGTCGAATGTTATTGCAGGCTGCTGCAAATTATCCTGTGGAAACTTATATCATGGAAAGTGATGAATTAGCACCTGCAGCACATCTTTGCCATCATTTTATTAAAGGCGACATCAGAAATTTTGATGATGTTTACAACTTCGGAAAGCAGCTCGATGCAATAACCATCGAAATTGAATCAGTAAATGTTGATGCGCTTGAAAAACTTCAATCAGAAGGGGTTAAAGTTTATCCTTCTCCTTCAGCGCTGCGCATCATTAAAGATAAAATCAAGCAGAAGGAATTTTACAGGCAGAATAATATACCGTCACCCACTTTTGTTGTAACCAAAAATATTAATGAATTACGTGAGCAGGAACCGTTTTTGCCAGCTGTGCACAAAATAGCGGAAGGTGGTTATGATGGACGTGGCGTGCAGGTGATCAGAAAAAAAGAAGACCTTGAAAAAGGTTTCAATGCGCCTTCCGTGCTTGAAAAAATGGTGAATGTCCATAAAGAAATCGCACAGATTGTCGCCATTAATCAAAAAGGTGAAGTTGCAATATACCCTCCGGTTGATATGGTATTCGATCCTGATCTTAACCTGCTCGATTACCAGATCAGTCCTGCAGATATTCCAGACAAAACATTATGGAAGATTGAAGCGATATCCCTTGAAGTTGTAAAGGGACTGAAAAGCGCAGGGATATTTGCGGTAGAATTATTCCTGGATAATGAAGGTGAGGTGTATGTGAATGAAACAGCGCCCCGCGTCCATAACAGCGGTCATCACACCATCGAGGCCAACTACTGTTCGCAGTTTGATATGCTGTGGCGCATCATTCTTGGATATCCACCCGGTAACACGGGCACAATTCTGCCGGCAGCGATAATCAACCTGCTTGGAGACCAGGGTTATGTTGGAGAAGCTTATTATGAAGGATTGAATGATGTTTTAAAAATGGACAATGTTTTTGTTCACATATACGGGAAAAAGAACACAAAACCTGGCAGAAAAATGGGACATGTAACCATTCTTCACCGGGATAAAAGGGATCTTATCCATACGGCACATAAAGTTAAACAGCTGCTTAAGGTAAAAACAATGCGTTGAAGGCGAAAGTATACGGCATAATGGACGTCTAAACGCACAGGAAAGATTTAATTTTATTGCTGAATCATAAGAGATGCGCATTTTTAAGTTGTCGTTTGTGTTCATTGTATGTTTTGGTATTGCCGCAATATCATGTAAACAAAAAGATGAAGCTCCTGAGGTGATGACCGTACGCTCGGTCAACCTCCCCGTTCAGGTTGAAGGATTTATCGTAAGAAGCAGACCTTTAAGTGAAAATATAGAAGTTCCGGGAACACTACTCCCCTACGAGACGACTGAAATACGTCCTGAAATTTCCGGTAGATTAGTTGCACTCAACATCCCCGAAGGAAATGTTGTACAAAAAGGCACATTGCTGGCAAAATTATTCGATGAAGATCTGCAGGCAAGGTTGAAGAAGCTTGAAGTGCAATTGTCAATAGCACAGAAAACCGTTGAAAGGCAGAAAGCTTTGCTCGATATAAGTGGTATCAGCCAGCAGGAATATGATCTCAGTCAGCTCGAAGCCAACAACCTGAATGCTGATATAGGCCTCGTAAAAGTTGATATCAGTAAAACACATATCACTGCGCCATACTCCGGTAAGATTGGATTGAAAAATATTAGCCTTGGGGCATATGTAACGCCTTCAAATATCCTTACGACGATCAGCCAGGTAAATGATCTAAAACTTGAATTCACGGTACCCGAAAAATACAGTGAGAATATGAAAAGAGGAAAGGAAGTGGCCTTCACGATTAATGGAGCTGATAAAAACTACAGGGCCACTGTCATGGCAACAGAATCAGCGATCGAAGCGAATACAAGAACACTTAAAATTCGTGCACTTGTAAAGGGCAGGCATGATGAGCTGGTGTCAGGAGGTTTTGCAAAAGTGTCGCTGAAACTGGGTAACAAAGCAGAACCGATTGTAATCCCGACGCAGGCGATCATTCCTCAGGCAAGAGATAAAAAAGTTGTGTTGTATAATAATGGAATTCCTGAATTTAAAATAGTCACCACAGGTATCAGGGATTCAACTTTTGTAGAAATAACAGATGGACTTAAAGCTGGCGACACAATTATTACCACTGGTCTGCTTGCTATCCGGCCCGAGAGCAAAATAACATTAACGAAAGTGAACTGAGAGTATGAATATTTCGGAGTTAAGTTTAAGGAGGCCGGTACTTGCCACAGTTCTGAATGTAATAATTGTTTTATTCGGAATAATCGGATTTACTTATTTGGGGGTGCGGGATTATCCAGCTATAGATCCTCCGAATATCAATGTCCGTACCACCTACCCTGGTGCGAATGCCGACATTGTTGAATCACAGATCACGGAACCTCTTGAAAAAGCTATCAACGGCATCGCCGGAATAAAAAATATTACTTCACTAAGCAGCCAGGGCACAAGCAATATCAATGTTGAGTTCGATGTGAATGTTGACCTTGAGGCAGCGGCTAATGATGTACGTGATAAAGTATCGCAGGCTGTGCGCAGCCTGCCACAGGATCTTGATGCACCACCTGTTGTATCAAAAGCCGATGCGAGTTCGGACGCTATAATTTCCATGACCGTTCAGAGCAACACCCGCAACCAGCTGGAGATAACAGAATATGCAAATAATGTGCTGGTCGAAAGATTGCAAACCATTTCGGGTGTTAGCAGCATCCAGATCTGGGGTGAAAAAAGATATGCAATGCGCATCTGGTTCGACCCTGCAAAACTCAGCGCTTACAATTTAACACCACGTGATATAGCTGCCGCACTTAACCGCGAGAATATAGAGCTCCCTTCGGGCAAAATATCAGGTAATGCCACAGAACTTTCCGTGCGCACGTTTGGTAGATTAAGTACTGAAGAGGATTTCAACAATGTTATCATTAAAAATGTAAACGGTGCCGATATCAGGTTGAAACAAATAGGTGAAGCGGTGCTGGGTCCGGAGAATGAGGAAACGATACTGAAAGAAAGCCGCATTCCGATGATTGCACTGGCACTCATTCCCCAGCCAGGTACAAATTACGTAGCGATATCAAACGAATTTTACAAACGGCTCGAACAGATAAAAAAAGATATACCAGAAGATATAAAATTGAATATCGCGCTCGACCAGACACAATTTATCAAGAACTCAATCCTTGAAGTAGAAGAGACTCTTGTAATTTCTTTTATACTCGTTGTCCTTGTAATTTATTTATTCTTCCGCGACTGGCTCATTGCATTGCGTCCTTTAATAGATATTCCTGTTGCGCTCGTGGGTACATTTTTCATTATGTATGTAAGCGGTTTTACCATAAACGTATTAACGCTGCTGGGTATCGTACTCGCTACTGGCCTTGTGGTGGATGATGGAATTGTTGTTACCGAAAACATTTATAAAAAGATGGAAGCTGGTATCCCTAAATACCAGGCCGCAAAACAAGGAGCAAAGGAAATTTATTTCGCGGTCATCGCTACCTCCATTACACTAGCTGTAATCTTCCTGCCTATCATTTTCCTGCAGGGATTTGTCGGGCGACTGTTCCGTGAATTCGGTATTGTAGTGGCGGGTGCTGTATTGATCTCCGCGTTTGTGTCCCTTACACTTACTCCGGTACTGAGTGTTAAGCTTACAAAGAAGGTACATAAGCATTCATGGTTCTACAGGAAAACTGAGCCGTTTTTCAGGGGAATGGAAAACGGTTATCATACTTCATTGCAAAAGTTCATGCACATGAGGTGGCTGGCTGTGGTTATCGTTACAATATGTTTTGGATTGATATTTTTTATCGGCAAGGATATTCCGTCTGAACTGGCTCCTCTGGAAGACAGAAGCCAGGTAAGGCTGCAGGTAACAGCTCCCGAAGGAACATCCTTCGATTACATGGATAAATATATTGACAGGCTTTCGCAGTTTTTTATTGATTCCATATCGGAAGCTAAAATAGTGATGAGTGTTACATCACCCGGATTCATGGGCTCCGGTGCTTCAAATACAGGATTTGTAAGGGCGCTGTTTACCGATCCGCAGAATAGAAAGCGTTCACAACAGGAAATAGTAGACATGATCAACCGGAACATGAATAATTTTCCTGAAGGAAGGGCCTTTGCAATACAGGAACAGACCATTTCCGTGAACAGACGTGGCGGATTACCTGTTCAGTTCGTAATACAAAACAATGATTTCAATAAGATTTCGAAAGTGCTACCTCAATTCATGGAAGAGGTGCAGAGGAACCCTATCTTCCAGGGGGTTGATGCAGACCTAAAATTCAATAAGCCTGAGCTCAAGATTCATATTGACCGCCTGAAAGCAAGTGAACTTGGTATTAGTGTAGCAGACATATCACAAACGCTGCAACTTGCTCTGAGTAATGGAAGACTGGGATATTTTATTAAAGAAGGAAAGCAGTACCAGGTGATCGGGCAGGTTGCGAGAAATGAAAGGGACGATCCGACGGACCTGAAAAACATTTTTGTGAGGAATAACCGTAATGAAATTATTTCTCTCGATAACGTGGTAACGATAACAGAGGAAACCACTCCACCAACGATCTATCACTTCAACAGGTATAAATCTGCGACCGTATCTGCCGGCCTTGCACCGGGAAAAACGCTGGGCGATGGTATAAAGGCAATGGATGAGATAGCCAATAAACTGCTTGATGAATCATTTGCTACAAGTCTGGCAGGCTCTTCACGAGATTTTGCTGAAAGCTCCGGTAACACCTTGTTTGCATTTATCCTTGCACTCATATTGATATTTCTTGTTCTTGCTGCACAGTTCGAAAGTTTTATTGATCCGTTTGTGATCATGTTGACTGTTCCACTTGCGATCGCCGGGGCGATACTTTCTTTATGGATATTCGGACAAACACTGAATATATTTTCCCAGATAGGCATGATCATGCTGATTGGTCTTGTTACAAAGAACGGGATCCTTATTGTTGAGTTTGCCAACAAAAAACAGGAAGCAGGTCTCAGTAAACTTGAAGCAGTTACAGAAGCTGCGACCGCCCGTATGCGGCCCATCATTATGACAAGCTTAACGATGACACTCGGAGCGCTTCCAATTGCTCTTTCATTAGGTGCCGCTGCCACAAGCAGGATACCATTGGGTATTGTGCTGGTAGGTGGTATCCTTTTTTCATTGGTCCTTACATTATATGTTATACCTGCTATGTACTCATTCCTTTCACGCAAAAAGAAAAAAACAGGAATGCAGCTTCTGGATGAAACTGAATCACAAAGGGCATAAATTAATGTATACATGAAATTCTTAAGTTCAACATTTTTTTTACTGCTGACGCTGAATGTTTTTTGCCAAAAGGTGCTTACGATTGAAGAAGCGATCGGCACTGCACTGAAAAATAACTACGACATATTACTGGTGAAAAATGACGCGCAATCTGCAACCGTTGATTATAACTATGCAAACGCTGCGTTTTTGCCACAGCTGAGTGGTACTGCTGGTAAAATATGGAATGACAATAACCAGAAACAAAATTTTATTGATGGAAGAAAGAGAAGCGCAAATGTGAATTCAAGTAATCTTTCTGCGACCGTGAATCTCAACTGGACGTTGTTCGATGGCTTGAAAATGTTTGCAACCCGTTACCGGTATCAGCAATTGAAAGAACTTGGCGAAGCGAATATAAAAGTACAGGTTGTTAATTCTATTGCTTCTGTAATTAATAATTACTACAACATTGTAAGGCAGAAGCAACAGCTTAAGGCAATTGACACGCTCATGACCATCAATGAAGAAAGAGTAAAACTTGCTGAAAAGAAAATATCTGTTGGACTGGGAAGCAAACCAGAATTACTGCAGGCACGTGTTGACCTTAATGCACAGCGTGCCGCAAGATTATTACAGGAAACGCTGATCGCACAATTACGTTCGCAGCTTAACCAGCTGACAGGGATGCCTATACAAACCGAATATGATGTAAGCGACAGCATACCATTAAACCTGGCGATAGATTATAATTATGTAGCGAATGACATAGAAAAAATGAATCCGGGATTGTTGGCCCGTCAGCAAACTATTGACATTGCAAAGACCGCACTGAAAGAACGGCGTTCTGAATTATTTCCAACTGTGCAATTTAATTCGGCCTATAATTTTGGAAGAACCTCCAATGCTTCTGTGGTGAACCCAGAATTTCAGCCGATATTTAGTATGAATAAAGGATTCAATTACGGATTCACGGCCACTATCCCCTTATTAAATGGCTTCAACACACGCAGGCTGATTAAACAGGCAGGTCTGGATATAGACTATAACCGGTTGGCTTATATCACACAGAAATCGCGCATTGAACTTGGTGTTGATAATTCATACAAAGACTACCAGTATCAGAAAAAGGCATTACAGCTGGAAGAAGAAAATATCACTCTGGCAAAAGAAAACGTTTTCATTGCCCTGGAGCGCTTCCGCCAGGGAGTGTCTACTTTTTTGGAATTGCGTGAAGCACAGCTGAGTCTTGAAACGGCCTTCAACCGGCTGATAGCAGCCAGATACAATACAAAGATCGCTGAAACAGAGTTACTGAGATTAAGAGGAGCTTTATAGTTGAATAAGTTACTTGTGAAACTTCGGCTCTGATTGCGATTTTGTTTTTTCGGGTACGTTACCGTAACTTGTTTTATGCTTGTACCAAAACACCGGAGGGACTTCCTCAAAACAACTGCTTTAGCCAGCCTGGGGCTTGGTTTAAGCCCTTCTTTATTTGCCCGGAAGAGATCAACTAGAAAAAATACCGAAACGGTACGAATAGGAATAATTGGTCTCGACACCTCGCACTGCGAAGCCTTCACTAAAGTTATCAACAATAGTAATGAACAACCTGAATATGCAGGGTTCCGTGTTACGGCGGCATATCCATACGGCAGCCGTGATATTGAATCCAGCTATAGCCGTATTCCACAGATCACTGAAGACATAAAAAAATATGGAGTAAAAATCACCGGTTCCATAGACGAACTGCTGAAAGAAACAGATGCTATACTGCTAGAAACCAATGATGGAAGATTGCACAGGGAACAGGCCTTGCAGGTTATAAAAGCAGGCAAGCCCCTTTTCATTGACAAACCAATCGCGGCCAGTCTTAAAGATACAATTGCCATTTTTGAAGCCGCTAAAAACAATAATGTACCGGTATTTTCAAGCTCTTCACTGCGATTTTCTCCCACTGTACAGGACATTGCCAATGGAAAAACGGTTGGTAAAGTGTTTGGTGCAGATGCATATACGCCCTGTACACTCGAAAAAACACATCCTGATCTTTTCTGGTATGGAATACACGGAATAGAAACTATATATACAATACTCGGAAGAAACTGTAAGCAGGTTGTCAGATCATTCCAGGAAGAAACAGATGTTGTAACGGGCATATGGAAAGACGGGCGCATCGGCACTTTCAGGGGTTTAAGAAACGGTACGCATGATTACGGTGGTACTGCGTATGGTGAAAATGGTAATGTTCATTACCTGGCATATGGCGGATATGAACCACTTCTCCGCGAGATAATAAAATTTTTTAAAACCGGTGTACCACCGGTTGATTCTCGTGACACAATAGAGATGTGTGCTTTCATGTTAGCAGCCGATGAAAGCAAGCGCCGCGGAGGGTGTCCTGTTGCAATCGATCATATTTTCAAAAAGTATAAATGATAACAATGAAGAATAATCGCAGGAAATTTATCAGCGACACTATAAAAGGTACAGCTGCGCTTTCAATCGGAAGTATGCTGCCATCTTTTTCGGCAGCAAGTTATTCAAGGATAATGGGTGCCAATGACCGGCTAAATGTTGGTATGATGGGCGTTAACAGCCGTGGCCTGGCGCTTGCAAAAGCTTTTGCCGGCCAGAAAAACTCACAGATAATTTCTGTTTCAGATGTCGATTCACGGGCAGCTGAAAAATGTATCGGAGAAGTAGCAAAAATCACTTCGAACCGTGCTACAGCCGTTCCTGATTTCAGAAAAGCGCTTGAAAATAAAGATCTGGACATTCTTGCCATCGCTGCACCTGATCACTGGCATGCACCTGCAGCAATTCTTGCAGCAAAAGCTGGAAAGAATGTTTATGTTGAAAAACCATGCAGTCATAATCCTAATGAAGGAGAGCTGCTGGTGAAAGCTGCACTGAAACATAAAACACTGATCCAAATGGGGAGCCAGCGCCGCTCATGGCCAAATGTAATAGAAGCAATCAACCAGTTGCATGCAGGTGTTATCGGCCGCCCTTATTTTGCAAAAACATGGTACACAAATAACCGTCCATCGATTGGAATAGGTAAAGAAGCTGCGGTACCGTCATGGCTTGATTATGATTTATGGCAGGGGCCTGCACCACGTCAGGCATATAAGGATAACATGATACATTATAACTGGCATTGGTTCTGGAACTGGGGAACAGGTGAAGCATTAAATAATGGCGTGCACATGATTGATCTTGCACGGTGGGGTCTTAATGCTGAATTTTCAACTAGAGTTACTTCTGCGGGGGGCCGTTACCGTTATAAGGACGACTGGCAGACGCCCGACACGCAGGTTTTTACGCTCGAATTCAATAACAACACAAGTGTGGCATGGGAAGGCAGAAGCTGCAACGGCCGTAATGTAGAAGGTGCTTCCGTAGGATGTATATTTTATGGCGACACCGGCTCAATGTTCGTTGATGGAAATGGTTACACCATTTATGATCTTGATAATAAAGAATTAAAAAAAGTAGTTGATTCAAATACCGAAAAAGGTGATCTGGTAAGTCCTGCAGAACATCTTGATGTTATCCATATTCAGAATTTTTTATCAGCTATCACAAAAGGAACCCGACTCAATGCGCACATAGCTGAAGGACATAAAAGCACATTGCTGTGCCAGCTTGGAAACATTGCGCTTCGCTCTGGAAATGCCCTTAAAACTGATCCCGCAAACGGGCACATCATCGGCGACACTGCCGCGCAACAGTACTGGTCAAGGAAATACGAACCGGGATGGGAACCAACTGTGTAATAAAAATTAATATTTTATAATGAGCTCAGAAGAAAATAAACAGGTTACCGGCAAACAACTAAGAATATCTATCCTGATTGTCGGCGGCCTGTTTTTTATAATGGGCTTTATATCCTGGATGAATTCTATCCTGATACCGTATTTCAGGATTGCCTGTGAGCTCACTAATTTCGAGTCATACCTTGTTGCGTTCGCATTTTACATTTCCTATTTTGTGATGTCGGTTCCTGCAGGATACCTTCTAAAAAAAATGGGATTCAAAAAAGGACTGATGTATGGGTTTATTATTATGTCTGCCGGTGCATTTATATTCGTTCCTGCTGCTATGACTCGCAGCTATGGAACTTTTCTTTCGGGATTGTTTTCACTTGGCGCAGGACTCTCAATCATACAAACAGCTGCAAATCCCTACATCACCATCCTTGGACCCATTGAAAGAGCTGCGCAACGATTCAGCATAATGGGCATTTTCAATAAAGGCGCAGGAATTATTGCACCTATTGTTTTCGCATCCATCATTCTTAAAGCTACTGACAGCGAACTCTTTCGCCAGCTGCCACTGATGAGCGAAGGTCAAAGAGAGATCGCACTTACTGAACTCATCAGAAGGGTAATCATACCTTATGCATGCCTGGGTTTACTGCTGATCGGCTGTTCAATTTTTATTCGCTTCTCCCCTCTTCCTGAAATAAATACTGAGCATGAGAGTCCGGAGGTTGCAGAAATAAATTCTTCCAAAAGTAATATTTTTCAGTTTCCACAACTGATTCTGGGTGCGATAGGCATTTTCCTTCATGTAGGAACACAGGTAATTGCCATTGATACCGTTATCAGTTACGCAGGTTCTATGGATATTCAATTGCTCGAGGCAAAAGTTTTTCCTTCATACACACTTGCGGCAACGGTTTGCGGATATATTCTGGGTATCATTGTTATTCCGAAATTTATCAGACAGGTAAATGCATTGCGATTCTGCACAACGCTTGGCACAATCTTCACGCTATTGATCATATATGCTCATGGTGATGTAGTAATTTTTGGTCACAGGACCGATATATCTATCTGGTTTGTAGTATTACTCGGTTTTGCAAATTCACTGATATGGGCAGGTATCTGGCCCCTCGCACTTTCAGGCCTTGGAAAATTTACAAAGATTGGCTCATCGGTAATGATCATGGCGCTTTGCGGCAATGCCATTATGCCACTCGTATACGGTTACTTTGCCGACCAATACAACTTACGCGCCGCATACTGGGTTTTATTGCCCTGTTACCTGTACCTTGTTTTTTATGCCATGTATGGCCATAAGATCAGGAGATGGTCGGTGGCTTCACCAATAAAAAAAATTATTAACCAGCCATCATGAGCACACGCAGGTTAAAAATATTCAATGGCAGGATAATTTCTCCTTACCGCATTATTCCTAATGGAACTATAGTGGTAACAGGTGAAACCATAACTGCTATTGTTGAAGGCGATGTTGATGTTCCGGGTTCCACAGAAATAGATGCACAGGGAAATTACATTTCTCCAGGCTTCATTGATATCCATGTTCATGGTGGCGGTGGTTATGATTTCATGGATGGTTCAGATACAGCATTTTTAAAAATTGCAGAGACACATGCACGCTATGGTACTACGGCTATGGTACCCACCACCCTTTCCTGTGAAAAAGATGAACTGATTACCACACTGGAAATGTACAAACTTGCTGATGAAAATAATTTTTCAGGTGCACAGTTCCTGGGAATGCATATTGAAGGGCCTTACTTCGCCATGAACCAGCGTGGAGCACAGGATCCCCGTTATATCAGGGAACCTGATCCGGCAGAATACAAAGAAATTATTTCCAGGTTTGATATTATTAAGAGATGGAGCGCTGCTCCTGAATTGAATGGAGCACTGGAATTCGCCCTTTACATGAAATCGCATAATATTCTTCCTGCACTGGCACATACAGATGCAACATATGAAGAAGTAGTAAAGGGATTTGAAAACGGGTATACACTCGCCACTCACCTTTATTCGGCAATGTCTACCATCACCAGGAGAAATGCATACCGTATTGCAGGTGTTATCGAAGCGGCATTTCTTATTGATGAGATGGATGTGGAAATAATAGCCGACGGAAAACATGTGCCGGCACCCTTACTTCACCTGGCACTCAAAATAAAAGGACCTTCAAGGATCGCATTGATTACAGATGCAATGAGGGCGGCCGGAATGCCTGAAGGTGAATTTATTTTAGGAAATAAAAATTCAGGATTAAGGGCCATTGTAGAAGATGGAGTGGCGAAACTTCCTGACAGAAGCTCTTTTGCGGGAAGCGTCGCAACAACCGACAGACTTGTAAGAACGATGATCACTCTTGCCAATGTATCAGTAACGGATGCAGTTAAAATGATGAGCTATACACCAGCAAGAATTATGAAGGTGGCAGATAAAAAAGGTTCGCTTGCGGTTGGTAAAGACGCTGATATAGTCATATTTGATGAACAGATCAATATTAAATCTACGATAGTCAATGGCAAGGTGATTTTTGATGGGGCCATAAATAAAACCGAAACTTGATCCCATATGAAAAAAACCCCTCCATCTGAGCTCTCGGGTATAAAAGAGATCGCACGAAGAGCGAACGTATCGATTGCAACGGTTGACAGGGTTATTCATAAACGTACGGGGGTATCCATTAAAACCCGGGACAAGATCAATAAAATCATTACTGACCTCAATTATCAACCCAACCTTCTGGCACGCCGCCTGGCCTCGCGCAAAATTATCAGGATAGGAACGCTCATTCCAAAGATCGGAGGAGAAAGCAGTTTTTGGGAAGCACCGCTACGTGGTATCGAACAGGCGGAGAGTGAGCTAAGGCAAATGGGTATCATTATTGAAAAAATTTTCTTTGACCAGGAGGATAGGGATTCTTTTATAAGACAATCAAGACTGGTGCTGAAAAATAAGCCGGATGGCATTTTACTCGCACCCTCCTTTATTGATGAAGCTACGGAGTTTACAAATTTTTGTAAACAACTGCACATTCCTTATGTTTTCATCAACTCCGATATACCAGAACAAAAAAGCCTTTGCTATATAGGCCCGGACCTTTATCGCTCAGGATACCTGGCAGGAAATCTTATCAGCTATCTTGTAAACGATCATCACGAGATACTGATCGTAAATGTTACCAAGGAACTTGAAGACCGTCACCACCTGATGCGAAAAGAAGAAGGATTAAGGGCATATTTCAATCAACAGGGACGCACTAACCGCATCAGCAGGCTCGATATACTACAGTTCGACAGTCATTCAATAGAAAACTCTTTATCATCAGCGCTTAAAGATGGTAACATCAAGGTGCTTTTTGTTACCAATTCCCGTGTTGCCGCAGTTGCCAGTTACCTGAAAAAATACAAACACGATGTACTCCTGGTAGGATATGATTTCCTCAAAGAAAATATTGATTACCTCGATGAAGGAGTAATAAATTTTCTTATTTGCCAGAAACCTGTTGAACAGGCTTACCGTGGTGTAATGTCATTGTACCAGCACCTTGTGCTTTCAGCCACAGTAGAAGATATTTATTTGATGCCTATAGACATTATTACCAAAGAAAATTATGCTTATTACAGAAATTGAAAAATTGCCCATGAAGGACCTGCAATCTAAATATGAAAGTTATTTAACTCCTTCCGATGCACTGGTAAAAGACATAGCCAATCTTTCAGGTGACATTATTATTCTGGGAGCAGGCGGAAAAATGGGTCCTGCCCTTGCAACGGTTGCAAAGCAGGCAGTTGACAGGGCCGGAGTTGATAAAAAAGTTATTGCTATTTCCCGGTTCAGCGAACAAAATGCGCAGGAACAGCTGAATAAAAATGGTGTCATCACGATTAATGCAGACCTGTTGAATGATTCAGAACTGCAGGCCTTGCCTGAAGCTGAAAATGTGCTGTACATGGCTGGAATGAAATTCGGCACAAAAGACAATGCTTCCCTTACATGGGCCATGAATGCCTACTTGCCCGGGAGAGTAGCCCAGAAATACCGTTCATCGCGTATTGTCGTTTTTTCAAGTGGTAATGTTTACCCGATGGCACAGGTATATCATGGTGGTGTAACAGAGTTACAGTCACCCGAACCTATCGGCGAATATGCGCAAAGTGTGCTCGGCAGGGAACGAATGTTCCAATATTTTTCATCACTGCATAAAACCCCATTACTGATATACCGTTTAAATTTTGCTGTTGATGTAACATACGGAGTTCTGGTAGAGATCGCAACTTCGGTTATGGATCAACGTGAGATTGATCTTAGTATGGGCCACTTCAACGTTATCTGGCAGGGCGATGCTAATGAAATTGCTTTACGTTCACTGCAATACTGCAGCCATCCGGCAAAGTTTCTAAATGTAACCGGACCAGAAACAATATCAGTAAAATGGTGCGCTGAGGAATTCGGAAGATTATTCGGACAAAATCCTCTATTTAAAAATGAAGAGCAGCCAACCGCATATTTAAACAATGCAGCGGAGTCATTCAGATTATTCGGTTATCCGCGGGTAACCCTCAAACAAATGATGGAATTGCTGGCTGAATGGATGACGAGCGGCGGAAAAAAATTAAATAAACCAACGCATTTCCAGGAGAGAAAAGGTAAATACTGATAAAATGGAATACAAAATATTAGACTCCAAAATATATGATCTGCTGCATAAAGGTTGTGTTATCCCTGCGCATCCACTTGCGCTTGATGCTTCCCGGCAACTTGATGAAAGCAGGCAAAGACTTCTTACAAAGTATTACCTGGCTGCAGGCGCAGGCGGAGTAGCCGTTGGCGTACATACCACTCAGTTCGAGATACGCCGCCCCGAGTATAATCTTTTTGAACCTGTATTACGCATGGCTTCAGAAGAAGTAAATAAAACACAGTTTGCTGATAACATTATCAAGGTAGCAGGTATAACAGGCGCCACTGCAAATGCAGTTGAAGAAGCGGAAACAGCCGCGCATTATGGTTATCATCTGGGTTTGATAAGTATGGGCGGTTTATCTTCTCTTACAGAAGATGAACTGATAAAAAGAACTAAAGAAGTAGCTGCAAAAATCCCGTTATTCGGGTTTTATCTGCAGCCTGCCGCAGGCGGACGATTACTAAGCTACGAATTCTGGAAGCAATTTGTGGAAATACCGAATGTTTATGCAATAAAAATTGCTGCATTCAACCGCTATCAGACTATCGATGTAGTCCGTGCTGTATGTAATTCACCCAGAAGAGATGAAATAGCGCTATACACCGGAAATGATGACAATATTATAGGTGATCTGCTTACTCCATATCAATTCAATGTGCAAGGAAAAAAAGTGGAGAAAAGATTTACCGGTGGTTTGCTTGGACATTGGGCCGTATGGACGTCAAAAGCAGTTGAATTGCTTGCGCTGGTTAAAGGCGGCGTTAATGATTTTGAAACATTATTAACAAAGAATATCGGAGTCACTGACATGAATGCAGTGATCTTTGATGCCAAAAATTCATTTCATGGTTGCATACCCGGCATCCATGAAGTGTTACGAAGACAGGGCTTACTGGAAGGCACATGGTGCCTCAATCCTGATGAAAAGATGTCTCCGGGCCAATCAGAAGAAATTGACAGATTATATAATGATTATCCTGAAATGACAGATGATGATTTTGTAAAGCGTTTTCTTGAAAAAGAATTGAAACACCAACATTAAGATATGCTGAAGCAAAGAGTTCAAAAACTGGCGAATGAATTGCACGCAACTGCCATCATTAACAGACGTCATCTTCATGCACATCCGGAATTGTCATTCAAGGAATTCAGAACATCGGCTTTTGTAAAAGAGCGACTGGACCAGCTGGAAATTCCCTGGTTGCCCATGGCTGGTACCGGTATTGTAGCAATGCTGGAAGGTTCAAAGCCTTCTGATAATCTTATTGCTTTGCGCGCTGATATGGACGCACTGCCGATAATCGAAAAAAACAATGTTGAATATGCTTCTTCAAATCCTGGGGTGATGCATGCCTGCGGTCATGATGCGCATACTTCTTCGCTGTTGGGTACTGCGGCTATACTGCAGTCGATGAAGGACGATTTTGCAGGAAAGATAAAATTGATATTTCAGCCCGGGGAGGAAAAATTACCCGGCGGTGCAAGCATCATGATCAGTGAAGGGGTACTTGTTAATAATAAACCATCTGCTGTTATTGCGCAGCATGTTTCACCAAATATACCTGCCGGTAAAATTGGAATTAGAAAAGGAAAGTTTATGGCATCGATGGATGAGATCTTTGTTACTGTAAAGGGAAGAGGTGGTCATGGTGCGCAACCTCACATGAATATTGATCCGGTAATGATCAGCGCACAGATTCTTGTTGCGTTGCAGCAGGTAGTAAGCCGCATGGCTAACCCTGCGGTACCAACTGTATTATCTTTCGGGAAAATCATTGCCGATGGTGCAATCAATGTGATCCCTGACACAGTTTATTTGGAAGGCACATTTCGCGCGCTGAATGAAGAATGGCGCAGCGAAGCGCATATGAAAATGAAAAAGATCGCTGAAGGCATAGCTGAAAGTTTCGGCGGATCATGCGAATTTAAAATAGTACGAGGTTATCCGTTTCTTATCAATGAAGAAAGATTAACGGACAAGGTTCAATCATACGCCGAAGAATATATTGGCAGGGAAAATGTATTACCACAGGACATATGGATGGCGGCTGAAGATTTTTCTATGTTTTCACAGTCAGCTGATTGCTGCTACTACCTGATGGGAATAAGAAATGAGAGCAGGGGATTCACTTCTTCTTTGCATACACCCACTTTTGATATTGATGAATCTGCATTGGAAATGGGTATGGGTTTAATGGCTTACATAGCATTGAAGCAACTTGGCAATTGATGTGGCCGGTATTATATACAAGTATGCTTTATTTTTTTTCGCCTGTGCAGGAAATCAAGACCGTACATTTCACCGGCCAGGCTCAGGGCACTACATGGAGCGTCACTTATTATCATACAGACACCTCCGTTAGCCAAAACAAAATAGACAGTATCTTCAGCAGCATCGACAGTTCGTTGTCTGTATACAAGCCATATTCCACCATATCAGCATTCAACAAAAGCACCCGTGGCATAAAGTTAGATGTGCACCTTAAAAATATTGTTCGCACATCGTTAGAAGTGACAAGGGAAACAAAAGGTCTCTCAGATATCACAGTAGCACCGCTCATAGAAGCCTGGGGGTTTCTTGCAAAACAATCATCAAAAATCCCGGACGATCACCAATTACACCAGATTCTTAAATGCGTTGGTATAAAAAATATAAGGTTAAAGGGAGATTCTCTTATTAAGCTAAAACCCTGTGTAAAGATTGATGTAAATGGAATCGCTCAAGGTTATACTGTAGATGTGATTGCGAGCTATCTGGAAACGGAAGGGATCAATAATTACGTGGTTGAAGTAGGAGGTGAAGTGTGTGTGAAAGGTAGAAAGCAACCAGGGAATAAACCTTTTAAAATTGGGATAGAATCTCCCTCCGGTGATGATTTCAGCGCACTACCCATGCAAAGGATAGTCATCTTAAATCATGGCGCGGTCACTACATCAGGTAATTACAGGAAATTCCATGAAAGCAAAGGCAAAAAGTATTCTCACATTATCAATCCTCATACTGGCAAAAGTGCCGGTAATGGAATGATCAGTGCAACTGTGTATGCTAAAAATGCAACTACTGCGGATGCATATGACAATGCGCTGATGCTGATGGGCGTAAAAAAAGCTTTGAAATTTATAGAAGCCAGGCCAGATATGGCTGCATTTATTATTTATAAAACAAAGAACGGCGCGATTGCAGATACTGCCAGCTCACGCTTCCGCCACTTTATTCAATAAGTGCTGAAATAATGGGCTAGCTTCTTATGAGCCTGGTCAATTGTTTAGAGCGTTAAACTCTTCGCAGTTTTCGTGTTTATGTCCACAAACTTTGTATTGTCCAGCGGCTTAACTGTAAAACCCTGTTGTTTCAATAAATTGATCACTCCCTTCTCTCCTCCCAGGTGGCCTGCACCAACTGCAAACAACGTGGACATGTTAAACATCTTTTCAGGAATTTGTGAGGCCCATCGTTTATTGCGGTCAAACAAAAGCAGATCCATATACTGCATCATGCCAGGATCTGATTTTTCCATCAGTGAATCCATATTGTCAATATCCTGTTTGCGGTACATTTCAACCATCTCCATGGTGATCTGTTTGAATTTATTTATACTGTCTACATACATAACGAGATCCTCTGCCTGCTTCTCATACGGAATGCTGTCAAATATTGAAGCCTGAAATTCCAAAGTTTCAAGACCATTTACTTCCTTATCATGTTGCCTTGCTTCCGCCATGATCAGCTGTTCTACGCTTACTTTTGTTTTACATCCCATAATGCCTTCACTGATGATGGCAGTAATAAAATAAGGTTTGAATCTGCTCAGCATCCCAAAAGGCAAAGCTGATTTATTATTGTTGAAATAATCCTGAAGTTTCTGATAATCCACCGTTGAAAGGAGATCTGATATTTTCAAACCGTTTGTCATGCGTGCATATTTCAGCACGCTCATCATTTCTTCCATATTGTCCATATCAATTTCAAAATAAACCTGCTTTGCTTTTTTAATCGCTGCCTTCAACCCTTCACTCATCTTGGTGTCTTCCGCACAAACCATATGCATAGTTCCATATAAGTAAGAAGGCGCGGTTAATCCCTTGCCGCTTACTTCCCATAGCAGGCTTTTTGGATTTCCATGTATTACTTTTTCAGCCGGAGCTGTTTTCTGTTTATTAGCCGGTTTGTTATTTTGGGCATTAGTAGCCACGCAAGCGTATAAGCATAATAGTAAGATCAAATGTTTCCTGACAGGCATGGCTAAATACTTTTACTTAAAAAGACGTAATTATTTGTTGATCTGGAGCATTGGGGAGCATCAATATAGAAAAAAATAATATTATAATTGTATTGATTCAACCCCAAATCTTTAAGAACCTCCTTCTTTTGGCGATTTTTGTGCTGCCTTTAACTACACACATGTGTAATTTGATGAGATTATGAAAAACTCCGGCGTCAGGATGTAGACATTTAGAATGTTCATTTGACGCATGTGCAAGTCTTGTTATTCTACTCGATGAAGGTTCGTGAATGAATATCCATTAAATAAGTATTGCACGGCTTGAGCTTTTACAGCACAGAATACCATCAGATATATATGCCGGCGTAAAGAAATTTTCTGATGGGGTTAAATCAGAGGACACCCACAAAATGATCATCAAAAAGAACTAAACACTTACAACAGCTTCTTCCCCATACATCTGCTCCCTGTATTTCAATGATGGAGATGGAATGAATTTACCAATCCCTAGCTCGCTCCATTTAGCATCAATGGCATTTATAGTTTTATCATCTGCTACTATAATATTTGGCCAGTCGCGCTGAAAATTGTCAAGTTCCTTTGTCTTGATCGTGCCATCAAATCCCATGCAGGCGAATGTTTCACGTTGTGCAAGAATGGCATCACGTTTGGGATCTACATTATTGCAGAACCGCCATAATGCTACCGGGAGGTCATTTGCATCAACGGTATGTTCAACGTAAAGTATAATTTTTATTCCAGCGATATCCTGAAGCTCGCACAAACTGTTGTGTAGTGACGCTACATGAAGTACCCTGTTCTTTTTTACACTCACGATTAAACATGGAATGTCTGCCTTGATCAGGTTAATGTTAATAGCTGTGATCTCCGGAAATGCCTGCATTACCTTTTCTTTGCTGAGGAACGCCGCAACTTCTACGGTTGTACCATCCTGTTTTTCTTCTTCAAACTTAAATGTACCATCGATGCACATTTTCCCTCCGAATCCGAGTTTACTGCAACTGTGATCCAGCACATCCATAGGTCCCTGCGAGAAATATATGTCTGTTGCCGGATTCATATTCCTGAAAACATCCTGCGCAAGCTGTTTATAATCTGAGAGGCTGAATGTCGCTTTTGAATCGGGCGATCCTGTAAGTACTAGAATTTTATTAAACATCATCTGGCCGGCACCCCACATGGCATTCATTACTTTTTGTCCCTGCCCTGCATATTCCTTATTTATTTTAGTGATAACGAGATTATGGAAAACTCCTTCAACAGGCATTTCTATATCTATTATCTCAGGCACCATTGTCATTTTGATCGGAGCAAGGAATATTCTTTCTGTTGCTTTACCCAGCCATGCATCTTCCTGCGGAGGGATGCCTACAATTGTAGCCGGATAAACCGGATTCTTTTTATGGGTAATGGCAGTGATATGAAACCGGGGGTACCAGTCTGGAAGTGAGTAATATCCTGTATGATCACCAAATGGCCCTTCCCATATTAATTCATCATCAGGGTCAACATATCCTTCGATGATGATGTCTGCATCTGCCGGCACTTCAACATCAGGCTGGGTAAGACATTTTACCAGCTCAACTTTTTTCTTCCGTAAAAAGCCTGCAAGCATATATTCGTCAACATTTTCAGGTAAAGGTGCGGTTGCAGAATAAGCATAAACGGGATCCCCTCCCAGCGCTACTGCCACCGGCATTTTTACTCCAAGCTTTTTGTATTCATTGAAATGCTTTGCACTCACTTTGTGTTTATGCCAGTGCATTGCTGTAAGGTCAGGGCCGAACACCTGCATGCGATACATGCCAACATTCCTCGACCTGGTATGCGGATCACGTGTATGAATGATAGGAAGCGTTACAAAAGGTCCGCCATCTTTTGGCCAGCAGGTGATGACAGGCAGCTTAGTAATATCTGGTTGTTTCATCACAACCTCCTGGCATTCTCCCCTTCCGCTTCTGGATTTAGGCATCCATGAAGCAAACTGGCCTAGTTTGGGCAGCATTTTCAGTTTATCTATAATATTTTCCTTGGGAGAAGAAAGCAGCCTGAACAGACTCTCAATTTCTTTAGCGGTGTCATCGAGATGACTGACGCCCAGGGCCAGGCATATTCTTTTTTCGCTGCCATAAGCATTCATCAGCACAGGCATATTATAACCGGTGTTTTCAAATAACAATGCTTTGCCGCCGCCGGCAGTTTTGCTTACCCTATCGGTGATCTCGGCGATTTCAAGCTTTGGATCAACAAAAGTTTTAATTCTGATTAATTCGCCTGCTTTTTCTAACGTATCTATGAAGTGTTGCTGGTTGCGGTAAGGCATCCGCAAATTTATAAAGTATTACCAAACCTTAGGACATTCTATGCTTCCTCTCTTCCCTTTACCTCCAAACAAGCCCGCCTCGGAAGTGTTAAAGAGCCCAATGGATAATGTAATGCCGGAGAAGTAATACCAGTCTTTGTATTTAGGCCCTCCCCTTACCGTTCCATTACGGGGGTAAGGAAGACTAACATCTTTCAGTTCATTTGAACGGAAGGCAAGTTCAACCGCTTTCGCGCTACGGTTTGATGCCAGAAGCGCTTCATCCACATAAGTTTTGCTCACATCATCAATATAGTCAGTAAAAGTTTTTCGGAAGCCGATTTCGTATCCCAGGTAAGCATTATCTGTTATTCTGAACCTTACCCCTATTCCCATTGGAATGGAGAACTGAACATTTTTATATTTTTTTCTGTCCGGGTACTCAAATAACCCCTGCCCTTCTGTACTTAAATTTCTGAGAAAGTATTTAGTTCCGGTAGAATCATATGTATAGGGGTTAAAGCCAAATAGCGCAATGCCCGCGAAAACATATGGCGTTACTCTTTTTTCACTCAGGTCATATAAAGAATAATCTGCAAGAAGACTTGCATCATAAATAACCGATGAAAAATTCAGATTTCGCTGGCGGTTAAGTGTTTTCGAACTGAATCTATCATCAGCGCTTAACTTTCCAACGGTACATCCACCTCGAACCAGCAGTTTAGGCATCCACTCATAACTTAGTCCCGCTCCGAACGCTGCATGAGACTGATCGAGGGTAAATTGTTTTTCCTGGAGGTCACCGCTATAGTTCGACAAGCCGCCAAAAAACGTAAGGTTTACCTGTTTCTGGGCAAATGTGGTGAAAGGAAGTATGAGTAGTACTAGGAGAATCCTCGGCATATTAAATAGTTAACAGTGTCCGAATTGTATGATTTTGCCAGGATTTGGATTCATTTGCAAACTAATAATCAAATCCTGATAAGGCAAGTATTAGTGATTTTATCCTTTAAAATTTAACAAAATCCGGGCAAATTGTACAAGAAAACCTAGATTTAAGTATAAACTACACTTATGAGAAAAATATCTGTTTTCCTCCTCATTACTGCTTTATCAGCTTTTACCGGTAGTAAGGAACCGCTCAGTGAAAAAGAAAGGAAATTTGCCAGTAGTTTTCTCGCCAACACAAGGAATACACTTGTAGACATCACAAAAAATCTGAGTGAAGAGCAGCTGAAGTATAAAACATCTCCTGATCGATGGAGCGTGGAAGAATGTGTGAAGCATATTGCAGCATCGGAAAATACCCTGTGGAAGATGGCCGACAGCATTATTAATACATCTGCAAATCCTGAAAAAAGGAGTGAGATCAAATTAACAGATGAACAGGTGATAGCTATGATAACCGACAGATCATTCAAAGCTCAGGCGCCGGAGCAGCTTAAGCCACAGAATACTCCATTTCAAAACTGCCAGGAAGCTTTAAATGCTTTTACCGAAAAAAGAGACAAACTGATTCAGTATATCAATTCAACTGGCAAGGATCTGAGGGGGCATGTTACTAGCTTTCCCATAGGTACCGTGGATGCGTACCAGATTGTACTTTTCATAGGTGCACATTCAAAAAGACACACATTGCAGATACAGGAAGTAATGGCTGATGCGGGGTTCCCTAAAAAATAGTTTTATCTCCTCACCAATAAATTTAAATATGAAACTCTTATTTCCCCTTTACCTTTTTTTTGTATTGTTCGCTGCATGCAATCATGCGGAAAATAGCAATGCTGATACCAGCACAGCGGATACAAATGAACCTAAACGCGACACTGTAAATTACAGGGCTGTGATTGATGATGCGAACAAAACGTTTACCGCTGCGGCTTTAAAAGGTGATTCTGCAGCTATCGTTGCAGTATATCATCCTGATGCGAACATTTATCCACCAAATGAAGCGGCCATGGATCCTAAGAAGATGGGTTCCATGATCGCTGGGTTTGCAAAAAGTGGAATAACTGCTTTTACCCTTAACACAAAAGAAATTTTTGAAGGTAATGATGCGCTAACTGAGGTTGGCACATATGAGATGGGTGATGGTAAAAAAACAATTGATAAGGGAAAGTATATAACAGTATGGAAAAAGGATGGTGATAAATGGAAGTTGTTTCGTGACCTTTGGAACAGCGATAATCCACCGATGCCGATGGCAAAAAAATAAAAGTATAAATGTTATACAAGCAAAAAGGTCTTCACTTCAGGAAGACCTTTTTTGTCGGGACGACTGGATTCGAACCAGCGACCCCTTGCACCCCATGCAAGTGCGCTACCGGGCTGCGCTACGTCCCGCTTCCGGTTAAGGGCTGCAAATCTAAGCAAAAAGGTTTTACACTATCATTATACAGGCATCCGGTTTAAACAGACTATTTATATTTGGAATAATTTTCGGGATGTAGCGCAGCCCGGTAGCGCGCTTCGTTCGGGACGAAGAGGCCGCTGGTTCGAATCCAGTCATCCCGACTAAATCCGGTTTTTGCATGGTAAGGTAAGGGCTTATTCATTTCTAAAGACAATTGTTAATGGGAAAAACGGTAATTTCTTGTGATAAAATTATCGGTTAACCAATTGTTATAGTATAATTTAGCTATGAAGTCCGGAGGAAACTTTTCTATACCAGATCAACCAAAGACGAAATCAGTGATTAATAGAAAACCCATTGTTGTACCCGATATTAGTGGGTGCTTTCTGCATCTTTCAGTTCCTTTTGCTATCGTGAAAGATGCTGATCTCAATTACATATTTACTAATGAACCGTACAATAAACTATATAATCTTCAACAAATAACAGGCAAAAAAGTTGAAGCCATTTTCGGCGACAACCCATCTTACGTAATGAAACTCCGCAATGCTTTTTCTAGCGGAAATACATTTCACCACGGCCAGTCAATTAATAACAATCCTTCTTTGTATTTTAATTTATTGCACCTGCCTTTTAAAAATTCAGATGGAGTTGTTGATGGGATAATGATTATAGGTGAGGGCGTGGGAGAAATTGAAACCAATAAAGATGATGAAAACGCCGTACGGTTCCGGAATATAGTCGAAAACTCGACGGATGCTATTGTTATTCTCATTGGCGAAGATCTGGTATTAGATGTAGCAAATGATACGGTGTTGAATTTATGGGGGGTAAATAAAGATGCTATCGGCAAACCATTTCTTGAAATTTTACCTGAGATGAAAGAACAGGGATTTCATGAGCTCCTTATGGACGTTTATACAAACGGGGTCACCCATTATGGTCATGAAACGGCTGTGGTTTTTAAAAGACCCAATGGCTCTTCGGATGTACATTATTTCAATTTTGTTTATCAACCGTACCGTGAAGAGAACGGAATCATCACAGGTGTATTAGTAATCGCTTCCGATGTTACAGAAAAAATTTTAGTAAAACGACAACTGGAAAAATCGCAAACTAATTTCCGTAACATGATACTGCAGGCCCCTGTCGCTATGTGTGTTTTGCGTGGCCCGGAGTATATTGTGGAAATAGCCAATAATCCAATGTTTGAGCTATGGGGAAAGAAACCGGAAGAAGTTTTAAACAAGCCAATTTTTCAAGGATTACCGGAGGCCCAGGACCAGGGCTTTGAACAGCTATTGCATAATGTATATACCCGGGGGCAAAGATTTCAGGCGAGTGAAAGGCCCGTGCAGCTGCCACGTAATGGAATAAATGAAACCATATATATCAATTTTGTTTACGAGCCATATTATGAAGGTGATGGCACCATATCAGGGATTATCGCTGTGGCGATTGACGTAACAGATCAGGTATTATCACGTCGAAAGGTTGAATTTACAGAGGAAAATGCAAGGCTTGCAATAGAATCGGCAGAACTGGGTACGTATGAAATTAATTTATTGACTGACGAAATGTTCACTTCTCCACGTTTTAATGCAGTATGGGGATTTGATGAACCAACAACGGATCGTTCAAAATTCGCATCCGTTATTCACCCTGACGACTTACCTGCAAGAGAAGAAGCACATAAAAATTCAATAATAACAGGAAATCTTCATTATGAGGCGAGGATAATTTTAAGCGGGGGATCATACCGCTGGGTAAAAATAAAAGGAAAGGTTTTGTACAACGCTGAACACACACCAGTACGACTGCTAGGCGTGATTCAGGATATTACGGAACAAAGGCAATTTGCATATGAATTGGAAAAGAAGGTTGAAGAAAGAACAAAAGCCTTAAAAGAATCATATCAACTTCTAAAGCAAACAAATGAGGAATTGGAGCAGTTTGCCTATGTAACTTCTCATGACCTGCAAGAACCTTTACGAAAGATCCGGTTTTATACAAATTATGTTTTAGATTCTGTTGAGTTGGAGGAAGCAAATAAAAAATTCATAGAGAGAATTAATGCATCTGCTCAAAGAATGTCGGGATTGATTCAAAGCCTTCTGGAATATTCACGTATTTCACAAAAGTCGCAGCAGTTTGAACCGGTTGATCTGAATGTAATAGTTGCTGAAGTTATTAGTGATTTTGAATTGCTGATACAACAAAAGCAAGCTGATATCCGCCTGGAGAAATTGCCAGTTGCAGAAGCTATACCCTTGCAAATGAATCAACTGTTTTTTAATCTTATCGGGAACGCATTAAAATTTACCCGTCGCAATGTTATTCCCGTTATAGAGATCACTTCGTTGAAACTTTCCAATGAAAGAAAAAAAGATTTTTCCGAATTAGATCAGGCCAAAGAATACGTTCAGATACAAATCTCCGACAATGGCATTGGCTTTAATGAAGAGTATGCCGACCGGATCTTTACCATTTTCCAACGATTAAATGAGTCAAGTACCTATGGTGGATATGGTATAGGGCTTGCGCTATGCAAAAAAATTATTGCCAATCATTCGGGAAGTATTTATGCAAAAAGTAAATCCGGTGATGGAGCTTCATTTATTTTTATTTTACCTTGCATACAAACTAACAAACCTTAATTAAAACTTATGATAACAACTGTGGAGATGCCTGTCAACGAGAAACAAAGAATAGAGACTTTAAAAAAGTATAATATTCTTGATACACCGGCAGATGGAAGTTTCGACCGGATTACAAAACTGGCTTCAAGTATTTTTAAAGTTCCTATTGCGATCATCAGCCTAGTTGATACGGATCGTATTTGGTTTAAATCCCATTTTGGATTAACTGTAAATCAAATTAACCGTGACCCCGGGTTGTGTGCCTCGGCTATCCTGTCCCACGAACTTTATGTTGTAGAAAATGCTATTGCAGATCCGAGAACGTTGGCAAACCCCCTGGTAGCCGGAGAATTTGGGTTACGGTTTTATGCTGCTGCGCCATTGCAAACGGATGATAATTACAACCTTGGTACATTATGCATTCTTGATAGACAATCAAGAACGTTTTCTGAAAGTGAAAAGGAAATTCTAAAACAGTTAGCTGACATTGTAATGGATGAAATGGAAATGCGTCTCACCATCCGTGAAACAGTTCACAAAATTAAAAGTTTGTCTTCCGATATTTATCATCAAGTAAAGGCTTCTATCAAAGAAATTGAAGCATTGCCGGCAGAAAGTCAAAATCCAAAATTGCTTTCCTACTTAGATGCTTGCCGGGGATTTCTTTTAAATATTGAAAATCAGGTAAACTATTTATAATTTATTCCCACAGTACTCCTCAAGAATGGCCAATGGATGATAACCAGCAAACAGATTTAATTGCGTTTTGAATGTTTAACTTAATATTCTTAACCATTCTGAATGAAAAATCCTCTACTATGTGCAAGCAATTAGATTAAAACTTCACCAAATATCTGTAACATAATTTTTGCAATAACCTCGTTTGATACAACAGGTTTTTCATTGGCCGCTCCTAATTTATTTTGCACAAAGTCAATATTTTTTTTGCGATCGTTGCTAATGCCATCAGGTTATCCGGCTTAACAAAATATTCAGTAGCCCCGTTTTTCATACACTCATTTATGTAGGCGGTTGTGCCGGAGGTACTAAAGACGATTTTGGGAATATTTTCGTACTTTTTTTCTTTACAGATAATTGCAAGCACTTCTGAACCTGTGAGTTCGGGCATATTGTAATCAAGTATGATTAAACACGGAAGATCATTTACGCCGAGCTGCTCCAAGTACTCAATAACAGCCTTGCCATTATTCACCTTACGGAACGCTACTTTAGGTTCAAT